>DATBLG010000106.1:0-6304 GCA_036555485.1 Gemmatimonadales bacterium | reverse complement strand
CGCATCAGACGGTGGATGCCTTCCACGCAATCCGCGATGTAACAGTACGAGCGCGTCTGCAAGCCGTCGCCCCACACTTCGATTTCTCCACCATCCTTGGCGAGGGCAATCTTGCGGCAGATCGCCGCCGGGGACTTCTCTCGGCCGCCGTCGTACGTGCCGAGCGGACCGTAGATGTTGTGGAACCGCACCACCCGCGTTTCCATCCCGAAGTCCTCGAAGTAGTGCCGGCATTGCCGCTCGGAGAACAGCTTCTCCCATCCGTACCCGTCTTCCGGATCCGCTGGATACGCGTCCTCCTCACGCAGCGGCGCGAGCGAGGGCGACTCCTGCCGGTACGCCGGGTACACGCACGCGGACGACGTGTACAGGTAGCGGCGGACGCCGTTCAACCGCGCCGCTTCCAGCATGTGCGTATTGATCAGCACGTTGTCGTGCATGATCTGCGCTTTGTGCGTCTCGATGAAACCGATCCCGCCCATGTTGGCGGCGAGATTGTAGACCTCCTCGATGCCGCGCGTCGCCAGGAGCGTGTTGGCCCGCTCACGCAAATCGAGGATCTCGAACTCCTGCGCGGCCGTCCGTTCGTACTCCGGATACTTCACGTCTACGCCCCGGACCCAATAGCCCCGCCCCACCAGGTCCTTGACCAGATGATGGCCGATGAAGCCGCCGGCTCCGGTGACGAGAACTCGCATCATCGCACAACTCTCCTCAGCGTTGAATCGGCGTCACGACGCCCGCAGGTATTGCCGCGCGATGGGTCCGTAAACGGCGGCGCGATCGAACGCGCGGAGCGCAAACTCGCGCGCCCGGCGGCGACACCCGGCCACGTCCACCGCTCCGCCACGCACGCGCTCGATCGCGTCGACGAGCGCGGCATCGTCGCTCGCGGGCACCCATACCCCGCCGTCATTGGCGCGGATCAGGCGCGCGGCCTCGCTGTCAACGGCACACGCCGCCACGACCATGGCCCCCGCCCCCAACGCGGCAATCAGCTTGGATGGTACCACGATATCGACGACTTCCGGTAGCTGGCTGATGAGCAGGATATCGGCCCCCGACAGCATGTGCGGAACCATCCACCGCTCCTGCAGCGGATAGTGGGACACATTGCCGAGGTCCCATTCACGGCGCCGCGCCAGGAATTCGTCCTTCACCGCCCCGTCCCCGAACACGTAGAAATGCACGCCGCCCTCGCCCTTGAGGCGGCGCGCCGCCCGCAGCAGGAGCTCAAGATCCTGCTTCTTGCCCATGTTGCCGGTGTGCACGACCGCGAACGTCCCGGACGGAACGAACCGACTGCGGAACTGGTTCGCACCGGGATCCACGGGAGCCAGCTCGGTGCCGTCGATCGTGTCGGGTACGATACGTATCTTGGCGAGCAGGCGATGGTCCCGCGCAATACGCCGCCGCATGCCTTCTCCGAGCGTGTGAATCTCGTGGGCCCAGCGGTACACACAGCTGGCCAGAAAGCGTGACAGCGCGATCACGAGCCGGTTACGCAGCATGCCAAGCTCGACCGCCGCATCCGGCATGACATCCTTGACGACGAGGACCCGCCGCACTGCCAGCAGCCGCGCCATCAGCATGGCGGCAAACGCGTAGCTCAACGCGGGACTCACGATGTAGGCGACCTCGGCACGCCGCAGCACCGACCACAGGTTCGGGACGGCGAGCAGCGCCAGGGTCGCCTCATGCAACAGCCGAGTCAGCGTGGACGGACGAGGCGAGACGTAGTGCCACGAACGCCGGATCTCGATGCGCTCGCGGTGCTCGATCTGCCACAGGCGTCCCCGATACGACGGCCAGATGCGCCACTGCGGGTAGTACGGCATCGATGTGGCCACACGCACGGGCACACCCTGCTTCGACAAGTACTCCGTGAACTCCCAAACCGTCTGGCTCGTCCCCGTCGGCTCAGGCCAGAAGTTCGAGGAGATGACTGCGACGTGCGCCTGCCTCATGTGCCGGTCAGAATGCGCCGCGTCGTGCCAGTACGGCCGTCATCGTTCGAAGCAGGATCCAGACGTCGCCGGCAAGGGACCAGTGGCGGACGTAGTCGAGCTCGAGGTGGGCGCGGTCGGGATACCCCACGCGACTTCTCCCGTTCACCTGCCAGGCGCCGGTGAGTCCGGGCCGCAACGACAGCAGCGTTTCGGCATACACTCCGTACTCACCCAGCTCTTCCGGCACAATCGGCCGGGGACCCACCAGGGACATCTGACCCAACAACACGTTCACGAGCTGCGGCAACTCATCGAGGCTCGTCTTACGAAGGAATCGACCTACGCGCGTGAGCCGCGGGTCGCGGTGCTCCGGGAGCTTGTAGTTGTTGGCGACATAGGTCGCATACAGCTCCGCGTCCGAGCGCAAGCGCTGGTCTGCATCAGCATGCATCGAACGGAACTTGTAACAGTGGAACAGCCGCCCGTGCAGACCCAGGCGGCGATGACCGAAGAGCACCGCCCCTCGCGAATCGAGCTTGACCGCGACGGCGATCAGTCCCCAGATCGGCGCGAGGAGGATCAAGCCGGCGACTGCTCCGCTGAGGTCCAGCAGCCGTTTCGCGAACAACTGCCATCCCTTCAACGTCGGCGCGGTGAGTCGCACCAGTGGCTGGCCGCGCCGCCAGACGATGGCGGGCTCCACCCCAGGCAGGTTCATCAGGGGTGGGGCCGCCAGGACTTGGCATCCGCTTGCCAGTGAAGCGACGACGACTTTTCGCAGATCGGACTCGCGCAGGTCGCCGCACACGACGACCGCTTCGGCTCCGGATGCCGCAAGCAGCACGGCGAAGTCGTCCAGGTGCCCCAACGCCCCCCGCGCGGTCGGCCGGTCCACATCGATCATCCCCGCGAACCGCAGCTCGAGGCCGCCCGCCACGATGCCGGCCGATTGCAGGGCGGCACACTCGCTCGCGCGTCCCACCAGAAGCGTCTCCGCCGCCGTCTTCACCGGATCGCGCACCAGGGCGATGACGCGGTCGATACCCTTGCGCTCCAGCACCAGTCCCAGCCAGACGGCCGTGACGGTGACCAGGTACTGGACGGCGACCAGGCCGAGTTCACGCGTCCAGATCGTGCCCCAAAGCGGCAGCGCCGTGGCGAGTGCGGCCCCCAGGAACAGACGCGCCGTATCGCGCCGGTTGTCGCCCGGTCCGTAGTTACCCGTGACGAACAGTCCGATGGCGACGGCGACGGCAAACTGCCAGCCGTTCAGTATGCCGTGGGGAAGGACCGCTCGGAGCACCGCCGCGACACCGTCGCCCAGGGCGGCGCTATCGCGCACCGCGCGAAGCGCCCAGCGCATGAGCGCAAACGCCGCAAGGTCGCCGGCGACCAACACCACATAGCGCAACAGCGCGCGCTGAACGTGCCGCCGCAGGTTGCGCGAGGCGTGCTGATGCAGTCCCGAGCGCGTTCGCTCATGACTGTCCCGAGCCTCGGCGATGCGGACGTTCGGTGTGGAAGGGCCGGTACCTGGCGCGCCAAAGTAGGGTTGCGCGGCCTGGGGGATGGCCCTCGGTAACGGCTCCAAACGACTCGCTCTCCGGATGACGGCAGGTCGTGGCGAAAGACACCCACCCGATCTGGTGGGTCAGGAAATATGACCACAAAACGCGGGCTTGCCTAGAGTTGACCCATTGCGACACGGGCGCGTCACGCGCACTCGGTCAGGGATTGCTCACGACACGCAATACGCGCCCGTTGTGAGTCACGACGTACAGCTCACCCCGCGAATCCTCACCGAACGAGCTCACGTTGCCACCCGTGACCAGCTGACCGGACCAGTCGCGATGCTCGGTCACCTGACCGCCGGCAATACGGAAGCTCCGGATCCAGCCCTCACAGTAGTCCGAGTAGAAATAGGTCCCGCGGTACGTGGGCAGCCGCGACCCGCGATACACGTAGCCACCGGTTACCGAGCAGCCCTCGCCCGGGTTGGGATAGTCGATGACGGGGAGGACCAGCCCGGTCTGATCGCAGCTGCCGCCCCCGCTGCACTGGCGCCCTTCCATAATGTCCCAGCCGTAGTTCTCTCCGCCGCTGCTGGCCGCCGGCTGGAAGTCCACTTCCTCGCGCGCATTCTGGCCCACGTCGCCGATGTAGAGGTCGCCGGTCGAGCGATCGAACGAGAACCGCCACGGGTTGCGCAGTCCGTAGGCCCAGATCTCGGGCAGCGCACCGCTGATGCCGACAAACGGATTGCCGGGAGGAATCGTGTAGGGCAACGCGCCGTTCACGTCGACCCGCAACAGCTTGCCCAGCCGCGCGCCGAGATCCTGGCCGTTATTGTCCGGGTCGCCGCCACCCCCGCCGTCCCCGAGTCCCGCGTAGAGAAACCCGTCGGGCCCGAAGTTGATCTGCCCGCCGTTGTGGTTCGCGAAGACGGGATGCGGCACGGCGAGAATCGTGTCACCGGATGCGGGATCGAGACTATCGGGGTCCGGGGACAGGCGAAAGCGCACCACGCGGATGTCGCCGCCCGTGTTCGTGTAGTACGCGAACACATAGCCGTTCTGCGCGTAGCTCGGATGAAACGCGATCGAGAGGAGTCCCTCTTCGCCTCCCGCCTGTACACGCGTCCGGACATCGAGGAAGATCTCGGTGCTGAGCACGCCGTTGCGGATGATACGGACGCGGCCCCCCTGCTCGACCACGAACAGGCGCGACGTATCAGCGGGGGCCGCGGTGAGGAATACCGGGCTCGAAAGCCCCTGCGCCACGAGCTGGAGCGTGAGCGAGTCCGACCCCGGTCCCGTCGGCGGGTTCGTGCCCGCGTTGTCCTCGAGGCACGCAACCAGAAAGAGCACACCGAGTATCAAGACGTTGCGCAAGACGGTGTTCCTCTCCACGCTTCACCTCGACGCTTCACCGCGACGCCCTAATCGTAACGGACACCGTCCACCAGTACCGCCACGATACGCTCCGCCGTTTGGCCGTCCCACCGCTCGATCGGCCCGCGGTGGTTGCCCGCGGCGGCGCGCGCGGCGCGCGCCCCGTCCACGATCGCGCCCCGCCGCGGCGCCACGAGACGATTGGTCCCGTGGGTACACGTCACGGGGCGCTCGGTGTTGGGCCGCACCGTCACGCACGGCACGCCGAGATACGTGGTCTCTTCCTGCAACCCGCCGCTGTCCGTGACCACGAGGGCGGCGTCGCGCACAAGGCCAAGCATGTCCAGGTACGGTAACGGTGGCAGCAGCCTCACGTCCCCCTCTCCCGACAGGGAGAGAGGGCCAGGGGGTGAGGACGACGGCGTCAGGGCGCCCGACCGCGAGCCCTCGATCCGCGCCCGCGTGCGCGGGTGTACCGGAAACAGCACCGGCTCGTCCCGGGCCAGCAACGCCAGCGCTGCGAGCAGCTCGGCGAGCGTCGCCGGGTCGTCCACGTTGGCCGGCCGGTGCAGCGTGACCAGCGTGTACCCCCGCGGCGTTACGCCGTGGGCCGCAGGGGCCCCGAGGCGCTCCGCCTCGGGCAGGCTCCGCACCAGCGAGTCGATCATGATGTTGCCGACGAGATGCACCCGCTCGGGCTGCGTGCCCTCGGCGCGCAGGTTCTCGACCGCATCGCGCGACGGCGCGAACAAATAGTCGGACAGCCGGTCGGTGACGACGCGATTGATCTCCTCGGGCATGCTCCAGTCGCGGCTGCGCAACCCGGCTTCCACGTGGCCCACCTTGGTACCGAGCTTGGCCGCGACCAGCGCCGCCGCGACGGTCGAGTTGACGTCGCCGTAGACCAGCACCACATCCGGCCGCCGCGCGACACACACGCTCTCGAAGCGCTGCATGATGAGCGCGGTCTGCTGCGCGTGCGAGCCCGAGCCGACCTCGAGGTTCTCGTCCGGTGCGCGGATGCCGAGGTCGTGAAAGAACCGCTCGGACATCTCGGGGTCGTAATGCTGGCCCGTGTGCACGATGACGTGCTCGACCGCCGGGCGCGCGGCCAGCGCGCGGGCGAGCGGAGCAAGCTTCATGAAGTTGGGTCGGGCGCCGACGACCGAGAGCATCCGCGCCATGGTGCGCTGCTAGAAGAGCTGAGCCAACCCGTAGATCGCGACGGGGAGGGTGAGCAGGATGGACACCGTGCGCATGGTGGGTTCGCTGAACAGCCCGCCGCCCTTGCGCGGCACGACCACTTGATCGCCGGCCCGGAGGCTCAACTGCTCGATCGTACGCCCCTGCGCGATCGCCTGCTGCAGCCCCTCGTTCCCCATGATGGGCGCGCCCGACCGTTCGATGCGGATCTTGGTGAGCTTGGCACTGCCCGTCGGCCCGCCCGCCAGCATCAGCGCGTCC
>DATBLG010000114.1:0-7464 GCA_036555485.1 Gemmatimonadales bacterium | reverse complement strand
ATGCGAGCGCAAGCGATAGCCCTGTTCCGTGCCGCCTTCGGTATCGCACCGACGCAGGTTGGGAGCGCGCCGGGGCGCGTGAACCTGATCGGTGAGCACACCGACTACAATGGCGGCGCGGTCTTGCCAATGGCCACGACGACGCGCACCAGCGCCGCGGTCGGCCCCGGTGAGCCTGGATGGCTCGATCTCGTCTCGGCGCGCGATGGCCTCGTGCAGCGGGTGCGTTGGGACGGCGCAGTGCCCCCCGGGTGGGCGGCGTACGTAGTGGGCGTGATGCGCGAGCTTACCGCGCACGCCGCCGCGCCGCCGGGGGCGCAAGTGACGATCGCGAGCGATGTGCCGGTCGGCGCGGGGCTCGCCTCCTCGGCGGCGCTCACGGTGTCGACGGCGCGAGCGCTCGCTGCCCTCACCGCGGCGCGTCTCTCGTCGGCCGATCTGGTGAACGTCGCGTATCGTGCGGAACGCGAGCACGTCGGCGTGCGCTGCGGGGTGATGGACCAAACGATCGCCGTCCTGGCTCGAGCCGGGCACGCGTTGCTCATCGAATGTGCGACTGGCCGGACGCGGCAGATCCCGGTTCGAGGGCGCCTGCTGCTCGTCGACACTGGTGTGCGCCACGAGCTCGCGGCGGGAGCGCTCAACACCCGGCAAGCGGAATGTGAGGCAGCACTGCGCACCTTGACGTCCACCGAGCTGGGGCTCGAATGGCTCGCCGACTGGCCCGAAACGCGACTGGGTGAGCTCCGGCGCTTGTTGAGCGAGCCGCTGCGCTCGCGGGCGATGCACGTGGTGACGGAAACGGCACGCACTCGAGTAGGCGCGACGCTCTTGACCCAGGGGAAACTCCGTGCCTTCGGGCGCCTGCTGTATGCGTCGCACGAATCCTGTCGCCGACACTTCGAGTGCAGCTCGCCGGAGCTCGATCTTGTCGTCCGGGTCGCGCGCCGCGCCGGGGCTTGGGGAGCGCGGCTGACCGGTGCGGGGTGGGGTGGGGCGGTGCTCGTGTTAGTGGGCCCGGCCGACGCCGCCGAAGGCACGCGCGAGCGCGCGATCGTTGATGCGGTACGGCGGGCGTTTATGCGAACGTACCAGCGGGAACCGGTGATCACCGCGGTTCGTCCGGGGGACGGCGCGCGGCGCGAGCGCATACGGTAAGATTGGACCCAGCGCCCGGGTGGCGAAACTGGTAGACGCAAGGGACTTAAAATCCCTTGGGAGGCGACTCCCATAGAGGTTCGAATCCTCTCCCGGGCATTCACCTGCGCCGCAGGCGCGGATATTGCCAGGACAAGTAGGCTTGTCCCCGCAACGCGAGGTCTATGAGAGCAGTCGTCGGCTACATCGTTGGATTTGCCTGCGCCGCCCTCGCGGCCCTCGGTGCTCTGGCGGTGTTCCTGCCCGTCGCCGCGCTCCCATTCCAGCGTTCCAAGCAGCTGGCCATGCTGCTCGGCTCGATCGTCGGCGGGTTCGCCGCCGCCTGGACCGGCGACGGCATCTTGCGATTTTTCGATCTGCGAGCAGGATGGCCGTTCTTCGCAGTCTTGGTTATCGTCTTTCTGGCCATTGAATCTGGGCATGCGAGCGCGCGACGATTGTCGCTCCCCGTCGCGGTCATCGCGCAAATCGCGGGACTGGTCGCAGGCTGGCTCACACTTCCGAAGTGATTGGGAACGTTGTAGATGGGCCACAATCGCTTCACCGAGGTGTGGGCCAACCACCACTTTCTGGCATGGTGACCCTGGATACGGCGATCGTAAAGCCTTGTAGAACAATTACTTAAGGCGTGATGAACGGGCGGCAAACTCGGCCCGGAGCTTGCTACTCGAAGCGCAGGGACAGATTGTCCCCACAACGCTCACCCTGGGACCCGGGAGGCTGCAAGTGAACCAGAAGAACACCCGCAAACCGTTTGTCGCTCCACAGCTGAAGGAGGAGGCGTCGCTTGCTGATGTGACGCTGATTTCCGGCGGTGGACAGCCCAGCTTCCGGCGCCACGGCCGCCGCCACAAGTTCAAGAGACATGGCGGCCATCGGCACGGCGGCGGCTACAACAGCTGATCCTGCTGCCGCGACAAGCCACGCGCCGGGTCGCGTTGCGCGGCCTGGCGCGTGGTGCGTCTAGGCCCCCTCTTTCCCCCGTGACCGCCACCGGTGTTCGTGTCCGCTGCGCCGACGCCGGTGTGCGCGCTGCGCTCGAAGCATGGATCGACGGCCTGCGCCTCGATGCCCCACCCGGGCTGACGCTCGAGGTCTCGGTAATGCCGGTCGTCTCCACGGAACTTGAGGATGTGGTTTTCGAGCAGCCGGGTGTGCGTTTCGCTCGCCTTCCCGAAGGCCAAGGACTCCGCTTGGCGTGGGACGAGGCCGCTGCCGCGGCCGAGGTGCCGGCCGCCGCCATGCTGGCGTCCGTTTGGCTGTCGCCCGCCGCCGTCGAACGACTCGAGCGCTGTACACGCATTTTCCTGATGGCCGTGCTGGTCGTGCTGCTGCGGCGGATCGGGTGGTTCCACCTGCATGCGGCGACGGCGATCGACCCCGATGGACGCGGCTGGCTGGTGGCCGGCAATGCGGAGGCCGGGAAGTCGACGACCGCGGCGTTGCTCGCCGCGTCGGGTTGGCGCGTCGGCACTGACGACGCGGCGTTTCTCGAGCGGCACGGCGAGCGCGTCGTGGTGCATACCTGTCACGCTCCGATCGCACTGCGCAAAGGCGGACGCCGGTTGCTCGCCAGGGCGGGCGGCATCGCGCTCCCCGCGCGTGGCAAGGTCGGATTTTGGCCCGAGGATCTCGGCGGCGTATGGACGCCCCTAGTCGATCCCGAGATCATTATCTTCACCTCGGTGGGCGACACCCACACGGCCGCCGAGCCGCTGGCGCGCTCCGCGGCCGTGGCCGAGTTGGTGCGGTGGTCCGCTTGGGTAATGCTCGAGCTGCACCTCGCGCAACGCCATCTCGATGTGTTGACGCGCCTGACGCACCAGGCCCGTTGCTATCGCGTCACGCTGGGGAGCGACCTATTCGCCCGGCCGAACCGCCTGATCGAGCTCGTCACATGAACCAACGCTTCAAGCGCCATCCCGAACTTCGCCTTGCCGACGTGGAGGGTGACGGCGTCGTCCTTCATCTGGGCACCCGCCGATACTTCTCGGTGAGCGAGAGTGGGCTGGTCATTCTGCAGGCACTCGAGTCCCCTCAATCGGTCGCTGACCTGGTCCGCCGGCTGATGGAGCGCTATGAGGTGACGGCGGAACAGGCCGAAGCCAGTGTCCACGAGTTTCTCGACACCTGCCGCGCGGCCGAGCTCCTGGACCCCGAGGAAGCCCGGTGAGCCCACGGCTCCCGCTGAGGTGGCGGCTCCGGGCCACCGCAGCGGTGATGATCGTTCCTCCGTTGGTGTATCTGGTCTCCTTCGCTCGCCTCGCCACCTGGCTGGGGCGTGGTCATGCGCGCCGTCCGGACGATTCCCTGGACGATGTGTCCCTGGCCCGGTGGGTGGATCGGCTGTTACGACACCTGCCCGGCCCCTGGCACCGCACCTGCCTCAAGCGAGCGGCGGTCCTGTATCATCTGCTACGACGTGCCGGGCGCCCGGTCGAACTGTGGATTGGAGTGCACAAGCCCGGCCCCGCACCGTTCGGCGCGCACGCGTGGCTGGTTCGCGCGGGCGTTCCCTATCTCGAGTCGCATCCTGAACACGCCATGCGGCACACCGTCATCGCCCGATTCCCCGAGGTGGATGGGGCGGCGGCCTAGGCGTGCATCCAGCTCGCCTGCTGCTCGACACGGTGCGCCTGCGCGGGGCTTCGGCACCCGAGCAGCTCGCGCTCGAATGGGCTCGAGCTGATGTCCGTGGACTGGCCCAGCTGGTGGCCATCGAAGGCTGCACGATCTGGCTGTACCGCCGGCTGCGCCAGCTTGACGTACTCGATAACATCGAGCCCGAATTCGGCAGGTGGGTGATCACGAGGGCGCGCGAGGAGATCGCCCGAAATCTGCTCATCGAAACCGAGGCCCAGGCGCTGTCGGGGCACCTCCAGGAAATGGGGGTGCCGGCCGTATTCCTGAAGGGCGTCGCGCGTCGCCTTGCAGTGGATCACTACCCCTTTGCCGACGCGCGTGTGACCGGCGACGTGGACGTGCTCATCCCCGCCAGGCGGGCGCGTGCCGCGTGGCACGGCCTGCGCCTGTTGGGCTATGAGCGCACCAACCCTTCAGGTCCGCCGCGTCCGGACCACCACCACCTCCCGGCGCTGTGGAGCGAGCGGGAAGTGGGGGTCGAACTCCACACGACCCACGCGCAAGGCGTGCCGCCGGACGAGTCGTGGCGACGCCACTACCTGACCGGCATGGACGTGGAGCGCGGCGGCCAGCGGTTTCGGGTGCCGTCGGCCACGGAGCTGCTGTGGAGCGGCATGGCCCATGGACTGTTGCATCCCGAAATCGCATTTCTCCTGGTGTTTCTGTTCGATGCCGCGGTGATCTGGACGAGCGACGCTGCACTCGATTGGCCGGAAATCCGGCGCCGTTTGGATGCGGGAGAAATCGTGGATCGGAATGCCGCGGCGGCCTGGCTTGGTGCGGCGGTGGAGCTTGCCGGCGTGGAACCGCCGGCGGTGCTGGCGGGACGGGTAACGCCCTATGATCTGGAGCATGCGCTCCGGATGCGCCTCGCCGTTCTCCGGCACGTGCGGTTGCCGAGCGCCCTGCGCACGCCCTTCGTCTGGTGGACCAGCGAACGGGCCCGAAAGACCTCCTAGCCGCCGGCTCCCAACAGACGCCAGGTGTGCACCAAGCGTACCAGGCCGACGCCAGCCGATTCGTCGTGAGTGACCCGAAACCGGGCCGCGCGTTTCCACACCAGAATCGGTGAGGCCGCCAGCCGGTGCTCGAACACCAGGACATGAAGGGCGTAGGACCCGCGCGCGAGGGAAAGCGGGCTGTAAGCGACTTCGAGAGTGACTCGTTCGCCCGCACGGGCGCTGATCTCGATCCCCTGTCGATTGCAGCGGGTGCCATGGAGCACGTGCCACTCGCGCGCCACCTGCACGCCCACTGATGCGCCGCTGACATCACCGCGTGCGCGCAGGCGGACTCGAGCGGTGAGCGTGCCTTCCGGGAGGAACAAGGGCTCCGCGCCGCCCTCGCCTCCGAGGATTTCGACCGCTTCGATCTCGAGCGGTGAGCGCTCCGGCTCGCCCTCACGTTCGTCCGGATCGTCGGCTTCGTCGGCCTCGATGATCCGTTCGTATGCGGCAAAGGCCTCGTCCGGCCGACCCGCGGCCGCGACACGCCCGTGGTCGAGTAGGAGGGCAGTGTCGCACAGCTGCTCGACCAGGTACCGCTCGTGCGAGACCAGTACCATCGTCGTGCCCGCCTCCTTGAACGCCAGCATCCGGCCGAGACAGCGATCCCGGAATGCAGTGTCCCCCACTGCGAACGCCTCGTCGATGAGCAGCACCTCCGGCTCGAGGTGGGCCGCGATCGCGAACCCGAGACGCAGGCTCATCCCCGAGGAATAGAATTTCACCGGCACGTCGATGAATCGCTCGAGCTCGGCGAACGCGAAGATGGCGTCGAGTTTGGACCGCAGCTCACGGCGCGACAGGCCCAGCAAGGCGCCATCGAGGAAGACGTTTTCGCGTCCGGTCAGGTCGCCGTGGAACGAGCCGCCCAGGAAACTGAGTAACGTCAGCCGGCCCGACACCTCGATCGTGCCGCGCGTCGGCTTCATCATGCCCGCGATCAGTTTCAGCATCGTCGACTTGCCGGAGCCGTTGGCGCCGACCAGGGCGAAGGTCGAGCCGGGCTCGACGCGGAACGAAACGTCCTCGAGCGCCCACATCGATTTCGGGCGGGCTGGCGGGCCGCGTCGTCGCCGCACGAGACCGCTCACCAGCTCCTTGAGCGTCTGGCTGCCCAGGCGATAGCGCTTCCAGACGCCCGAAACGGTGACCGCCACCGCTAGACCGACTCGGCGAAGTAGGGCTCCGTGGCGCGGAAGATCATCACGCCGGCAGCCAGGAGGACGACTGAGATCCCCAACGGGTACCACAGGGTCGCCGGGTAGAGCGGGGCGTTGCCGAGCAGGGCGGCACGGGCGAAATCGAACACCGAAACAAGAGGATTGAGATTGTACAACGTCTGGAACTGTGGCGGCACGACGGAACGCGCGTAGGCCACGGGCGTGAGCAAGAGCCACACGCGAACGCCCAGGTCCACCAGGTGACCCACGTCCCGGTAGAACACGTTCAGCGCCGAGGTGATCAGCACGACGCCTGTAACCATGATCAGGAGGATCAGGAAGATCGGCAGGAGCAGCCACGTGTTCGGCGACGGCACCACTCCCTGCAGCGCCATGAGCAGCCCGAGCGGGACCGCGGCGAAGAGCGAATCGATGAAGGCACCGATGATCGCCGCGAACGGAAGCGTTGCTTTTGGGAACGGGGCATGCGACACCAGCCCACTCTCGCTCTGAATGCTGCGGGCCCCGCGCGAGATGGCGCCCGAAATGAAGCTCCACAGCACGACCCCCGAGAAGGCAAACAGCGCGTATGGGACGCCGTCCGAGGGCGCCCGAAGAAAGGCCCCGAACACGAGCACATACACGCCCAGCTCGACGAGCGGGCGGCCGAAGACCCACAAAGCCCCGAAAAACGTCTGCTTGTAGCGGGACTTCAGGTCACGGACAATCAGCTGGGTAAGGAGGTCCCGGAAACGCGACAGGCTCGTCACGGCAGCAAAGCTAACGTCGCCCTTACCGGCGGGCGACGGGAGGCTCCTGACGGGTCTCGGACAGGGTACGTGCAACGATTTGTTGCGTTTCCGCGTCAGAACAGGTGACCACGCCGTCGTACGTGGGCTTTGACAGAAGGAGGCAGTATGCGTGGCATCGCACTTTCACTCGCGGCCGTCTTGAGTCTCGGCATTGCAGTTGCCGGCGGCCGGGCGACAGCGGCTGACCGGGCGGCCCACAATCGCCTGGTGGCGGACCCCGAGGCTCCCGCGGCGACATCGTCGGCGGGTCCCGTCTGGTATGGGGGAACCCTCCCGCCGATCATCGTCGTGGCGACACCGCCCGAGAAGTCGGCGACCCGGCAGGCCGTGAGCTGTCCCCCGGCCGGAGGCTGAGTCCTCATTAGGCAAGATTCGAAGCAATATTCGCGAAACTGGCACTTTCCTCCCCCCGTAGGGTCGGCGAGCTTACACAGACACCCCGCGGGGGGATGCTTATGAATGGCAGAGAATTCTGGCTCCGGTGGCGCCGAGACATTGTTCGCGGCGTGGTGATCTTCGGATTGGTGGTCGGCGCAGGGCTGACGATCCAATCAATGGTCGGTCGTGGGCGCGAACGGCTCCTCGGCTTTCGGCAGAGCTTCGACCCCAATTTCCAGTCTGCGGATCGCCTCCACGGCGAGCAGTGGACCTACGCGACGCCGCTTGCCGCGCCGCACACGCTCTGGC
>DATBLG010000099.1:0-4777 GCA_036555485.1 Gemmatimonadales bacterium | reverse complement strand
GACCCTCCACCACTGATCGCCACGCGTCGCGTTGACTTTCACGTACGACGCGGCAGCGGGTGGTTTCACGCGGAGCGGGTGATCGCCGTGTCCGACGCCGTGCGGCGGGTTCTGGTCGCAGACGGCATGCCCGAAACGACCATCACCGTCATTCCCGACGGCATCGATCCCGACGAAGTGCGCGCCCGTGCCGCCACCCCGTTCGATGTCCGCGCGCGCCTCCACCTCCCGCCCGGGACGCCGCTCGCCGTAAACGTCGCAGCGCTGGTCGATCACAAGGACCAGCGCACCTTGATCCGCGCCGCGGCACACGCGCGCGCGGCCCGACCGGACCTCCGCTGGGCGATCGCCGGCGACGGTGACTTGCGTCACCAGTTGCAGCGCGAGATCGCGGAACAAAGGGTCGGCGACATCGTCCACCTGCTGGGGTATGTGACCGAAGCCGACGCGCTGATCCGGGAGGCGAACGTGTTCGTGATGTCGTCCAAGGAAGAGGGGTTGGGCAGCGTCATCCTGCATGCGTTGGCGCTTGGCAAGCCGGTCGTGGCCACGGCGGCGGGCGGAATCCCCGAGGTGCTGCCGGTCACCTGTCTTGCGCCGGTCGGCGACGCCTCGGCGCTTGCTGAGAAGGTGGTGGGCGTACTGGAGCACTCTTCCCCCTTCCCTCTTCCCTCACGATTCACCGCCAAGTCCATGGCCCAGGCCACGTTGGCTCTGTACCGCTCGCTCGTCTAGATTGCAGCCCCATGATCTACGTCTGCGTACCCGTGCACGATGAGGCGAAAACCGCCGGACTCGTCCTTTGGAAAGTCCGTCAGGTGTTCACCGCCTTCCAACGCGAGTACCAGCTGCTGGTGTGTGATGACGGATCCTCCGACGGCACGAGTGATGTACTGGCTCGCTACGATCGGGTTCTCCCGATGACCGTCGTGACGCACCGCGAACGCCATGGCTACGCCCGCAGCCTCGAGGAGCTGCTGCGCCTCGCGCTGGAACGCACCGATCGGCCCAAGCGGGATTGCGCCATCACCCTGCCGGCCGATTTCGCCTACTCGCCCGACGCGATGGACGAAATGGTGAAGCGGGTCGAATCGGGGAGCGACCTCGTCGTGGCAGAGCAGGTAAGGGAAGCAGGTGAACGACCGCGTGCCCATCGCTGGGTGCGCCACTGGGCGCCGCGACTGCTACGCGTCCGCGGCGTGCGTGACACGGTGTCCGGGTTCCTCGCGCTCCGCCTCATCACGCTGCGTCAGGCGCTCCGCCAGGACACCGCGCGCCGCCTGCTCGAGACCGATGGTTGGTGCGCCAACGCCGAGCTGCTCGCGCGCCTCGTGCCGCACGCACGCCGCGTGGACAGCGTACCGGTAACTGGGCGCTACGACCTGCGGCAACGGCCCACCCGCATGCGCCCCTGGCAGGCACTCGTGTCCGCCTGGCGCGCCCGCCCGGTGATCCGCGCCGCCGGCGTGATGGCGGCCGTCCTCCTGATGCTGGCGGGGCCCTCGCGCGCGCAGGACACCACGGCGGCGCCTCCGAGCCCTCCCGCCCCGGCACCACCGCCCCAAGCTGTGCCGTTCGCCATCGGCGAGCGGCTGGTCTATTCGGCCAAATACGGACCGTTCAGCGTGGGCGAGGCCACCATGGAGGTCGTGGGAATCGATACGGTTCGTGGTGAAGAAACCGTTCGGTTCCGGTTCCACATCAAGGGAGGCGCCCTTTGGTACCGCCTCGACCAGATGTTGGAGTCGTGGGTCGGCCGGGCTGATTTCCGCTCGCGACGCTACATCAACTCGAGTGAAGAGCGTGGCCGGAAACGCCTCAATCGCTACGAGATCTTCCCCGACTCCGGGTTCTACCGCGAGGAGGGGATCGACACGGCCAAGGCTACAGTCGCGGATCCGCTGGACGACGCGGCATTCATGTACTGGGTTCGCACGGTCCCACTCGAGATGGGCAAGCGGTACGAATACCACCGCTATTTCCGCCCCGATCGGAACCCGGTGATCATCGTGGTAGAAAAGCGGGAACGAGTGAGTGTTGCGGGGCGCAAGTTCAACGCCATTGTCGTCCGCCCGATTATTCCCAAGGGACGCGGGATTTTCGCCGAGCAAGCCGAAGCCCACATTTGGCTCTCCGATGACGAGCGTCGTCTCATGCTCGCGCTCCAGTCGACGTTTTCGTTCGGCACGGTCACGCTGAAGCTCAAGG
The DNA here is from genome assembly GCA_036555485.1 of Gemmatimonadales bacterium. GTDB lineage: Bacteria > Gemmatimonadota > Gemmatimonadetes > Gemmatimonadales > GWC2-71-9 > DASTHG01. The sequence goes on along the minus strand of DATBLG010000099.1, from coordinate 2,569 downwards.
AGTTCTCCTCGCCGGAGCCCCGATGACCGACTACCGCGAGGCGGACTTCAGCCGATTGAAGACCGTCCCAATCGCGCAGCGCCACAACAAGGTCGACCCATCCCTCCTTGCCCACCCGCCGGGCGCCGAATCGAGCTTTGCCGCATTCTGGGGATCCCTCCCCGACATCCTCGCCGCGCGAGACCTCCGCTTCGTGGCGGATCAAGTCGCGCTGGCAGCCGGTCGGCGGGCGGTGGTGGTCATGCTGGGGGGACACGTCATCAAGGTGGGCCTCGGGCCCTTGTTGATCGCGCTACTCGAGCGCGGGGTGATCACCCACGTCGCGATGAACGGCAGCGCGGCAATTCACGATTTTGAGCTGGCCGCCTTCGGCGGTACGAGCGAGGATGTAGTCGCGGGGCTCGGCGACGGGACTTTTGGGATGGCGGAGGAAACGGGACGGGAGATGAACGCGGCGATCGCGGCCGGCGCGCGCGACGGGCGCGGAGCCGGAGAAGCGCTTGCCGAGACACTCCGGACGCGCACGAACCTGCCGGGCCGGACGGTCTCGGTACTGGTGGCCTGCGCCGAACGGGGCGTTCCGGTGACAGTGCACGCGGCGATCGGCGCCGAAATCATCCACCAGCACCCCAGCGCCGATGGTGCGGCAATCGGTGCCACGAGTCACCGCGATTTCAAGCGCCTCGCGGCCAGTCTTCCCGACCTGCAGGACGGCGGCGTGGTGTTGAACTTCGGCAGTGCCGTCGTGATGCCCGAAGTGTTCCTCAAGGCGCTGACGGTCGCTCGTAATCTCCATGAGGGCAAACCGACCGGGTTCACCGCGTGCGACTGCGACATGCAGCGCCACTACCGGCCCCGCGTGAACGTCGTGGAACGGCCCACGCTCGCGGGTGGCCGCGGTGTGCAGCTCACCGGTCACCACGAAATCCTGTTGCCACTGTTGTGCTGGGGGGTGCTGGCTGCCCTCGACCGGACGCACGTGGGGTCACCGCCCAAAGGGCGATGACCCCACGAGCCACATCTCGCTACCGCGCGACTATGCGGTCGAGTCCCGCTTTCCCTTGATCGCCTCTTTGACCTTCTCGGCGGTGCTGGGACTGATGATGCGCAGCACCAGGTACAGGAAGAAGCCGATCGCGGCGATCCACAGCACCCACATCGCCAGGCCGAAGACCCAGCCCAGCAGGCCGAACACCAGTTTCAGGCCGAGCCAGACTACCACCGCGAAGATCGCGAAACCGATGATGCTCCGAAACATGCTGCCTCCCGAGTTGCCCCACAGGACAGGGCGCCTTACGCCCTGATGCCCGCGGGAGTTTCAGCGACGCAGGTCGCCGTGGTCGGTGGCGGCGTCATCGGCGCCGCCTGTGCGCGCGCCGCCGCCGAGCGGGGGCTCCGCGTCGCCCTGTTCGCACCCGGACCGGACGCGGCCGCCGCTTCCGCCGCGTCGGCGGGGATGCTCGCCACCCAGATCGAGCCGCTAGACGACCGCCTGCTGCCACTTGCTGTCCGCAGTCGCAACTTGTATGCACCCCTCGCGGCCGCCCTGAAAGATACTACCGGAATCGATATCGGTTTCCAACGCATCGGGATCGCGACCGTTGCGTTTGCCGAACAGGAAGTTGTGGCCCTCCAGGACCGCGCAACCGCCCAACACGTGAGCGGGCTGCGCTGTGACTGGCTGCGACCGGCGCAGCTGCGCGAACGCTGGCCGGGGACTGCGCCCGAGGCACTTGGTGCGCTGTTCGCTCCGGACGACGGCTGCCTCGATCCCGCCGCCTTGACGGCCGCCCTGCAGGCCGACGCCCGTCGGCTTGGCGCCGCGGTGGTGCCGGAAGGCGTGGTGCGCGTGGCGTCGACCCGAGGGCGGGCATCGGGGGTCGTCACGGCACACTCGACCGTCCCTGCCCAGCACATCGTGATCGCCGCGGGAGCATGGTCGCCACGGATCGGCGGCCTGCCGCGTTCCTTGCCGATCCAGCCCGTCCGCGGCCAGCTCGTCGCTACCGCGTGGCCTGATGCTGTGCCATCGGTGATTCTCTATCACGGCCATGGGTACCTGCTCCCACGCGGCCCCGAAGCAATCCTCGGCAGCACGATGGAGTGGGTCGGGTACGACGCCCGCACCACCGCCGAAGGGGTGACTGACGTTCGTGAAGCGGCGAAGCGCCTCTGCCCGGCGGTAGGCCAACTACCGACGCGCCGCGCCTGGGCCGGACTGCGACCCATAACCCCCGACGGCCACCCCATTCTTGGCGCCGATCCGGATATGGAAGGTCTGTGGTACGCCACCGGGCACGGTCGCAACGGGATGCTGCTCGCCGCAATTACCGGAGAGATCCTCGGCGATCTTCTCGCCGCGGGCCGAACCGATGTAGATATCAGCCAGTTTGCCGTCAGCCGGTTTGTGCTTGGAGAGGCTGACAGCTGACGACTGACGACTGACATCTATGTACCGCACCTGCGCCTTCTGCAACGCGTCGCTCGACGGTGACGGCGGTCCTTCGGGGCTTGGCGTCGGGCGACGGCTCGCGTTCGATGAGTGGCGCGGGCGACTCTGGGTTGTCTG
>DATBLG010000056.1:0-11463 GCA_036555485.1 Gemmatimonadales bacterium | reverse complement strand
GTCAGGTCAGTGGTTCCATTGCACCACCGGCACCGGATTCCACAACCGGATGCCGCCCGCCTCGTGCGCACGTGGGTCGTCCCATCGTAACGAGCGCGACTTCGGGCATGCACAGCGCGTGGATTGAGGCGTGTGAATGCTGATTACTCGAAACGCCAGGAGAAGTCGTCACCCGACTGCCGGCGGTAGCCCGCCGGGATCGTCCAAATCTCCGGATCGAACCTGCCGGACGCCACGCCGGAAATCTCGATCCGTTGCACCGAGCGCTTGTCCGGCTCGTCCAAGGAGTGCGAGGTCACGACGATTCGCATCGGGGTGCCGTCGAACAGGGCGCGGCGCGCAGCCATAGAGCGCCGGGCAAACTCCGGATCGGATTGCCCCAGGGCCGATGCTACGGTCGACAGGAGCCGGATCAGGGGATTGGGGACGAGCACGGGCTCGCGGCTCACCCAGTAGTCCGTGACGACCACTTGGCGCACGGTCTCTCCAGCGACGCCAAAGGCACGTACGCCTACTGTAAACTCCTGAATCAGTCGGTACCGCTCCGTGGGGTGGCCCGCGACCAGCTCCCCGGGCCCGAGATGTTTCGTGGTGATGCGCACGTCCCGCACACGGAAGCGGACGACGCCAGTCGCGTCCGCGGCGCGCAGACCCAGCCCGACGACCCGCTCGAAGGTCGTGTCCGCGGTCTCGGAGTATTCGCCTTCGCGAGTATGCACGGAGACCACGCGACGTCCACCGTCCAGTACCAGCACGTAGTCGTGGCTCTCCCCATGGTGGGTGAGATCGATCCGCGCGCGTCTCCCGTCTTCGCGAACCGTCCCGACGGTACTGTCATTCTCCGTGATCATCCGGAAGGTGTAGCGCGTACCAGGGGTGCCCTGAGTGGACTGCTGCAGCATGACGGGGAGGGCGAACGGGAGCAGCAGCGATGCGAGCATGAGGCGACTCCGGAAACGGGGGCCATGCGAGCTTTGCCGTGGCCTACGGGAGCCGCCGTCCGGCGGTTTCTTCAACGACTCGAGCTTGGCGGCGCCCGCCCCGCCAACACCGTGATGTTGTCGCTGCCGCCGCGTTCCAACGCCATCTCGAGCAGCGTGCGACACACCTGTTCGGAAGATTCCATTTTGCCGAGCTGGGCCGCAATCTCCGCATCCGACACGTGTTTGGTCAGCCCGTCGCTGCACACCAGCAGTACGCAGCCGCGCCGGCTGATGTCGACGCGCGTCACTTCGGGGGTCGCCTCCGCGCCACCGATGGCGCTCGCCAATACGTTGCTGAACGGCGACGTCGACACGCGCTCCGCTGGCAGCGCGCCGCGATCCACCAGATCCTGCGCAACGGTCTGGTCGCGGGTCAGCTGCCGCAGGACGCCGTCCCAGTAGTGATAGCAGCGGCTATCCCCGACCTGCACCACGTACCACCACGGCCAGACGGCGAAGCCGAGGGTCAGCGTCGTCGCCATTTTCTTGGTCTCGGGCTTCCCGGCCGCCTCCGCCCGGGTGACCGCCTCCGCCCGCACCGCATCGTGCGCCTCGAGCGCCGCGGCTCGGAGCGCGGTGAGAAACTCCTCTTCCGCCGCCGAACCGGCCGCATGGTAGCTGCGCAGCGTCGTGGTCAGGTAGCGCGTAATGGTCTCGGTCGCGAGTTGGCTCGCCTCGGCGCCCGCCGTGCCGCCGCCGACACCGTCGGCCACGAGCATGATGGTGGCGTGTCGCTCGCCACGCAGTGGCAGCCGGTCGGGCTCGGGAAGGCTGGTCGCGTGGATCACCACCTGCGGGTGCACGGTGCACAGCAGGAAATGATCCTGGTTTTCGGTTCGGACCTTGCCGGGGTGTGTGAGCCCGAAGAGATCGAGCTCGTCATCCCGCGGCTTCGGGCCGGGGTTGGCGGGAACCTTGGCGGTCAGAATCTCGGCTAGTGCCATCGGCGCCTCCTGTACGCGACCCTGCAGTGCCAGGATGGCCGCTCGCCGCCCCGCGCGCAAGGGTGTTGCACCGGGCACTAGCCCCCGGCCAACAGCCGCTCGGGGTTCTTGGGATGTTTGGCGACTTTATCGATCAGCTTGAAAGCTGCTTCCACGGCGCCGTTCAACGTGGCGTCGGATTCGAAGTTGCTGCCCGAGCTCAGGAGAATGGCGGCGAGCACGGACACCTGTTCGGTGACCTTCATAAGTAGGTCCTCAGTGTAGGGAGTAGGCGGATACGGGCTGGAACCGGAACGAGTGCCGTTTCAACAATACACGCCCAGCAAGGGGCCGTGCGGGCTACCGCCCCGAGCGGTCCGGTGCGCGTCGGACGGCCACCGCTGGCGCTCCACGCGGAGTAGCGGCAGACTTGCGGCGGGGAGAAAGGACCCAGGTCCATGCGTCGCAGCGGCAAGGCAAAGCAAGCCAAGGAACAGACCGTCAGCGCTGAATTGGACGCCGAGCGCCTGCGCCAGCGTGCCGAGCAGCTGGCGCGAGCAATCGAGGAGTTCCTGCGACGCCGGGCACCCTTGCACTCAGGGGCGGAATGCCGCGACGGCCAGGTCGAACCCCTCGACTGGTCCGCGACGGGATGCGAGGCGCTCTGCGCCCTCTGCCTCCTGAACCGGGCGCTGTCCATTTATCGGATGCGAGCGTGAGCGCTGCCCCCTGCCGGCAGCGAGTGGAAGGACAACCTGACCGAATGCGCCGACTCGGAATCGAACCGAGAACCTACTGATTAAGAGTCAGTTGCTCTGCCAGTTGAGCTATCGGCGCGCGGGGCGGAAAATCATCAGACGCGACCGTTTAGGCAAGCGGCGCTGGATCCCAGCAGGACTAGGGGGCCATGGCGAAACCGGTAATCGTGACCGTCGACGACGACCAGGAGGTGCTGAGCGCGGTGGAACGCGACCTGCGACGGCGCTACCAGTCGGACTACCGAGTCCTCAAGGCCGGCTCCGGTTCCGAGGCGCTCGAAGCCACGCGCCAGCTGAAGGGCCGGAACGCGGCCATCGCGTTGTTTCTCGTTGACGAGCGCATGCCGCACATGAGCGGCACGCAGTTCCTCACCGAAGCGCGCACGCTCTACCCGGACGCCCGCAAGGTGCTGCTGACGGCTTACGCCGACACGGAAGTGGCGATCACCGGGATCAACACCATCGGTCTGGATCACTACCTCATGAAGCCGTGGGACCCGCCGGAGCAGCACCTGTACCCGGTGCTCGACGATCTCCTGGCTGATTGGACCGCGGCGTTCCACCCGCCGTACGAAGGTATCCGGGTCGCCGGGTCGCGCTGGTCGCCGCGCAGCTATGAGATCCGGGATTTCCTCTCCCGCACCCAGACGCCGTACCAATGGGTCGACCTCGACACGGACCGGGCGACGCGGCAGCTGGTAGAAACTCTCACGCCAGGGCTCGAGCGCCTCCCCGCGGTGTTCTTCCCTGATGGGACGGCGTTGCTCGCCCCAACGCGAAACGAGCTGGCCGAGCGGATCGGCCTGCATACACAGGCGCTTCAGCCATTCTACGATCTCATCGTCGTGGGCGCGGGCCCGAGTGGCCTGGCGGCGGCGGTGTATGGCGCATCGGAAGGCCTCAAGACGATCCTGATCGAACTGGACGCGCCGGGCGGGCAGGCGGGCTCCACGTCGCAAATCGAGAACTACCTGGGCTTCCCCTCCGGCATTGCCGGCGCGGATCTGGCGCGCCGCGCGACGACGCAGGCCCGGCGATTCGGCGCCGAAGTCGTGTCGCCACGCAGCGTCGCGGCGATTCGCGTGGAGGACCCGTATCGCGTCGTGGTGCTGGACGATGGCACCGAGCTGCGCTGCTACGCGCTGTTGCTCTCGACCGGGATGATCGTGCGACGCCTCGATGTTCCAGGCGTGGATGCGCTCACGGGGGCCGGCGTGTACTACGGCGGAGCGCTGTCAGAAGCCGCGGCGTGCCGCGGGGCCGACGTGGTCATCGTGGGAGCGGCCAACTCCGCCGGCCAGGCCGCGCTGCTTTTCTCGCGCTACGCCCGAACGGTCACCATGCTGGTGCGTGGCGAATCACTCAATGCGACCATGTCGGCCTACCTCGCTAATCGCATCGCGGTCACCGATAACATCGAGGTGCTTACCCACTCGGCCGTCGCCGGCGTGAGCGGCTCGACCCGGCTCGAGGCGGTGGAGGTGCTGCAATCCGATACCGGTGAGCGCCGCACCATCCCGGCAACCACGATGTTCGTCTTCATCGGTGCCGTGCCGCAGTCGTCCATGGTAGCTGGCCTCGTGGAACGGGACGACCTCGGGTTCGTCATCACCGGCCCGGATCTGCTGCGGGATGGCAAGCGCCCGAAGGGATGGCCGCTCGAACGGGATCCGTTTCTGCTGGAAACCAGCATCCCGGGCGTCTTCGCATCCGGCGACATCCGCTACGGTTCCACCAAGCGCGTCGCGTCGGCGGTTGGAGAGGGATCGGCCGCGGTCGGAATCATCCACAAGTATCTGGAAACGGTCTAGCGCAACACCCCTTCAAGGCGGTGGCGGCACCGGGAGACGCACGCGGAACTCCGTCCGCCCCGGTCGGGAGTCGATCTCGATGTCCCCATTGTGCCGCTGCACCAGCCGTCGCACGATGTCGAGGCCCAGCCCAGTCCCCTGCCCGACCGCCTTGGTGGTGAAAAACGGATCGAAGATGCGCTTGCGGATTTCGTCGGGAATCCCGGGCCCGTCGTCCGCCACGCGCACGACGACCTTTGGTCCGGACCGGTTCGCCCGCACATCCACCCGCCCCGATTCGGCGACCGCGTCGAGCGCGTTGTCGATCAGGTTCAGCCACACCTGGTTCAGCTCACTGCCATACCCCTGGACCTTCGGGAGCGCGGGCTCGACCTCGACCGTGACGGCCACCGATTTCGCCCGGGCCTTCGCCTGGAGCATGGCCAGCGTATCGGTCAGCCCCAAACCGATGTCGATGGCCTCGGGGGTGGTCGCATGGTCCATGCGGGTGAACCCCTTCACCGCGCCGACCAGCTGGTAGATCCGGGACGAGGCCCGTTCGATCTCCAGGGCCATCCGGCGGGCCGCGCAGCCGGACGCGATCCAGCGCAACGCCGCGTCGAGCGCCGGCCGCTCGAGCGCCGTCGCGAGCCGGTCGAGTGCTTCGAGCGTGACCGCGGTCTCGGCCAGCGCTTCCCCCGCCCCCACCGCGGCGCCGTGCGCCTCGAGCCAGTCGACGATGGCGTCCTCCCGATCGGCGCGCTCGAGCGGGGATCGGACAGACGTGACCGGGGTCGCGAGACAGATCTCGCGCACCTCCTCCAACGCGGCGAGCTGCGGCGCCGAGAGTCCCGCCCCGCCGAGCGTCCGCGAGGCGTTTTCCAGGCCGGCCAGGTGGTCGGTGAGACCTTTGGCGCTGCGGACGATCGCCGACGCGGGGTTGTTCAGCTCGTGCGCCAATCCTGCGGCGAGCTTGCCGAGCGACTTCAGTTTTTCGTCGTGGGAAACGCTCGAGGTGAAGTGCCGGGCACGGTCGAGCATGACGTGCACGAACACGGCGGTGAGCTCATGACACCGCACGATCATCTCCGGAAAGTGGTCCCGGTGAACCATGACCAGCTCCGTCGGCTCTTCGGCAATCACGTCGCCGGGCGTGCCGGCGAGCCGCGAATAGGGCAGCAGCCCGGACGCCTCACCGCCGCGCCACTCCATTTCCTTCCGGCGACCCGCCCCCCGGTCGATGTGGATGGCGATATGCCCCGTGAGCACCAGGTACAAGGCTTCGATCTTGGCTCCGGTCGGGTAGAACACCTCGCCGGCCGCCAACTGGCGCAGCTGGCCGTGGGCGGCAACCCACGCGATTTGCTCGCGCGGCACCGGGCGCAAGAGCGCGTGGTCCGCCAGCCGATCAAAGAGCTCCATTGCCGGCAGAGTTTACCGCGCCCGCCGGTCACCCACCAGAGTGAGCTTCGGCGTTCGCGAGTTATCGGAAGAGGGTGCTGCGGAGGGGCAGTGGTCGAGCGCCGATCGGCGCCCGACCACCGTGGACTGCCGTTTACGACGATTTCGGCTCGACCTTCATGATCCGTCCATCCAGCGCGCTCACGTTCACCTGAACCGTGCCGGGCTTTCCAGCCGGTTTGATCGTGAACGACCAGATCAGCTTGCCACGCTCGCGATGCAACAGCAGGGCCTGCACCGTGCCGCCGGGCACCTTGGTGAACGCGAGCCCACGCGCCGAGTCTTCGCTGACCTTGACGAGCGACAACAGCGAGTCCGGGACCGTGCGCTGGTAGTCGGGGGTTTGATTCTGTACCGCATCTGCTGTGGCGGGTTGCTGTGCTGCAGCTACGCCTGCAGCCCCCAGCGCGAACAGCGCGGAGAGGGCGAAGGTGGTGATGGTTTTCATGTGCTTCTCCTTCCGGGAAGGGCTCGCGCAGTGCTTGCGAGCCGCCGCATCGATTAGGAACCGTCCAACAGCGCATCGCGCCGCGGGACGTTTCTACAACCCACGCACAATCGAAAGGGTCCGTACAGTAACGAGCGAACTCGCGCGTTCTGAACGTGTTGTCAGGATCGGGCAACGCTCGCGTGACTTGCATCACCCGATCGTTGTTCGCGGCTGCTCGCGCGCGTGCGACGAGCGTGGTGTGGGATGCCCCCAAGGGGAATCGAACCCCTGTTCCCACCTTGAAAGAGTGGTGTCCTGACCGTTAGACGATGGGGGCGCGGGGGGAGTAGCGGTAACGGGATTCGAACCCGTGTTTGAGCCTTGAGAGGGCTCCGTCCTAGTCCCCTAGACGATACCGCCGCGGCGCGGAAGCCGGCCGAACCGGCCGGGGCAAGAATATCGCCACGGCCACGGCGCGTCCGCAACCGCTCTGTTTGCCCACGCGAACCTGCGGCGCTACGTTGAGCCCCGCATTGTGCGGCCAGACGCTTCCAAGGCACCATCGCGCATCCCAGCGATGCGACAGGCGCGGAGGAATAACCATGACACCGTTCCCACAGGTCCTCGCTCTCCTCGTTGCGGCCTTCACCCTCACCTCCACCGCAGCGGCTCAACAAAGACCGGTCAACGAGTACGCCACGAAGTTCGTGTGTGGAGTACCCCAATCGTCCGACAGTGCCACGCTCCCGGTGGCTCCGGGGAGGTATTTCACGGCGATCAATGTCCACAACCCGACCGATGCCACGGTCCGGTTCAGAAAAAAGTTCGCCATAGCGTTGCCGCTTGATGAAGTGGGACCGATTCGCGGGTTCTTCTATAGTGAGCTCGGGGCGGATCACGCGGTGGAGATCGATTGCCAGGATATCTTGAATGCGTTCCCGCCCAGGCCGTTCCCGCTTCCGCCTCCGCCCATCAGGAGAGTGCGGTTCCTGAAGGGCTTCGCGATCATTCAACCCGTCGACAGCGCCGTCGAGCTCGACGTGGTCGCTGTGTACACGGCAGCCGGGGCCACCGGGCGGGTGGAAACGCTCGACATCGAACGGGTGTCCGCGCGGCGCGTCATCGTGGCCGTGCTGCCGGATCTGGTTGCCGACTCACTCTGTACGCGCGATAGCCTCGGGTTGCACGTGACCGTGAGAAACCAAGGGAACGCTGACGTGCCCGCGTCGACGACCACTGTTGATTTCCTGACCTTCGGGTCCGTCTCCGTACCGACGCCGCCGATCCCAGCGGGTGGCGTAGTCACGCTTCCACCCGTCACGATTCCGCCGCTCTGCTTCAATCCGGACTGTGAGTTCCGGATCGTCGTCGATTCCGCGGCCCTAGTCGCCGAATCCAATGAGGGGAACAACACCGTGGCCAGCGCGTGTATCGGGTAACCCGGACAGCCGTGACCTGGACATAAGCCAGGGCCTGACCGCCGAGTCGGTCACCCGCTCACGGCGCGGTGATCCGGATCGACCGGGACGCGCCCGCCGGGCGTCGGCCGGTCGCCGTGACGGCCAGCTCGATGCGATAGCGACCGGGACCAAGCGGCGCGAGATCGACCACGAGCGCCCGGGCCGCGATCCCGTCCTGGGGCTTCCCCTGCTCCGTCCACTCGAGCCGCACCGGTCGGGCTCGAGACACGAGGCCCACGGACTCGAAGGCCCCCCGCAGCCAGCCGACTCGTTCCGGCACGACGCTCACTATGGTGGCGAGCGGCTCGCCTTCCGGACCGAGCCCGTACGCCTCCCAATACAATCCAATGCGCGAGCCACGCGGCACTGGCGCCGGGCCGCGGACGTGCGGCAGCACGGCCTCGAGCTCGGAGGACACGGAGTCCGGCGGATCGAAAAGCAGCAGGTCCGAGACGGTGAGGTCCCCAGCGGCCGAGGGATGGTCCAGCCACCCGATGCGGGCGCGCGCGGCGCGACGCTCCTCCCCCCGTGTCGCCAGGAGCTCGAGGCTCAGCACCGAGGGCACCCAGGGTGCGGCGGCGACCAGCACGCCGGAAGGCTCCGCGACGGCGCGGTGCTCCACGTACGGGGCTGTTGCTTCGTCGCGTGCGAGCACCAGCGCCGCGTCGAGCGTCACGGCCCGGAACAATGAGTCACGTCTCAGGTCGTAGGCCGCGACAACGAGAGTCGATTCGCCTCGGCGAAACTGGGCGAATGTGGGCTCGAGCGCCGTGAATGTCGTGGCGTAGGTGGGGGCATACCGCTCCCTCGGACGGGAATCGGTCAGAGCGTCGTCCACCGAGCGGGGCGAGTCGAACTGGGCCGCGTCCGGGAGGAACCGGTATGCGGGCTCCCGCTCATGCCCAATCACCGAACGCTCCGCCCCGATGCTCGAGCCCCGCCCAACCTGCGCCCAGGCATCGGGCCAGCCGTACCGGACGATCAGCTCGGTGAGATCCTCACCGCCCAGGGCGCCGTAGGGCGACCAGGAGTGGCGCAGCAGTGCCGCCATGGTCCGCCGGGCGTAATGCTCGGTGCGCCGGTCGTTTCCCGAACGAGACCAGAGCGGCTGCGCGAGCCACCAGAGCCGCGCTTCGAACGCTGCCCGCTCCGCACACGCCAGACGCCGATAGTGGCGCCGCAACGGCTCCGCCAGCACCGTCGAGAGATCGGTCCAACGGCACCGCTCGTCCGTGGGCATGTCGAGCAAGGCCGACCGAAAGGCGCTGTCCGCGCCCGAGAAATCGCCCGCCGCATGACGCGCGAATCCCTCGAGCGCTGCGCACCACCAGCGTGCCGCGCGGCAGGCGTCCGCCGCGGCGAGGGCGTCAGCCGGACGGCCGGCTTCCACGAGGTAGCGGACCCGCTGTCCTGCGAGCCAATCATCGCCGGGTAAGGCTCGGGCGGCGCTGTCGAGTACGCGCAGCAGCCGCTCCCGCCCTCGTCCGACCGCTCGAGGTTCCGCCGGGAGGCTGTCCGATGACGCGTCGTGCCAGTAGCAGAATCGGCCGATGCGCTCGTCGCATGTCCCGGTCGGGCTCCCCAGTCCCATGGGAAGCTGCAGGACGCGGACCCGCTCGAACTCCGATTGGGCCCGACGCGCCTGTCGCAGCAGCGCCGCCGAGTCCCCTTGGGCCGTCAGGGCGAGCGAGATCAGCGAGAGAGAGATGAGGGACACTTCATGAGGAACCTAGTGGGCCGCGTCGCGCCGGGAAGGGATGGCCTAGCGCGAGGCGCGATCTCCGGGACAGAATAGGCCGGTCTCCCACACTCAGGATTTCATCGCATGCCTCACCCCGCGTCGCTGCTGTTCCTCTTGTTCGGGCTCGCGGTTGCCGGCTCCCCGCTTCGGGCGCAAGCATTCACGCCGCTCCTCGATACCCAACGCCGCGACCTGCTGCACGAAGCGCTGTCGGGCGAGCTGGCCAAGGAGCACGTCATCGCGATCACGCGGCATCACCGCATCCAGGGATCCCGCGGATACCGCCGCGCGGGCGAGTACGTCCTCGGCCAGCTGCGGGCCTTCGGGTTTCCCGAAACCGAGGCGTGGGTGGAGAGTTTTCCCTCGGACGGCCGGGTCACCTATCAGACCTGGCAGTCCCCGTCGGGGTGGGACATCACGTCCGCTGAGCTCCGGATGGTGGAGCCGGTCGACGAGCGCATCGTCGGGTACCCCGAGATCGCCATGAGCGTGATCACCTACTCCAACGCGGGCGATACGACGGCGGAGCTGGTGTGGGTGGGGAGCGGCACACGTGACGCGGACTATGAGGGCAAGGACGTGAAGGGGAAGTTCGTGCTCGCAACGGGGTATGGCGGCGCAGTGCACCGCCTGGCGGTCCTGAAGTACGGGGCGGCCGGCGTCGTGTGTTTCCTGGACGACGAGCGCGCTCAGGAGTACCCCGACATGCTGCAATACACGGGGATGTGGCCCCGCACCGAAGAGCTGGATAAGGTCACGTTCGGGTTCAATCTCACGAACCGGCAGGGGGCGCGGCTGCGCGACCTGCTCGCCGCGGGTCGAAAGGTCGTGGTCCGCGGCCGGGTCTCGGGCACGGGCCTCGAGTCGTTTTTCATGGACGTCGTGGTCGCCACGATTCCCGGCGCGGATTCGACGGCGGGCGAAATGGTGTTCAGCGCCCACCTCGACCATCCCAAGGAGTCGGCAAACGACAACGCCTCGGGGTCGGGCGCGCTGCTCGACATCGCCCGCAGCGTGCGCGATCTGATCGCGAGCGGCCGGCTCCCGCGACCCCGACGGACGCTCCGCTTCCTTTGGGTACCGGAGTGGTACGGGACGCAGGCCTACATCGACAAGCACCCGGAGCTCGCCGGGCCGGCACTCGGCGGCCGGGTGCTCGCGAACGCCAACATGGATATGGTGGGGGAAAACACCGAGCTGCTGCACTCGCGGCTCATCCTCACCCGCACGCCGGCATCGTTGCCATCGGCGTTCAACGACGTGATCGCCAACATGGCCGCCATGGTGGACGGGATGAACGTGCGCACGCCGCGCGGCAGCCTCGCCGCATTCAACTACCGCGTCACGCCGTATTCGGGCGGCAGCGATCACATGAACTTCATCGACCGCCGAATCCCGGGGGTCATGTTTTCGCACGACCCCGACTACACGCACCACACCTCCGAAGACACGCCGGACAAGGTCGACCCGGTGGAGCTCGAGCGCTGCGAATTGATCGCGGCGGCGGCGTTGCTCTACCTCTCGGATCTGACCGCGGCGCAGGCCGTGGATCTCGCCCACCTCACGGCCGCCCAGGGGGGCGAACGGCTGGGCGAGGCGGCGCGCCGCGCCCGGGTGAGCCTTCTCGCTGCGCAGGGTCCCGCTCGCGCGGCGGCCTGGTTTGAAGCACGCAACGCGGTGAATCAGGCGACGCGCTGGGAAGCAGAAGCCCTCTCCTCGGTCCTGTGGTACCGGGACGCCCCCGCCGTGCGTTCGGCGGTCGAGGCGGCACGGCGACGGTTGCGCCAACTGGGGGACGGCGTCCTCGCATCGCTGCAGAGTGAGGCGCGGGCGGCCGGCGTAACGACATCCGACCAACCCCGGGCGGCCGATCTTCGCGTGCCGATGCGGCTCACCCGGGGGCCGCTCGATTTCGGC
>DATBLG010000037.1:0-38105 GCA_036555485.1 Gemmatimonadales bacterium | reverse complement strand
GGCACGACCCAACCCCCCCTCCGCTTCCAGCCAGCGGCGGGCCTGATCCAGCCGCTCGGCCAGCAGCTCGATGTCGAACACGTTGCTGCGGTCCTGCGCTTCGCGCTCGGTGAGCAGGTCGAAGAGCAGTGTCCCGACCCTCGCCTGCTGGAGTACCGACGCCACCAGGCGGTTGCGGGGACTGTGCCGGCTGCTGCCGCTCCCATGCGCGAACAGCACCACACCCCGCGACTCCGCGGGCAGGGTGAGCGTTCCCGACAATGTCACGGCCCCCGCCGGGATCTGCACGTCGCGACCGGTCGGCTTCTGATTCCCGTTCATATGACAGCCTCCCCCCTCTCTCCCTGCTTCCAAATCCTGGCAGCACCGGCGTGAAGCGGCCGTGAGCTGCGGCGGAAGCTACCGACCGTGAAGGGGGCTTCACCCCGCCTTTGGATTTGCGTCAGCGGCCCGGCGCCACTAGGACGCGTGTACCCACCCGGAACGACACCGTGACTCCGGAGGAGCTGGATCCGCACGCGCTGTATCGGCGATTGGACCCGGCGGCACTCGGCTTCCAGACCACCACGGAAGTCGAGGACGTCGTCGGGATCGTGGGGCAGCCCCGGGCGGAGGCCGCCTTGGATTTCGGGATGAGCATCCGCCCGGATGGCTACAACATCTTCGCTCACGGCGCGCCCGGCACGGGCAAGCAGACGCACGTGCTCCAGGCGCTCCGCCGGCATGCCGCGACCCGCGCGGTGCCACCCGACCTCTGCTACGTGTACAACTTCGACGACCCTCGGAAACCGTGCGTGCTGGAGCTACCGCCCGGCACGGGTGCCGCGCTGCGCCAGGACATGGACCGGCTGGTGGACGGTCTGCGCACGGCGATCGCCAGCGCGTTGGAGAACGAGGAGTACCAGCAGCGACGCCAGGCCATCGAAAGCGAAGTGAAGCAGCGTCCGGTCACGGCGCTCGAGGAGTTGGGCACGCGCGCGAAACAGGCGGGGCTGGCCGTATTGCATACCCCCTCCGGGCTGGTCGTGGCCGCGCTCCGGGACGGCGAGGTAGTGACCGACGAGGCCTTTCAGGGCTTGCCGGAGGAGGAGCAGCGCCAGCTGCAGGCCAGGATCGAGGCGTTTCAGACGGAGGTCGAGAAGACCGTCCACCAGCTCCCCAAGTGGCTGCGTGAGCGCCGTGACCGTCTGCGTGCCCTGCGGACCGAGGTGACCGGGCGCGCGGTCGCGCATCTGTGGTCAATGAGGACAACCCGACGTACGACAATCTCGTCGGGCGCGTCGAGCACGCCGCGCTGTTCGGCGCCATGGTAACGGATTTCACGCTGATCAAGGGTGGTGCCCTTCACCAGGCCAACGGCGGCTACCGTAAGGTGGACGTGAAACGGAGCCGATCCTCGTTTCATGGCTTCCTCAGAACCGCTTCAGCCGGCGTGGCGGTAATAGTAGCGCCGCTTGGCGATCTCGGCGGCGAGGACATAGACGGCCAGGACCGCGACGATGAGCAGCACCAGGGAGCCGGGGAGGGCGGCGAACGCGAAGTAGCGCTGGCCGAAGGGGGTGAACGGCAACACGAACGCCGCGGCGCCGGTCAGCGCCGACGCCATGAGGAGCCAGCGCCCGGGGGTGCTGCGGAAGAACGGCCCCCGCGTGCGGATCACGAACGTGACGAGGATCTCGGAGCACGCCGATTCCACGAACCAGGCGGTGCGGAACAGGGCGGTGTCCGCCTTGACGACGTAGAGGAGCCCCGCGATCAGCAGCAGATCGAACACCACGCTGAGCAGGCCGAACCCCACCATGAAGCGGACGATCAGGGAGAGGTCCCAGCGCCGTGGGCGCTCGAGCAGCTCCCGGTCCACGTTGTCGGTCGAAATGGTCACCAGCGGCAGATCGCTCACCAGGTTGGTCAGCAGGATCTGCGACGGCAAGAGCGGGATGAACGCGAGGAACAACGATGAGACGGCGACCGTGATCATGTTGCCGAAATTCGCGCTGACGGTGTTCAGCACGTACTTGGTGATGTTGCTGAAGGTCTTGCGCCCTTCGATGATCCCCCGGGCCAGCACGTGCAGGCTCTTGCGCAGGAGGATGATGTCCGCCGCGTCCTTGGCGATGTCGGCGCCCGAGTCCACACAGACGCCGACGTCGGCCGCCCTGAGGGCCGGGACGTCGTTCACCCCGTCGCCCAGGAACCCGACTACGTGCCCGGCGGTGCCCAGGTTCTCCACCAACCGGTACTTCTGCTCCGGCGTCACGCGCGCGAACACGTTGTAGCGCCGCACCGCCTCCGTGAACCCACCCGCATCGAGCGCCTCCAGCTCGCCGCCGGTGACCACCCGATCCTCGGCGATCGCGAGTCCGACGTCGCGGCAGATCCGTCGCGTGACGACGGGGCTGTCTCCGCTCATCACCTTGATGTCCACGCCCAGGTGGCTCAGGAGATCGAGCGCCTCCCTGGCCTCCTGTTTGGGGGGGTCGAGGAACAGCAAGAAGCCGAGCACGGTCAGGTCGGCTTCGTCTGCTCGGGTGGTCCGATCGTGAGCGACTTCCTTCTCGGCGACGACGAGCACGCGGTATCCCTGCTCCTCGAACGCGGCTACGCGATCGCGCAGCTCTCTCGCCAGGGTTGGCGTGAAGTGGTGCGGGATCCCGTTGCGCCGCGCTCGCGCCGCCACGGCGAACACGGCCTCCGGCGAACCCTTCACGAGCAGCGAGCGGCGGTCGCCGTGTCGCACGACCACGCTCATGCGCCGGCGCTCGAAGTCGAACTCGTTGCGATCGGTCACCTGCGCGCGGTCGAGGGTGGCCAGCAGCGGACCTGCGGCCTCGCTGCGCCACACGGCGGCGTCGAGCGCGTTGGCGGCGCTGGCGCCGTGCGTCCGGACGGCGCTCGAGGAGCACAACAGGGCGTCGCGGAGGAGCTCGACGTCGCGCGCGCCGTCCACACTCACGTAGTCGGCGAGGGAAACGACACCGTCGGTCAGCGTCCCGGTCTTGTCGCAGCACAGCGTGTCGACGTTGCCCAGGTCCTCCACCGAGATGAGCCGCCGGGTCACGACCCTATCCCGCGCCATGCGCAGCGCCCCGTTGGAAAGCGCGATCGTCACGATCACCGGCAGCGCTTCGGGCGTGATCCCCACGGCCAGCGCGAGGCCGAAGAGCAGCGACTCGAAGAGGCCCTTCCCCAACAGCGCGTTCGCCACGAACACGAAGGCGGTCATGGCGAGAATGACGACCAGGAGCAGGTCGCTGAAGCGCCGGATGCTGCGCTGGAACTCCGTCTCGCGCGGTCGCCGCTCGAGCACCGTGGCGGTTCGCCCGAACAGGGTGTCCGTGCCGGTGCCGATCACCACGCCTTCGCCGTACCCGCCCGCGATCGCGGTCCCCATGAAGGCCACATTGGTGAGCTCGTGTGGCCGCGAGGCCGGGAGGGGCACCGGCGCCACGGACTTGGCGACCGGGAGCGATTCGCCGGTGAGCACCGATTCATCGCTGGCGAGGTCGTCGGCCGCGACCAGACGCAGGTCCGCGGGCACCAGGTCTCCGATCTGCAGGCACACCACATCCCCCGGCACGAGATCCTCGGACGGCAGTTCCATCACCCTGCCGTCCCGGCGTACCGTGGCGGTGTGGGTCACCAGCCGCCGCAGCGCGCGCAGTGCCCGCTCGGCCCGGTACTCCTGGGTAAAGCCGAGCGCGGCATTCAATACCACGATGCCCAGAATCACGGCCGCCTCGACCGGCTCGCCGAGGTAGCGGGACAGGATCGCGGCGCCGATGAGAACGAGGATCAGCGGGCTGGTGAACTGCGCGAGCAGAATGCGCGCGCCGGGCCGTCGCTCGTCCCGTGGCAGGATGTCAGGACCGCGGGCGGCGCGACGGACCGCCGCCTCAGCGGCGCTGAGGCCGTCCGGCGCGGAGCCCAGGGCCTGGAGGGCCTGGGGGGCGGTGAGCGCCCACGGAGGGGTCGTAGCGCCGGCCGATCAGACCCGGGCGGCTCGCCGGGGCGCGTCTTCCGCCAGCTCGAATCGCAGTCCCCGCAACAGGTCGCCACGGCTCACGATGCCGACGAGCATCGGCCAGCCGCCGCCACGGCGCACGACCGGCAGGCTGCGCCGGCCGGTGGCGACCATCAGGTCGGCCGCCACGACGATGGGATCGTCCCCCTCGACGGTCAGGGTGCCGGGACGCATGATGGCCGCGACGCGCGTCGCCGCGATGCGCTTGGGGTCCGGGAGCCGAAACTGCTCGTCGGGATGCAGCAGCCGCAGCACGTCGAGCTTGCTGACGATCCCTCGCAGCGTGCCGTCCGGCGCCACGACCGGAAAGGCGTTGCAGTCATGCCGGCTCCTCGGACTTCGGAATCGGTTCTTCAGCAGCTTGCGGTGCCGTTCCAACTTGTCTTGCCTAGCGGCGACGCGAAGAGTCATGTGCTTCGGAACCGCATTGCACGCAGCGGATTCTTGGTGTGAATAGTTGGAACGGCGCTAAAAGAGCCGATAGCCCGGCGAGATCATTCGCGGCACGTAGCTGAGCAAGAACGGCCCGTAAGCGATCACGATCAGGACGATCGCCACGACCACCCACCAGCCCAGCCGGTCGAGCTTGACCTGCCAGCCGCTCGTCGCCGGGGCGTGCAACGTCTCAGCGAACGGCACGTCCACGGGGTGTGCGCCACGCCGGCCCGCCGCGATCGTCATCCCGATATCCACGAAGAACATCATGATCGCGAAGAACATCAGCGTGCCGCCGATCGCCGTGAGCTTCCCCCCCAGGTCCCATGCGGGGCTGTCGTAGGTCGCCGCCACGCGGAAGATCCGCCGCGGCATGCCGGCGAGCCCCGCCGAAATCATGCCGCGCGAGAAGATCAGCAAGCCGATCGTGTACAGCCAGGACGACGCCAGGGCGAGACCGCGGCTCCACAAGCCCCGGCCCGTGAGGTAGGGGATCAGCCAGTACGCGACACCCATGAAGGTCAGCGCCACGGCGCTCCCCACGGTCATGTGAAAGTGCCCGGGAAGCCAGGTCGTATTGTGCACCACCTGGTTCATGCTGTAGCTCGCGTTGATCAGACCCGTCATGCCGCCGAAGACGAACGTGATCATGGCCAGCAGCTGGGCGGCAACCGAGGGATCGCCCCAGGGCAGGGCCTTGATCCACCCCAGGATCCCCGTTCCGCCCCGAGCTCGCCCGCCCATCTCGAGCGCCGCCAGGATCGAGAACGCCGTGGCGAAGCTCGGGATCACGACGCCGAAGGTCATGATCAGGTGGACCCGTTTGACCGCCTCGCTGATCCCCGGGTCGGTGAACTGATGATGGATCCCGGTCGGGATCGAGAGCAGCAAAAACAGGATGAACGTAAGGCGCGCCAGCGAGTCACTGATCAGCTTGCCGCCCACCTGGCGGGGGATAAGGCAGTACCACGACACGTACGCGGGGAGCAGCCAAGCGTACACGATGGGGTGGCCGGTGAACCAGAACAGAGTTCGGTCCAGCAGCGGGTCGGTCTTCGCGACGAGCCCTATGGACCACGGCAACAGGATGCCGAGGAACAGCACCGCCACCGGTATCGACGCGAGCGTCCACATCCCGTACGAGGCCACGGAGACATGGGCCAGCAGGGGGATGCGTTCGCCGCGGTGCTCTCGCCGCCAGGCCCGCAGCGTGATCGCCATGTTGGCGAAGGCCAGCCAGGTGCTCACCACGACCAGGGCCAGGCCAACATAGTAGGTCCAATGGGCCTGGAGCGGCGCGTACGAGGTGAACAGCACGCTCGCGCGGTTGGTGGTGACGGCAAAGATGGTGAGCACGTTGCCGACGAGCAGGCTCGCGAACGAAGCCCAGAGCAATCCGCGCACGAGCTGCCGCCCCAGAGCGCGCGCCGTCATGAGCGGCAGAAACCCGTTGGCAAACGCGAACGTGAAGGTGAGGACGTTCGCCACGCCGTGCGCCGTGAGCCCCTGGTAGTAGCCCCGCAAGCCGGGAAAGAACTGCAGGATGTCCACCTTGGCGTAGGCGAGCGCCTGGGCGAGACCATGGAACACACCGGCGACCAGCGCCGCGTACCCGATGTAGATGGTCCAGCGCAGTAACCGGCGGTCCGTCTCCACCAACTCGAACCCTGCCGAGTTCATTACCGTCGGGGCACTCATTGGACCACCACCTTCCCGCCCATCGTATGGTGGCCGATGCCGCAGTACTCGTGGCAAATCAGCAGGTGTTCGCCGGTCTGCTTGAATCGGTAGATCACGCGCGTCACTTGCCCAGGGATGACCATGACGTTGATCCGGGTGCCCTCGACGAAGAAGCCGTGGATCACGTCGCCTGACGTGATGAGAAACGTCACTTCCGCACCTGCCGGGACCCGGATCTCGCTCGGCGAAAACGCCCAGGTGCGGGCAATCACGACTGCTTCATATGTGTCCGGCCCTGTCTGGCGGACGCCCGGTTGGTCGAATGGGGGCGTCTGAGCGAGGAGGGCGGGATCGACCAGCGCGACGTGGCCTGGCAGATGGGCGCCCCGTGCGGAGACGGCGTACAAGAGGCCTCCCAGCGAGGCAACCAGCAGGACCACGCTCACGACGAGGAACCCGCGCTCGAGCGCCTCGATTCTCATGGGGTCACCGGTTGAGAAAGAGGAGGTAGACGACGAGCCAGCCGCCGAAGGTGAACATCAGGAGGAACGCGGTGAGGAAGAGCGTGCCGGAAATGTTCGGCTCGGGCTCGGCGCCGGGTTGGCCGGCGGTCGTGGCAACGCGGCTGAGGGTCCGGGCGGCGACGACCAGCAGGCCGGCGAGCAACGCCGCGAGCGGCACCGTGATGAGGAGCCGCCGCCCGCTCGCGTGGCCGGCGAGGAGTTGATTGAGCGTCTCCCAGATGTAGGCCAGAAGCGGAGTACCGGCCGCGACGAGGAGCGCCAGGAGGACACCGAAGCGCATGGAACGCCCTCCCTGGTTAGAGTCGTACGACGCCCAGTATGCCTGTCTCGCGTGGTCGACGCAATGTGGGCGGAATCCCTGAAGTCGCTTCGAATCTCGCGTGAAGGGTCCTGTCGGGGGCGGCCAGGGCTTGCCGGGCAGTGACACTTCAAGGCAAGATAGGGTGGAGGTGACGTTGCCCCCAAAGAAACGTGTGCCCGAGCAAAGGCTGCAGCGCGCCCGCGCCAAGGAAAAGCGTCGGGTTGAGGAACGGTTTCGTCGCCTGATGACGGCGAGTCTCGCGATCTTCTCGCACCAATCGCTCGACGACGTGTTGCAGGAGATCGTGGACACGGCCCGCCAGGTGGTCGGCGCTCGCTACGCCGCCCTGGGCGTGCTGGCGCCCGACCACCGTTCCCTTGCCGCATTCGTGACTTCCGGGCTGAGCGCGGCGGCGCGCGCCCGGATCGGGCCGGAGCCGAGCGGGCGCGGCCTGCTCGGGTACGTGATCCGCGCGCGGAAGCCGGTGCGCACCGCCGACATCGCCAGGCATCCCCAGCGCTACGGCTTCCCGCCCCACCATCCCCCGATGAAGTCGTTCCTCGGCGTCCCGATCGCGACCGGCGGAGCCGTGTTCGGGAACCTGTACCTCACGGAGAAAATCGGCGCGGCGGAGTTCAGCGCGGAGGACATGGCGATTGCCGTCCTGCTCGCGGCCCAGGCCGCGGCGGCGATCGAGAATGCGCGACTCTTCGAATCGGGCGAGCAGCTGCTCGGCCAGGTGCGCGCGTTGCAGCGCCAGCGCGAGTTGTTCTTCGCGATGATGAATCACGAGCTACGCAATGCCCTGACCGGGGTGTTCGGCTGGGCGGACCGATTGGTCCGCGCCAAAAGCCCGGAGAAGTCGGCTGAGGCGGCTCGCGAAGTGTACGAGAGCACCGAGCGCACCATCACGCTGCTCAATAACTTCCTCGACCTGTCGCGACTCGATGCGGGAAAACTGCAGCCGGTATGGCGTGAGGTGGACCTCGGCGCCGCGCTGCGGCGTGCGCTGACCGGGTTCGAACCCGCGGCAGAGACCAAGCGGCTCGCCCTCATGGAAGACATCCCGGCCGCATGTCCGGCGATCATCACCGACCCGGTGCGGTTGGAGCAAATTCTCGTCAACCTCCTGAGCAACGCGGTGCGGCACAGTCCGCCAGGGGGGGAGATCCGGGTCGAAGTCCGGCCCAACACTTCGATGGTCGAGTTCCTGGTCCGAGACCAGGGTCCGGGCATCCCGGCGGATGTGCAGGAACGGATCTTCGAGCCGTTCGAACGGTTCGATCCCCTGTCTGGCGAGGGTACCGGTCTTGGCCTCCCCGTATCGCGTCGGCTGGCAGAGGTGCTGGGCGGCCGTCTCGAGGTCCAGAACGCGACGGAGCATGGTGCTGTCTTCACTTTGACGTTGCCAGTGCGCCCGGAATCATGAAGATTCCTTCACGGTTCCCTTAGCCGCAGTTCAAGGCTCCACCCCTAAGCTCACTCTCATGAAAATCCTCGTGGTGGAAGACGACCGGAAGGTCGCTGGGTTCATCGAGCAGGGATTGCGTGAAGAGGGCTACGCCGTGGATGTCGCCCCTGACGGCGACGAAGCCACGATGTTGGCCCATGTCTACGAGTACGATCTCGTGGTGCTCGACGTCATGCTGCCCAAGAAGAACGGCCTCCAGGTGGCGGCTGAGCTGCGGCGCGAGGGCCGGCGTACGCCCATCCTCATGCTCACGGCGCGCGATGCCACCGAAGACGTGGTGCGCGGGCTCGACGCGGGCGCCGACGACTATATCACCAAGCCGTTCAAGTTCGAGGAACTCCTGGCGCGGGTGCGCGCGCTGGTGCGGCGCGGCGGTTCGGTGCGCACCGAGCTGCTGGTATACGGACCGGTGGAGCTCGACCGCCTCAAGCACAAGGTGCGCGTGCAGGGGAAGGCGCTCGACCTGACGCCGAAGGAGTTTCATCTCCTCCAGCACTTCTTGCTGCACCCCGAGGAAGTGGTGCGTCGTACGGAGCTGCTCGAGAAAGTGTGGGACATGCACTTCGACCCGGAAAGCAATGTCGTCGATGTGCACGTCGGCAATCTGCGCCGCAAACTCCGCCAGGCGGCCGGGAAGGAGCTCATCAGCACGGAGCGCGGTGTCGGCTTTCGGCTCCAGCTGCCTGACGAGGACCGGCAGACCGCGTGAGGCGGTCGCTCCGACGGGCACTCGCCGTGCGGTTCGCGGCGACGATGGCCGTCGGACTGGCCGCCACGTCCGTCGCGATCTGGCTTGCGGCGTCCGCCGTTCTGCGGAAGCAGCTGGATCAGGCCCTCGCGGGAGCGGCGTTTCTCGTCGCCAACGAGCTGCAGCAGGCCCCGCAGTGCCAGGCGGTGGTGCACCCCCTGGCTGTCGACGCGCTGCGTTACCGCGAGGAAATCAACCGCTTTGTCGTGATCCGCGACCCCCACTGTCGAGTACTCCGGGCCATTCCCGGTTGGGCGAGCGACCTCCCGGCCGATAGCGGCGCCGTCGCCCTCGCGCGATCGGGGCTCCGGAGCTATAGCGACGCCCGCTGGCACGACATGCCGATGCGTTCGGTCTACGTCGCCGTATCGACCGACGAGGGGCCGCGGGATCAAGTTGTCCAGGTGGCCGCCTCTCTCGACCCCGTGCGGGCTCTGCAGCGTTTGATGCTGGTCGGGTTGCTGGGCCTGACTGTTCTGGGGACCGGTGCCACCCTGGGGGGGGCGTGGCGCCTGGCGGGCTCGACGGTGCGACCCATTAGGGAGATCACCGAACAGGCGACCCACATCGCGGCGGGTACGCTGGGCCAGCGCATTTCGGCGCACGCCGAAACCGAGGAATACCGTGGCCTCGTCGCGGTACTGAACTCGATGCTGCAACGGCTCGAAGCCGCATTCCAGGCGCAGCGTCGGTTCACCGGGGACGTCAGTCACGAGCTGCGCACGCCGCTCACCGCGCTACGCGGGGAGATCGAGGTGGCGCTGCGCTCGGAGCGGACGCCGCACGAGTATCAGCGGGTATTCCACAGCGCGTTGGAAGAGATCGACCGGATGACGACGATGACGGAAGAGCTGCTGCTGATTAGCCGCGCCGAGGCGGGGCTGCTGACGCTGCACCGCGAGCCCACCGACGTGACCGCGCTGGTGGACGCGTCGCTCAATAAGTTGGGCGGTGAGATTGCGGAAAAGGAGCTGGTCGTCGAGCGGCTCCCCGCGACCGGCGTCGGCCAACCACTGCTCGACCCCGGCCTCATTCGGCAGCTCATCGGCGAGCTGGTCGAGAACGCCGTGAAGTACACGGGGCCCGGCGGGCACATTCGCATCGCGACGACGCGAGGACTGGAGGGACTGCGCCTTATGGTGGAGAACTCGGGAACGGACATCGGTTCCCTGGACGTGGCGCAGATCTTCGAGCCTTTCTACAGGGCCGACTCGGCGCGCAGTCGCGGGCCAAGCACGGGCCTGGGTTTGGGCGTCGCGGCGGCTATCGCCCGGTTGCACGGCGGTGGGATTCGCGCCGGCAGGCGCGATAGTGAAGTGGTATGGGTCGAAGTGGACCTGCCGGCGCCGGGAGAGGCCTAGCATGGACGCCAGGGTACGCGACGCCATGGCCATCGCACGCGCCAGCTACGAGCGCTGCTCGGGAGCGCCGGACTTTCTGGCCGCGTTCTACACCCGGTTCTTTGAGCTCCGGCCCGAGGCCAAGCCGATGTTCGCGCAGACCGCCTTCGAGCGGCAGCACAAGCTGCTGCGCCACGCAATCGGCTTGTTGCTCAGCTTTCCAGGTCAGCAGGAGGCCGAGCCGAACATCCTCGCGCGGGTCGCCGAGCGCCACAGCCGCCGGGAGCTCGGCATCGACCCGTCGTACTACCCGCCGTTTCTCGAAAGCCTCCTCGACACCGTGAAACGCTTCGACCCTCTGTTCACGCCCGCCGTCGAGCAGGCCTGGCGCGTAACGCTGGCCCCCGGGTTCGCCTACATGCAATCGAGTTACTGAGGAGGCCCTTGATCGGGCGACTGGGCCTGGCGCGCTATCCGGTCGCGGTGCTTGCCGCCACCGGGCTAGTCGCCGGGCTGATGGTACGGTTCGCCTTCGGTGTGCCGGGGGTGGCGGATCGGGTGTTTTTCGTCACGCTGCTCGCCGGCGGCGCTCCGCTCGTCGCCCGAACGGTGTGGGGGATGCTACGGGGCCGCTTCGCCGCCGACGTCGTGGCGATGCTCGCCATCGTCGGGGCGGTCGCCTTCCGGGAGTACTTCGCCGGAGCGGTCATCGTATTGATGCAATCCGGCGGCGAAGCACTCGAGGCCTACGCGATGCACCGGGCCACGGCCTCGCTCGAGGCGCTGCTGGCTCGGGCGCCGAAGATCGCGCACCGGTTGGTCGGCGACCAGCTCGAGGATGTCCCGGTCGAACTCGTCCGACCGGGTGAGCTGCTGATGGTGAGACCCGGCGACCTCGTCCCCGTGGACGGCGAGGTGACGAGCGGCACCTCGGCCGTGGACCAGTCGGCGCTCACCGGTGAGCCGCTGCCGATCCGGGCCATCCCGGGGACGACCCTGATGAGCGGCAGCATCAACCTGGACGGCGCCCTGACACTGCGCGCCACGCGCGCCAGCGCTCAAAGCCAGTACCAGGTGATCATCGAGATGGTCGCGCGCGCGCGACGGGAAAAGCCTCCCATCCAGCGCATTGCCGACCGGTTCGCCGTCTGGTTCACCCCGGTGACGCTCGCGATGTGCGGCGTGGCCTACCTTGTCACCCACAATCCGACGAGCGTGCTGTCCGTTCTGGTGGTGGCGACGCCATGCCCGCTCATCCTTGCGGCGCCGGTCGCAGTGATCGCCGCGATCAGTCGGGCGGCGACGCAGGGGATCATCGTGAAGACGGGCGCCGCGATCGAACAGGTGGGGCGGGCGCGCGTAGTCGTGTTCGACAAGACCGGCACCCTCACGCTCGGCCGGCCACTCGTCGAAGCGGTGTCCACCACCAACGGACACTCTCCCGACGAGCTCCTGCGGCTCGCCGCCGCCGTCGAACAGCTCTCAGCGCACCACCTCGGGCATGCCGTGGCTGAGGCGGGACGACGGCGCGGGCTCGAGGTTCCGCCGGCGGAGACCGTGCAGGAGACGCCGGGGCTCGGCGTCGCCGGCCGGGTCGAGGGGCAGACGGTCGAGGTGGGATCGGCGGCCTACCTCGCGAACCGCGGCATCCTGGTGACGGACGGTGCCGCTGACCGCACGACCGCCTTCGTCGCGATCGACGGCCGGTTGGCCGGCGCCATCACCTTTGCCGACCGGCTGCGCCACCAGGTTCCGGCGCTGATGCAGCGGCTCGCCCGGCTCGGCGTGACCGAGACCGTGATGCTCACCGGTGACCGTCTGGAGAGCGCCGAAGTGATCGCCAACCAGGCGGGAATCCGGACTGTCCGCGCGAATCTCCTCCCGGCGGACAAAGTGACCGCTGTCCGGGAGCTGAAGCGCCGTCATCGCGATGTCATCATGGTGGGCGACGGCATCAACGACGCGCCGGCGCTCGCCTCGGCGACGGTGGGGGTCGCAATGGGGGAGCACGGCCCGGCAGCCTCCGCTGCGGCCGCGGATATCGTCCTGCTGGTCGACGACATCGACCGGGTTGGCGACGCGATCGCCATCAGCCAACGCATGCGCCGCATCGTCCTCCAGAGCATCGGGATCGGATTGGGCGTGAGTGGTGCTCTCATGGTGGTGGCGAGCCTCGGGCACATCCCGCCCTCTGCGGGCGCGCTGCTGCAGGAGGGACTAGACGTCGCCGTGATCCTGAACGCGTTGCGGGCGCGCTCGGCCTGACCGTCGATGCTCTTGGTGAACCGCCCTTCACGCTGGATTCCCGGTCTCCTTGCCCGTCACGAGCCATACTGACATTGGCGTAGCGTGCAGGACATTGAGGAAGGTGCCATTGGCACCAGACGGGGCTAGGCCGGATCCGGCCGGTCTCCTGGGTATGGGCGATGGGCCCGCCGTCCTGTGCGCTACGTCGCTGGTCTCATCGGAGGTTGGCAGCCATGTTCGAGCAGTCGTCCGCGACCCGGATCTTCCCCAACCGCTGTGCGGCGGGGCGTGCGCTCGGCGCTGAGGTGGCGCGGCTCGAACTGCAGCGCCCGGTCGTCCTGGCCCTGCCGCGGGGTGGCGTGCCCGTCGGGTACGAAGTCGCACACCTGCTCGGAGCGCCGCTCGACGTCCTGGTGGTGCGCAAGGTCGGCGCGCCCGGACAGCCGGAGTTCGCAATCGGTGCCGTTGCATCGAGCGTGACCGCGTTCGACGACGAAATGCTCTCGATGTTGGGCATCGGCGCGGACTACTTCGAAGCCGCGGCGCAGCGGGAGCGACTCGAGGCGCAGCGGCGCGAGGCGGTGTACCGGCAAGGACGGTCGCCACTCGATCTTCGAGACCATACGGCGATCCTGGTGGACGACGGCCTCGCGACGGGCTCGACAATGTTAGCGGCGGTGGCTGTGGCTAGGAAACTTGGCGCGGCGGAAGTGATCGTGGCTGTGCCGGTCGGGGCGCGCCAGGCCTGCGAGCGTCTAACGCACCATGCCGATCGTCTGGTCTGCCTGGTCATGCCGGAGCCGTTCGGCGCAGTCGGTGTATGGTACGAGGATTTCACCCAAGTCGACGACGCTGAAGTACGGCGGCTGCTGAAGCTGGCGCTGCTCGAGCACGAAGCGCACTACCAGCCTGCCGCCGGCACCGCCTGAGTCGCCCGTGAAGATGAAAGCGATGCTTCCACATCTGTCGCTGGGGTGGCGGCGTGCAGCAGTCGCTGTTACGGTGGTCGGCCTCCTGGTGTTCGTCCTCTCCTCGAATGCGGCTCACAACGCCTTGCTCCACGGGCTCTCCGCCGTGGAACGGGTGGCCGCCCCGCACCCCGGCTGGGCGGCGGCATTCGTCGTCCTCATTGCGGCACTCGCCGCGATGCTGGCTTTCCTCTCCAGCTGGATCGTCCTCCCATTCGCGGTCTACACCTGGGGCCCGGCTGGGGCGTTGCTCCTGCTGTGGGTGGGTTGGTTGCTCGGCGGCACCGGATCTTACGTCATCGGGCGGGTGTTCGGCCGTCCGGTCGTTGAGTGGCTCGGCTTCGGGCCGCTGCTGGCCCGTTATGAAGAACGGGTCTCCCGCCGTACGCCGTTCGCCTTCGCCGTCCTCTTTCAACTGGCGGTTCCGTCCGAGGTTCCCGGGTATCTGTTCGGCCTGGGTCGCTACCCCTACGTGCGATATCTGGCCGCGCTGGGGCTCGCGGAGCTGCCCTACGGCTTCGCGACGGTCTACCTTGGCGCGGGCATCGTTCAGCGCCGCACGACGATGGTGTTGATTATCGGCTCGGCCCTCATGCTGCTCACGGGATTGGCCTGGCTCGCCCTCCACCGGCAGCTGACGCGGGACGGTAGAATTCCGCAGGAACGTCCTGTGGCTCGCGCCAGTGTGTGAACCGCCTGGGGGATGTTAGGTCCTGGTGCGCCGCCGCAGCAACAGTCCGAGCACGAAGCCGAGCCCCGAGCCAATCGTCGCTACGATCGAGAGCTTCTTTGCCTGACCAAACGAGACGAACTTCGTCTCCGTGCCGCTGATTTCCACGACACCGATCGGCTGAGCGGCGCCACCGCTCCCCTCAGTTGTGCTGTGCTCGACCTTCGCGATTGGGATGACGGTTCTGCCGTCGATCACGATCGGCTCGCCGTACACGGTCTTCATGCTCGTGCTCGTGTTGAGATGCTGCACCGCCGAGTCAATCAATTCCTTGGTTTTCATCGTGTACCTCCGAAGTTCGCCCGTCGTCGCTGCGGTCACGGGCTCGGATTTGGTGATGGGTGCCATTGTCGGCCTCGTGTGGCGCGGACGTCTTCACGTAGCGGTGCGAGCCCGGCAAGGAACCACCAGGCCAATCCGGTCCCGATGGCCGCTAGCAGGACGAAGAAACCGGTGTATGCAACGGGCGTGGGAAAACCACGGCGAGCGCTGAACCAGATCATGGCCACCACCCATAGACCGATCGTCGCCGCCTTCACGAGCAGCATCCCGGCCAGCACATAGCCCCACGGCCGATCGCGCAGCAACATCACGGCCGCGAGCAGCAGCGCCGGCAATACGAGCGCCAGGTCGAAGACGTGGACGATGTTGGTCGGACTCTCGAATTGCACCACCGACGGTGGGACCGTCCCGCTGAGCAGTGCACGCACCTCCTCGGCGAGCCACAGCGCCGCCACGAGGACGGCGATCACGATGAGGTAGACGGCGACCGGCCGCACCGCCGGCCGCCCCGTGACGCCAGCGCGGACCCGCACGGCGTCAGTCCCCACGAGCCCGATGATCACCGCGAAGAGCGACAGTCCGAAGAGGGCGACGTAGACAAGGAACAACTGGTTCCACCGTACGCCGATGGCATACATGCCGTAGGCATAGACCATGTAGCCCAGCGCGCCCAGCCAGAGCAGCCGTGCACGGAGAGATCCCCGCCGCATCGCCGCCGTTGCGAGCGCGAGCAACGGGATGCCGACGGCCAGCGTCACGACATCCGTGCCCAGGTTCTGAGGCAACAGGACCGCCGGGTCCCGATAGATCGACGGCGACAGCAGTCCGAGCAGGTGGGTCGGCACCGCCAGGACCACGATCAGCGCCGACAGCCACAGCTCGCCCGTGCGCTTCATACGCCTGCCGCGCTCACCACTGGAAGGGCCGCGCGCCGCTCCGCCTCCACCTTGATACGCCGTAACGCGCGCCGCATGACCAGCGCGACCCCGGGCCGAATCAGTCGCCAATAGCGACGGAACCAGCGCCGCGCCGCGTCATCGGTCGTGGCGGTCCTGGCCTCGTAGCGGAGGATCGTGCGGCCCGCCGCCGAGGGGAGCACGAGGAAGCTCAGGGCGAGCTTGGCGTAGCCCGGCTCGCTGAACGCGATGAATTCCTCCGCTGTGACGGCACGCCCTCCGTAGTCCCGCCGCCAGAATCGGCCGACCGAGCCGATCACCAGCTCCACGCCGGGCTCCTCGGCGAGTAGCACCCACCCTGGCCCATCTGCGATCATGGTGCCGAACGTCAGGTTCGCCGTGGGCGTCGGGTGAGGCTCGTTACGCCATTTCCGCACGATCCGTAGGGGAAGCTCGCGTAGCGCGAACAGCGCGGTCACGACGGGATCGGAGAGATTCGTCTCCCGGATCGCGGCGTAGGTCACATCGGGCGGTGCGTGGAGGCTCGTCTCACTGACTTCCGTCACGTCGTAGTTCGGGAGATAGCGGTCGATCAGCATGGTTGCCCATCCTGCTCGGGTTGAGCGGCAGTCTACCGCGGCGGGGTTGAACGTGCCTGAAAGGTGGGATGAAGCGCGCCTCAGGCCTCCGATGCTCAGTAGTTCTTAGTCTGATCTGGTGACCATCACCTGATCAGGGCCTTCTCCCGTTCCGCAGCTGCTTCCATTGCATCGAGCCGGGTGTAGTAGTCGCCAATTTCCTTCAGATGGGCCCACGCGATTTTTGCCGTGAGATCCAGATCGTCGTTCGTCACATTGGATTGGGCGTCGTGGGCCCCGTGTTCGAGCTCCACTTCGAGCCCCCGCCGCAACTGCTCGAGGTCGATCTGCACCCAGTCCACACCCAACCGGTTGCCGATCTGCCGCGCCTCTGCTTTTGTGACCCGACGCTTAGCGGGCATGATGATCCTCCCATCGTGCAGATGGTTTGCCCCGTCGACCACCCCACCAATCGAGCAGGGCGAATCCCACACCAATGGCGAGCCAGAAGGCGATCCGCAGCCACCGACCCTCATTCAGCGCATCCAGCGTGGCAATACCGAAGAACAGCAAGAAGACCGTCAGGCCCTGGTGACGCATCGCGAAACTCCGAACCGAGGTTACCGAAGCGTAGCGGTGATTTCGTGAAGCAATCGAACCGCGAAGAATGAAGGAGCCTTCATGGCCGCCTCCATGCCGGCTTCTAGCGCCGGTCCCCTCCTGGCGATATGGTTTCGATCATGACACTACGTTCCGGCGTATACATCGTGCCCACCCACCGGTGGTACATCGAGCGAACGGTGTGGTTGATCGCCGGCGGCGTCCTGCTGGCTAGCACCGCGCTTGCGGCGTTCGTCGATCCGCGGTGGGTGGCAATGGTGATCGCGACCGGGTTCGCCTCGATCACCGTAGCCCTGACGGGCTTCTGCATCGTGGGCAACCTGCTCCGGCTCTTCGGGTTCACACCCATGCTGGGGGAACGCGCGAAGCCGCGGGGGAACCTGTATTTCATGCAAACGGACCGATGGTACCTCGAGCGGCGCATCTACCTGGCGGTGGGAATCAACATCTCCATCGCCTCGGTGCTGTCACTCGTGCACAGTCCGTGGTGGCTCACGTTCACCGGCTTCGTGGGCGCGGCGATGGTGTGGTTTGCGGCCACCGGGTACTGCATTATGGCGAACGGCCTCTACTGGCTTGGGGCTGAGCCCCGCCTGACACCGGAACGCGACGCGGCCCGCGGGGCCGCCCCCAGTATCGCCAGCCACGCCCAGTCCTGAGGATTCGGGACAAAGGCGCTAGCCGCCGTTGAACGCCGCGACGCGCTTGCCAAAGAAGGCCGCTAGGCCCTCCGCGAAGTCGGGGGTGTCCGCGATCCGCGTGAGCTGCTGCAGCTCTTCATCGAGATGGTAATCCAACTGATCGACACCCGCCGCTGAGTTGAGCAACGCCTTCGCGACTCCGTAGGCCTGCGTCGGCCCCGCCGCGATGCGCCGGGCCAGCGCCATCATTTCGGTGTCGAAAGACTCGTCGGGGAACACCGCGGTGATCAGTCCGGCTGCCTTCGCTTCCCGTGCCGAGAGGCGGGGGTTCAGGAGGACGAGTTCCATCGCCTTGCGCAGGCCGACGAGCCGCGGCAAAAAAAAGGTCGAGCTCTCGGCGCCCGTCAGGGCGGTTTTGTGGTACGCCCATTCGAACGACGCGCGCTCGGAGGCCACCACAAGGTCGCACGCCATCGCAATGCCGAATCCGCCGGCGGCGGCGACGCCGTCCACTGCGGCAATGAACGGCTTGGGCGCGCGTCTGATCTCCGAGATCGTGCTGTGGATGTATTCGAGAATCTGCTTGAAGCTCTCCCCGTAGCCTTGCCCGGGGCCGACGCCATCGGGCTGGAGGTACTCGAAGTCCTTACTGTTGCCACGGGCGCGAACGTACTTGAGGTCGGCGCCACTGCAGAACACCCCATCCACGCCGCGCAAGACGACGCAGCGGACATCGCCGGCCCGGGCGAACTGAAGCCCGGCCTTGCGGAACTCCTGGGCGGTCGTGACGTCCATCGCGTTGAATCGCTCCGGACGGTGGATGGTGATGATCCCAACACCGTCCTCGCACGACATGCGGATGTGTTCCATCGCTCCCTCGGTGGGTGTCATCGGCTGGCCGCAGCAGCGGCGGCCTCGAGCGGCAACGCCGGTTCCACTGGGTCCAGGGTATGGGGTCCTGGCATCCCACCGAGTCGGACGTGGGTGCCGACGACCTCCACCTGCCCATCCGCGAACCGGCCGATGGCGTGGGCCAACAGCGGCCCCCACGATGCGCGCATCATCCACTCGCGCTGGGCGTAGGCGTAGGCCTTCAGGATGTCGGTCGCGCCCCAGCGTCTCGCGTCCGTGACGAGCGGGTGGGTGGGGAATGCCCAGGACCGCACGAGCAGCGGTCCGCCGTCGACCTCCGCGGTGACGAGATGCACGGTGGAGCGGGTGGCGCGCTCGCCGGCCAGTACCGCGTCGCGCACGGCGTGCAGGCCGGGATAGGCGGGGAGATCGCTGTCGTGGATGTTGATGACGCGGTTCGGATATGCTTCGAGGAGCGGCGCGGTCAGGATGTGCAGGTAGCCACAGGTGACGATGAGATCGGCGCAGAGCCCTTCCAGCAGGGCGACCGTGCGCCGGTCGAACTCCCGTCGCGCCATGAGATCGTTCCTCTGGGCGCCGGTTCCCGAGTAGAAGGCACGGATGTCGGGTGTGGCAGCAGGGATGCCGGCGTTTACCACGCGGACGAGGTCGCGGTTCGCCGGGTCGGTGGCAATGAACCCCACCATTTCCCACAAGCGCCCGCGGCCCGGGTCGCGCTCCAGGAGGTAGTCCAGGCCGGGGGCGCGCGAGGTCGACAACAGCGCCACGCGCAGTCGAGCACGCCGCGTCGCGGTCAGCATATGCGGGGCAGCGGCTCGCCCTCGGCTTCGACGAGCAGGCGCCGTCCCAGTCCGGTGTCAAGGATGACGCGGCCGACGTGGTCCGCGATACATTCGCCCACGATTGCGGCCGCGGCGCCGTGCGGATGGGCGCGCACAGCGGCCAACACCGCGTCCACCGCGTCGGGTCGTACACCCAGCAGTGCCTTACCCTCGTTCGCGATCTGGAACGGGTCGAGCCCGAGCATTTCGGCGGCCGCGCGCACGACGGGGGAGACCGGGACGCGGGGCTCGTGCAACACGATCCCGACCCCGCTCTTCTCCGCCATCTCGTGCAACGCGCTTGCCACGCCGCCACGCGTCGGGTCTTTCATCGCGGTGACGGCGCCGGGGACGGCCGCGAGGGCGGCCTGGATGAGCCCGTTGATCGGGGCGACGTCCGAGCGCAGCTCTGCCTCGATGGCCAGGCCGTGCCGCTTCACCATCAGCGCCATGCCGTGGTCGCCGATCGAGCCGGTGAGGAGCAGGCAATCGCCAACGCGAAGCCCCGCGTCGGGCACGATCGTATCCGTGAGGGCGACGCCGGTCGTGTTGATGACGATGCCGTCGAGCTCGCCCCGGCCCATCACCTTGGTGTCGCCGGTGAGGATCGTGACGCCCGCTTCGCGACAGGTCTCCTGCATCGAGCGCTGGATGCGCTCGAGATCGCCGCGTCGAAACCCCTCTTCGATGATCACCGCACAGGTGAGCCCGAGCGGCGCGGTGGCCCCCATCATCGCCAGGTCGTTCACCGTGCCGGCCACCGCGAGGCGACCAATATCGCCGCCGGGGAAGAAGACCGGGTGCACGACGTGCGAATCGGTGGTGACCACGAGCCAGCGGTCGCCGATGCGCAACGCGGCGCCGTCGTCCATCGCGGCGAGCCCGATGCCGTCCACCTTGGTCTCGAGGTAACCCGCGGCGAGGGTCTCGCCGATCAGCTGGCGCATCGCGCGGCCGCCGGCGCCGTGCCGCAGGGTGATGAGGGCCTCGGAGCGCAGCGTCGTCGTGGCGGTCATAGGTCCGGGTGCCCTCCGTACTGGTGCCAGATCTTGCAGGTGCCTTCGCTCGACACCATGCACGCGCCCACCGGCGTTTCGGGGGCGCACTCCTTGCCGAACAGCGGACACTGGGCGGGGGAGGCGATCCCGGCCATGATATTGCCGCAGATGCAGACCTGCGTGAGGGTCGAAGGAGACCGGGTCCAGAGCCGCCGTACGTCGATGCGGTGTCTCTTTCTCGCGTCCACGTGGGCGTACTCGTCGCGCAGGCGCAGGTTGCCGTTGGGGACATGGGCGATGCCGCGCCATTGGCCGCCCACGGTGCGGAACACCCGCCACAGCTGAGCCTGCGCATTCTGGTTGCCTGCGGCGGTGACACAGCGCGGGTACATGTTCGCGACGCGAGGGCTCCGATCGCGCACCAGCTCCACCAGTTTCACGAGTCCGCCCAGGATGTCGAGCGGCTCGAACCCGGCGACCACGACCGGGATCCGGTGGCGCTCGACGAAACGCTCGAAGATCGCCGAGCCGGTGATCGTGGCGGCGTGCCCCGCCGCGAGGAACCCTTCGACCTTCGTCCCCGGCATCTCCGCCACGATCTCCATCACCGGCGGGATGTACTTGTGTGCCGACAGCACCGAGAAGTTGGGAGGCGGATCGGCGAGCACGACCGCCGCCGTGGCCACGGCCGTGGTCTCGAACCCGCTCGCGAAGAACACGATTTCCTCGGTCGTGTCGCGTGCCAGGTCCGCCGCCTGCGCTGCGCTGTAGACGACGTCCACCTTCGCGCCTTCGGTCTGGGCGTCGGCGAGTGACTTGACGCTCCCAGGCACCTTCAGCATGTCCCCGTAGGTCGCGATCCGGACGCCGTCCTGCGCCAGCACGACCGCCTCGTCCACTTCCGGGACGTCCGTGACGCAGACGGGGCAGCCCGGTCCCATGATCACGTTGAGGTCGCGCGGCAGGATCGCGCGCAGCCCGAACTTGGCGATCGATTGCTCGTGGCTGCCGCACACGTGCATCACCGAGACGGGCGACCGCCCGATTTCTCCGACTACCCGCCCGAGGGCGGCGGACAGGGCCTTCGCATGCACCGGGTCGCGGAACCGCAGCTCTGTGGCGCCCTCGGTGGCCAGGACCTCAGGCATCGGTACCGCCCTTCTGCCGCGTCGCGACGATCTCACCGCGGACGTCCGCTGCCATCATGTCCCCCTCGGCTTCCTTGAGCAGCAGCTCGTAGAGGGCCAAGGTCTCCTGGATCTCATGCGCCGGGATCTTGCGGATCGCAAACCCGACGTGATTGAGGATGTAGTCGCCTGGTTCCACCGGTTCGTCCACGACGTCCAGCCGCGTCTCTCGGCGCACACCGAAGAAGTCGACCGTGGCGGTCTGCCCGTGCACTGCCATGACCCGGCCCGGAACGCCTAGACACATTGTCTTGCCTCCTTACGTGTTTTGCACGGCCTGCAGACGTTGCTTGAGGACCTCACCGACGAGGATCGCCGCCGGATACAGAATTTCCTCTTCGGACTGGGCGTGGAGTGTCAGACGACGCGCGAAGTCCGCGATCTCCGGCTTCCCCTCCGTCGCGGCGATCGCTTCGAGCTTCTGCAGCGCGGCTTTGATCGCGCGATGCTCCTCGAGCATCAGCGGCATCTCCGCCTTGAGCCGAGCGATCAAGGGAAGCGCCTCGGCCATGTCGGGGGTGACCTCGTCGCGCGCCAGACGGGCCAGCAACCCCAAGGGTGGCATGGCGTACTCGTCCTCCCGCAGGAAATGCGGGTGCATGAGCCTCGCCACCGTCCGGGCTGCTTCACCAGTCCGACCACCATCCAGGCTTGCATCGGACAGACTCTTGTGCAATGCCTCGTGCTCGAGGCGCACGGAAGCGGGGATTCTCACCGAGCGACCTCCCCGTGTAGCTGCGCAGCCGCGACCGCGGCCTGTCCGTAGCTGATCGCACCATCGTTGGGGGAAAGCCGTCGGGGCACGAGCACCTCCATCCCGCGCCGCGTCAGGCGGCGCTTGAGCGATGCCAACAGCCGGGCATTCTGGAAGCAGCCGCCGCTCAACGCCACGACGCGCAGGCCAGCCTCACCCGCGGCCCGAGCGGCCAATTCTGCGGCCGCCGCGGCGATACTCTCGTGGAACACCGCGGCCAGCTCGGCGGGGTCGTCGCCACGCCCACGCGCCTCGCCCAGCGCTACGAGCAGCGGCAGCGGATCGAGCTCGGCGATGCCGTCGGGGCCGGCGCGTACCGCAAACGGGATGGGCGTGGCGGAACGGGTTCCCGCGAGCGCTTCAAGCTCCATCGCCGCCTGCCCTTCGTACCGGGACGTGGTACGCACGCCGAGCACGGCCGCGGCCGCGTCAAAGAGGCGCCCCATCGAGGATGCAAGCGGGGTGTTGAGCCCGGCGGCGAGCTGCTGGTCGACCACCTGGAGCTCCTGGGGATCCACGCCGACGAACGATCTCGCGAATGCGTCCACGGCCATCGGCTCGAGGGTCAGATAGCCGCGGGCGACACGCCAGGGATTGCGCGCGGCCAGGTCACCTCCCGGGAGCGGCACATACCGGAGCCGGCCCACACGGACGTACCCGACGAGGTCTGCCACGAGGAACTCGGCGCCCCACACGTGACCGTCCGCGCCGTAACCCGTTCCGTCGAACGCGATCCCGAGTGCTCGGGTCACGCGGCCGTGCTCGGCGAGCACCGCGGCGACGTGCGCGTGGTGGTGCTGGACTGGAATGACGCGCTCCAGCCCGAGCTCGCCCGCCACGCGCGTGGACAGATAGCCGGGGTGCAGGTCCCGCACCGCGACGGTGGGCTCGACATGAAACAGCCGGCGGAAATCGCCGAGGGTGCTCTGGAAATGCTCCAGCGTTTCGAGGTTCTCGAGATCGCCGATGTGCTGGCTGACCCACGCGCGTCGCCCGTGCAGCAGGGCGAAGGTGTGCTTGAGGTGCGGGCCGACCGCCACCAGGGGCGCCGGACTGGCGACCGGCACATCCACGGGGAGGGGGGCGTAACCCCGGGCGCGGCGCAGGAACAGTGGCGCGCCTCCCGCGACCCGCAGCACGGAGTCGTCGTAGCGGGCGACGATGTCCCGGTCGTGCAGCAGGAACGCATCGGCGATGCCCGCGAGGCGCCGGACGGCGTCGTCGTTCGCGGTGGCGATCGGCTCCTCACTCAGGTTGCCGCTCGTCATCACGAGCGGCCGCTCGGCGCGGTGGAGCAGCAGGTGGTGGAGCGGCGTGTACGCGAGCATCACCCCCACGGTGTCGAGACCGGGCGCGACGGACGGCGCGAGCGGCGCGTCCGGCCGGCGGCGCAACAAGACGATCGGCCGCTCGCGCGCGGTGAGCACCTCGGCCTCCTGCGGCGTGACCACCGCGAGCGCCTGCGCCTGCTCGAGGGTCCGCACCATGATGGCCAGCGGTTTGGCGTCGCGATGCTTGCGAGCCCGGAGTCGGCGCACCGCCTGTTCGTCCGTAGCGTCGCAGGCCAACTGAAAGCCTCCCAGTCCGCGTATGGCCACGATCACGCCGAGGCGCAGCAATCGCGCTGTGATGGCGATCGGGTCGGGTCGATCGAAAACGACGTCACCGCCGGTGAGCCACACGTGGGGGCCACACGCCGGGCAGCTATTGATCTCCGAGTGGTAACGCCGGCTCAAGGGGTCGTGGTACTCCCGCGAACATTCGGGACATTGCGTGAACGCCCGCATGCTGGTGCGCTCGCGGTCGTACGGCAGGGCCTCGATGACCGTGAACCGCGGCCCGCAATCGGTGCAGGTGATGAACGGATAGTGGTAGCGCCGGTCCGCGGGATCGAATAGCTCGGCCTCGCATGCGGCGCACAGGGCCACGTCGGGGGAGATCGGCTGGCGGTCGCCGGACTCCGCGGCACTCGTCTGAATCGCGAACGCGCCGCGCCCCGCGGGCGGGATCGGCTCGAGCCGGACTCGCTCGATGCGGGCGAGCGGTGGGGCTTCCTGCTCGAGCGCCTGGGTGAACATGGCGATCGCGTCGGCCGGCCCCTCGACCTCGATTTGCACGTCACCTGAGGCGTTGCGCACCCATCCCGCGAGTCCGTGCCGCGACGCCAGCCGGTGCACGAACGGACGGAACCCAACCCCCTGCACTACGCCGGTGACCTGCAGCCGGGCTGCCGCGACCGCCGGCGCGAGTGCACTCACCGTAACACCGTTCGCCGCGCCTGCTCCCGCAGGAAACCATACCACTCGGTCATTCCTTCCGGCTCAAGGGCCGAAGTGGAGAGAATGCGCAGCTCCGGATTCACCTGGCGTGCGAACCCGACGGCCCGCTCCAGCTGGAACGGCACGTGGGGGAGGAGATCGAGCTTAGTGAGGACGACGATCCGCGCCTCACGAAACATCTTCGGGTACTTGACCGGCTTGTCTTCACCCTCGGTGACCGAAAAGAGGACGATCTTTGCGTCCTCGCCCAAGTCCCAGTTCGCGGGGCACACGAGATTGCCAACGTTTTCGATGAACAGGAGATCGGTGGCCTCGAGGTCCACGGCATCGAGGGCCGTGAGGATCTGGCGGGCATCGAGATGGCAGGCCCCATTTGTGACGACAGCCTGGACCAGCCGGTCGGTGTGGCGCGCCAACCGGTCGGCGTCGTTTTGAGTCTGGACGTCCCCCGTGATCACCGCGATCGACAGCTCGCGGCCGAGGTCGGCCAGGGTTCGCTCGAGCAACAGCGTTTTCCCTGCACCCGGGGAGGACACCAGGTTGAACGTCGGCACGGCGGCCACCTGGAGCCGCGCCCGGACACGGGCAGCGAGCTCGTCGTTGCGCGCCATGACGCGCTCCCGAACGTCAATCGTCCGGACGGCCATCGTCCACCTCCAAATAGGCGAGACGCAGCATGTCGCCCGGTTGCCGCAGAATGACTGGCCGTGCGCCCGCGAAGGGCGGCTCGGCCAATAGGGTCTCGAGGCAGAACTCGAGGTTACCGATCTCGATCCCCGCATCCGCTCCGACCTCGACCCCAACCGCGCGCACCGCCCGCAGTCTGTCCGGGCCAAGACGTTCCTCAGTCATGCGGCAGACTTCGAGCGCCACGCTCAGCTCATGCATGAGATGGCAAGCGAGGGCTCACAGGGGTGGCCCCATGCCGCGAGCTGTCGCGTGACGGCGGACACCAGCTCGTCAAGCCGCAGCCGCACGACGTCGCTCAACTCGGCCGACAGCGTCACCGCCGCCGGCTGCAGGCCGATGGCGACCGTGTCCTGGGGCAGTGTGCCACGCAGCTCGGCCAGGGCCAGGACATCTCGCAGGTCCACCTCGTGAGGTGAGATCTTGGTCGCGAGGTAGCGAGGGATTTGCGCGGGCTCCAGTACATGCAGCGTCCCCGGCGCGCCGCCGGTGTCGATCGCGTCGATCAGCAGCAGGCGGTCCGCCGCCTCGATGACGGGCAGCAGGGTCAATCCCCACGTCCCCCCGTCCACCAGCTCAACGCCTGGCGCGCGCCGCCACTGCTCGCGCAGCCGTTCGAGGGCCGCGAGTCCCAGTCCATCGTCCCCCATCAGCGGGTTCCCCAAGCCGATGACCACGACCTGCCGGCGGGGTTCACTGATCGACATAGTGCTCATCGCCGCGCACGAAACGGCCGCCGCTGATGATCGAGGAAATTGTGCCGGTGCGTTCGAGGTGGTCAGCCCGCAACGCCAGATAGATGTGGATCGGGAAGAAAATGAGGAACGCCCACGTCATCACGTGGTGCACGAAGTGCACTTCTTGGATGCCGCCCAAGAGGTTCGCGACCCAACCGAACGTCAGGTAGAAGAACCCACCGGGGTTAGCCTGACCGTACATCGCGAAGCCCGTGACGACCTGCACCGCCGCAACGGCGTACATCCCGGTGTAGCTCAGTTGCTGTAACGGGTTGTGCCCGAGATAGTGTGGGGCTTTCTCGGGTTGGATCATCAGGTAGAACTTCACCTGCTTCCACAGGTTGACCCAATCCCGCGGGCGGACCGGGAACAGCGCTGCCAGACGCTCGAACTGGTTCCCCGCGAACAGCCAGTAAATGCGGACGATGGCCGTGGCCACGAATACCCCGGCCGCGACGAAGTGCGCGAACCGCACCGTTCCCATGAGGTAGTGGGCGCTCGTCTCGCCGCCGGTGATGAAATACGGCTTGCCGATGTAGAACCCGGTGACGATCAACACGACGATCGATCCAGCGGCGAGCCAGTGCATCGCTCGGATCGGCCACTCCCACAAGTACACCCAGTGGTAATCCCCCGTCGGGGGCGGGACTTTGCGCGCGAGCGAAAAGCCGCGGCGCCCCGATCTGAACCCGGGGCCCGGCGGCGCGGGTGTGGAGGGGGGGGTCGGGCTCATTGGACCTGCACCTGCGTGATGAGTTTCCCCGTTGCATCGAGGACGTGCACGCCGCACGCCATGCACGGGTCGAACGAGTGGATGGTGCGCAGGATCTCGATCGGACGCTCGGGATCGACCAGCGGGTGGTGGTCCATCAACGCCGCTTCGTACGGCCCCGGCACGCCTTGTCCGTCACGTGGCGAGCAGTTCCACGTGCTCGGCACGACGCACTGATAACGGCTGATCTTCTGATCCTCGATCTGCACCCAGTGACCGAGGGCGCCGCGGGGCGCATCGAGGTACCCGTATCCCTGGGACTTGGCCGGCCACTTGGCCGGATCCCAGTGCTCATTGTTGAAGGTGCGCACATCGCCGTTCCGTATCCGGTCGACGAGCTTGTCGTACCACACCTGGAGGCGGCGGGCGAGCAGCACCGTTTCCATGCCGCGTGCGGCGGTGCGGCCGAGGGTGGAGAACAGGGCGGCCGGCCCGACATTCAGCGTGTCGAGGACCGTCTTCACCATCTGCCGCACTTCGGTGTGTCCTGCCGCATAGGCGACCAGCATTCGGGCCAGCGGGCCGACTTCCATCGGCCGGCCGTCGTAGCGGGGCGCCTTCATCCAGGAGTACTTCTTCTCTCCCTGTAGGTACGTCCACGGCGTCGGCGGCCCGGTGTACTTGGCCTTCGTCTCCCCTTCGAACGGGTGCAGGCCCGCGTCGTCTCCTTTTGAGTATTCGTACCACGCGCTGTTGATGAACTCCTTGACCTGGTTCTGGTCGTAGGGCACGACCTTGGAGAGGTCCTTGTTCAGAATGATGCCGCGCGGGAAGTAAAGCGTATCGACATCGCGCACGTCGCCGTCGGGGAACTCGCCGACCGCGAGGTAGTTGCCCGTGCCGCCGCCGATCGCCGCCCAGTCCTTGTAGAACCCGGCGATCGCTACCAGGTCGGGCCAGTAGACCTCGTTCACGAAGCGCTGGGCCCGCTTGATCATGTCGTGGATGTCGGTCAGGCGCTCGGCGTTGATGGTGGCGGTGTCCTCCAGGTTGATCGCGGAGGCCATGCCGCCCACGAGGAAATTCGGATGCGGGTTCTTGCCACCGAAGATCGTGTGGAGCCGGATGACGTCGCGCTGCCAGTCGAGTGCTTCGAGGTAGTGGGCAACGGCCAGCAGATTCACCTCGGGCGGCAGCTTGTAGGCCGGATGGCCCCAATAGCCGTTGGTGAAGATGCCGAGCTGGCCGCCCGACACGAACGTCTTCAGTCGGTTCTGCACCTCCCGGAAGTACGACTCCGAGTTGTTGGGCCAGGGCGAGACCGAGCGGGCGATACGAGCGGTGCCCGCGGGGTCCGCGGAGAGAGCGCTCACCACGTCGACCCAGTCGAGCGCGTGCAGATGGTAGAAGTGCATCACGTGGTCCTGCACGAACTGCATCCCGTGAATCAGATTGCGGATCAGGTTCGCGTTCGGCGGAATCGTGATGTCGAGCGCGTCCTCGACGGCACGGCACGAGGCCACGGCGTGGACCACCGTGCAGACCCCGCAGATGCGCTGCGTGAACGCCCAGGCGTCGCGTGGGTCCCGGCCCTGCATGATGATCTCGATGCCGCGGAACTGTGTAGACGACGCCCATGCGTTGGTGATCCGGCCGTTCTCGGCCTGGGCCTCGATGCGGAGGTGGCCTTCGATCCGGCTGATGGGATCGACGACGATCCTAGTGGCTGCCATGGCCGCCCCCTTCACCCTGGGATGGAGTTTCGATGACCGGGAGTTTGCGCCGCTCGCGCACCTGATGGACGCCGGTCGCGATCGCGTGCGCCGCGACGCCCGCTGCTGCACCGACGGCGAGCGCGGCGCCGATCGTGTCGGCGGTCCGCTCGACTGGGAATCCCGCAACGTTGGGCAGGCGCCCGTAGAACGGCGTCATCGTGTCCCAGAAGTTCCGCTCGGTGCAGCCGATGCACGGGTGCCCGGCGCCGATGGGCCAGCTGGTGCGGGTGTTCCAGAGGAAAATCGGGCAGGGCGAATAGGTCGCGGGGCCCTTGCAGCCGACGTGGTAGAGACACCACCCCTTGCGGGCCGCCTCGTCGTCGAACCCTTCCACGAACTGCCCCGCGTCGAAGTTCGCACGGCGCGGGCACTGGTCGTGGATCCGCGCGCCATAGGCAAACAACGGGCGGGCGTCGTAGTCCACCGCCGGCAGCCGGTTGAACGTGAGGTAGTGAACGATGGTGGCGGTGACGACGTCGCCGATCGGCGGACAGCCGGCGATGTTCACGAGCGGCTTGTCCTTGATGACCTGGGAGATGCCGACGGCGCCGGTGGGGTTGGGGCGCGCGGCCTGCACGCTGCCCCAGTGCGCGCACGCGCCGATCGCGATGATCGCCTTGGCGCCTTTCGCGGCTTCCTCGACGATGTCCTTCGCGGTGCGGCCGGCGATCGTGCAATAAATCCCGCCGTCGTTGAGCGGCACCGACCCGGTCACCACCAACAGGTACTCACCTTTGTTCTTCGCCATCGAGTCGGCGAGCGCCTTCTCCACCGCGGTCCCGGCTCCGGCCATCAGGGTGTGCTGGTAGTCGAGTGACACGACGTCGAGCACCAGATCACCGATCGTCGGCTCGGACGTGCGCAGCACACTCTCCACGCACCCGGTGCACTCCTGCAGCTGCAGCCAGATGACGGTCGGGCGCTTCTGCGCCTGGAGCGCCCTGGCGATGCGCGGCGTCGCGAGCTCACCAAGCCCGAGCATCGTCGCCATCGACCCGCAGAATGTCAGGAAGTCTCGTCGGCTGACGCCACGCCGCTCGAGGTAGTGACCGAGTGACTCGTTTTCGGCCCAGGGGTACTCGGTGGGGACGTACATGTGGGGCCCTCCGCTTAGAGCGTGCACTCGCAACAGGCAAGCAGCCACCGTGACAACTATCACGTCGATTCACTAGGAGACCGAAAGAGTTCATGAAGAGTTCTTTATCGGGGCTTCACAGTGGTAGGACCTGCCGCGTGCCAGAAACGACAACCAGTCTCGAATCACGGAGAGCGTGGGTGTAGCCGGACCGCGACGCGGCCAGCGCTCACGATCATCGTGCCTGGCACCCTGACGTCGACAGAGAACCCAGCTCCGTTCATCCTCAGGGCCTCGAACCGATAGTCGGTTGCGGAGTTGACGGCGACGGGCATACCGTCCACCCGGATCGAATCCACGGATGGAACGAAGAAGGCAACGCGGCGCTCTCCTTGCGGCATGACATCGTCCAGCACGGCTTTTCCCTGCACGGAGAGGAATACCTGTTGATCGGGGCGCCGCAGCGTGTAGGCCAGGAATTCGCTGCTGAACACCCGCCTGCCATTGTCCACCACCCAACGTCTTGCAGTGGAAGAGCGGGAGCGACTCGTGCCGGCGGCAGGTAGCTGCACCTCTACCCGATAGCCCGGCTGGGCTTCGAAGGCGCGGATGGCGTCGTCGGCCTCTCGGACGTAGGCATCCGCGAGCGTTTGCGTGCGCCGCTGCAGCCGTGGCAAGTCGTAGCGCCGCTCGGCTTCCTTCCGGAGAGACTCGAGACGAGAACCCGGCTCGGTGAACGACAGCGTCAGCAGGTCGGCCAACGTGGACGAATCAGGGAGATGGGCGGCCCTGTGTTTCCACTCGACCCCAAAGAAGTCCAGGAGGACACCCATCGCGGCACCGGTCGGGTAAATCCGGTTCCGCGGGATGTCTGCTGGACTGAGGGCGCCATCGGTCAGACGGCTCGCGAAGTCCATCCGCAGGTACCCTGGCCCGGTCACCGATCGGAACGAGGGGCAGACATCCGAATCGGTGAAACCGCCTGTGTGACAGAGAACCGCCACGTGGGCAACGAGACGTGTCTCCACGTACTTCGCGGTTCCCTCGCTCAGTTCCTTGGCCCGTTCGAACTCCCGGACGAGGGGCGAGGCATGCTGCCAGCGGAAGCGACGCTGCGCGAGGAATAGGCGGGTCAATCGGCGGGAGTCCGCCAGATCCCCCCGTTCGACGGCGCGCAGGGCGTCCGCGAGGATGTGCATCTCCAGAGCGACACGGGCGCCGTTCTCCGTATCGAGAATGGGATACTGCTCCTCCGACGGCTCGTTCGCCTCACCAAACGAAGAGCGTTGAAATTGATGGAACGCTTCGTGAACGACGAACGCGAACAGGGAGCGCGCGCGCGCGACGGCATGGTCCGGTAGGTCATCGGGGAGCGGGATTGCCACCATGGTGATGGGTCCCTGCGGGAAATCGAATTCGAGTTGTCCCACGAGGCCAGGCGTGGTGCCGACGTGAAGCAGCGCTCGGGCCCCAAGGCGCGGCCAGGATTCCGGGTACGGTCGGTAGTCTTCGATCTCGCCGGGCGGATTCAGC
This sequence comes from Gemmatimonadales bacterium, assembly GCA_036555485.1. Lineage (GTDB taxonomy): Bacteria > Gemmatimonadota > Gemmatimonadetes > Gemmatimonadales > GWC2-71-9 > DASTHG01. Next base: position 7,191 of record DATBLG010000037.1, on the reverse strand, counting down.
ACGACGGCCCACCGCCCTGGCCGATAGACGAGGAACGGTTGCAAGGACAGGTCGTAGCCCTGCCACACGGAATCGCGCGATGCCCGGAACACGGTGACGACCGCACTGATGGTTCGGAGATCGACGGAATCGAGCGGTGAAGGACGGGGAGGGTCCTGAACATAGGTTGGCAGGACGGAGGCAGCGAGGGCAACTGTCGTGCGTAAACCACGACGCACCATGACGGGCCTCCGCTGTGCTGTGCGGTTGCAGTGGTAAGGAAGCAGCCACCGTGACACCTACCACCTTAATCCACTAGGAGACCGAAAGAGCCCCTGAAGAGTTCTTTATCGGAACTTCACAGTGGTTCGACGTGCCCCGTGCCAGTATGAGAACCACCCCCGGCACGGGATCCAAAGCATGGAGCTGGAGCGTCTGATCGAAACGGAGCAGCGACTGGACGACCTGCTGCGACAGGCGCGGGACCAGGCCGCTACGATCGTACAAGAGGCGCGCGAGGCCGTGGCGCGGCGTGAGGCCGCGGTCGTTGCCGAGCTGGCCGAGGCAGCGGCGAGGGCCGAGTCGACCCTCGCGGCCGAGCGCGAGCGGGTCGCGGCGGAAATCACGGCGGCCGCGCGCGATCAGATCGCGCGCTACGACGGTGTGGAAGAGCCCCGACTGCAGGCAGCCGCTCGTTTGGTGGTGGAGCGCTTGCTCGGCGACGGAGGCGGCACGTGATCCTGGCGATGTCGAAGGTCCGCATCCTCGGGCCACGGGACCGACTCGACGACGTGCTGCGTGCTCTGCAGGACCTGAATCTGGTGCATCTGAGCCCGCCGGACACCCCGGCGCCGCTGGCGACAGTCAGCCTCACGGTCGCGCAGGAGCGGGAGCGTCGGCATCTGCGCTTGGCGCTCCTGGACGTCGAGCAGTCGTTGGACGCCCTCGCCGCCACGACCGGATCCCCGGCCGCGGGTCCGGCCATCCCGGTGACCGCGGACTTCGCGCGCTGGGCACGGCTGGCCGGGCGGGTGCGACGCGAGACGGAACGGCTCAAGACGCGGGCCGCCGAGCTCGAGGACGAACGCGCCTTGATCCTCAAGTACCAACACTTCTTCTCCGCCTTTCGGGCCCTCTTCGAAAGCGAGGCGCGCTGGCCGAACGCCACCGCCTATCACGTGCTCGTGAAGAGCGGTGACGCGGGTACCATCCCCCAGCTGCGCGCGAGCCTCACCGCTGTTATCGGCGACGAATTCCAGCTCTACAGCCAGCCGCTGCCGTCAGGGGAAACCGCTGTGCTGGTGATCGTGTCGGCGCAGGCCGCAGGACGCGTCGAGCGACTGCTCTCCGAGGCACGGGTGCAGGAGATCCCCGTTCCACAGGCCTACGGCGGCCACTCGCTCACCGAAGCCATCCCCAAAATGCTCGCGCGGCTTGGGGAGATCCCGCGCGAGATCGAGGACGGGCGCAAGCGGCGTGCGGACATGGCGCGTGCACACGCGGCCGAGCTGCGCCGCGCCCGACTGGCGCTGCATGATCGGCTGCGGGCGCTTGAGGCGCTGCCGCTCTCGGGCCTCACTCCGCGAGCGTTCATTATTGAAGGCTGGGTGCCGACGCGTGCCCGCCACGATCTCGAGACGGGGTTGCAACGCGCCTGCGGCGATGATGTGGTCGTGAGCGAGTTGAAGAAGGAAGACTGGGAATCGGAGCAGGCCCCGGTGGTCCTCGCGAACCCGCGTCTCTTGCGGCCGTTCGAAACGCTGATCCGCATCATGCCGCTGCCGCGATACGGATCGATCGATCCGACGCCATTCGTCGCCGTGTTCTTCCCCGCGTTTTTCGGGTTAATGGTAGGCGACGTAGGGTACGGATTGGTGCTCGCCGTACTCGGATTGCTGCTGCACGCCCGGACCCGGCCCGGCACGACGCTCCGTAACGTGGCGGAGATCATCGGTCCGTGCGCGGTATTCTCGATCCTGGCGGGGTTCCTGTACGGGGAGCTGTTCGGGGACCTGGGCCGCCGCTGGTTGGGCCTCCGGCCTATCGCCTTCGACCGAGAAGACGCCATCGTGCCGTTCCTGCTCCTCGCCGTGGCGATCGGGGCCGTGCACGTCCTGCTCGGTCTCGTCCTGGGGATGGTGAGCGCGCGGCGGCACCCACGTCAGGCGATGGGGAAAGGCATTTCCGCGTTGATGATCGTGCTCGTGATCCTCGCGCTGCTCGCCGCGGTGGGCGTGCTGCCACGGCAGTTCTTCTCGCCCGCGGTGATCGGCCTGCTCGTGGCGTTCCCGGTCCTCATTGTGCTCGAGGGACTCGTGGCGCCGATCGAGCTGCTGGCGACCTTGGGCAACATCCTATCCTACGCGCGGATCATGGCGCTCGGCGTCGCGTCGGTGATGCTCGCGGTAGTGGCGAACAAGATGGTCGGGGCGATCGGGAGTGTGGCGGTGGGCATTCTGTTCGCTCTCCTCTTCCATCTAGTGAATTTCGTCATCGCCGTGTTCAGCCCGACGATTCACGCGCTGCGCCTCCATTACGTGGAGTTCTTCGGCAAGTTCTACAGCCCCGGCGGCGTACGGTATCAGCCGTTCGGACATTGGTCGCGCCTGTCCGCGCCGGCGCGCGCCGCCCCCCGCACCACGAGGCACGCTGCATGAACCCCGTCCTGATCGCCTTTGCCGCGGCTCTGGCCGTGGCGATTCCCGCCCTCGCCACCGCCTGGGCACAATCGCGCATCGGCCCGGCGATCGCCGCGTCGATGGCCGAAAAGCCCGAGCTCTCCACCATCGCGGTCTTGTTGATCGCCATCCCGGAAACGATGGTCATCCTCGGGTTCGTCGTCGCCGTGGTGATTCTGGTCCGTACCTAAAGTCCGCGGGCCCATGCCGCTCGAACATCTGCTCGCCGCGCTGGAACGGGACGCGACCGCGCAGGCGGAGCGTCTGGTGGCCGAGGCGCGTGCAACAGCGGACCGGGTGACGGCTGCCGCGGCGGAATCGATCGACCGCCGCCGCGGCGAGACACTCGGCGCCCACGAGCGGGAGCAGCGCGCGGTGGTCCAAGCGGCGTTGTCCGCGGCGCGCCGGGCGGCGCGCCGGGATGTGCTCGAAGCCCGGGAGCGGTTGCTCGATCGCGTGTTCGCAACCGCCCGGACGGCCTTGCCGCAGGCGCTCGCCCACCAGGTCTATCGCGCCGCCCTCCCCGAACGTCTGGCGGCGGCACTCGCCTGCGTCGCGGAATCGGCCGAAGCCACGCTTCGCGTTCCGGCCGCGCTCGCCGCCGCTGTCCGCACCGCCGTTTCGGGCAACGGCCGGGTGACCGTGCGCGTGGACCACGCCGCCGGCAGCGGGTTCCGGCTCGCCACCGCGGACGGAATCCTCGAGGTCGACGACACCTTGGAGACCCGGCTCGACTCCCAGCGCCCGCGGCTCGCGCGCGACGTGCTGCGGCAGCTGGGGGTGGAGTCGTGAAACCGCTGTGGGATGACCTGAACGCCCGGGCGCGCGGGCTCGGGACCCATCTCCTCTCGAGACTCCAGCTGGAAGGGCTGGCGCGGGAGCTGGATTTGCCCGCGCTGGGCGACGGGCTGCGCCGCTTCGGGATCGCCACCGGCGAGAGCGGGGTTACCGTGATTCCGGAGGACCTCGAGCTCGCCATCCGCCGTTGGGCCGCTGCGAGGCTGCGGACCCTCGCCCGTTGGGCCGGCCCTCGCGCGTCCGCTCTGCCGACGGTGTTCGAGGACGAAGATCGGCGCAGCCTCCGCGCCATCCTGCGTGGCGCGGTTCACGGCTCACCGGCCGAGCGGCGCCTCGCGGGACTGGTGCCCACGCCGGCGTTGCCGGAGCGCGCGCTCATGGAACTGGCGCGGGCTCCTACGGCGTCCGCGGTCGCGACGCTGCTCGCGGCGTGGCGGCACCCGTATGCCGCCGCCCTCGCGCCGGCGATCGGGACGACGCATCCGGACCTGTTTGCGCTCGAACTCAGCCTCGCGCGGATGTTCGCCGACCGGACCTTGCGAGCCGCGCGTCGCGCCGGCGACCGGGGACTGCTCCGGTTCGCGCGCGAGACGATCGACCTCGAAAATGCGTTGAGCGCGGTGGTCCTGACCGTCGAAGGCAAGGACGTGGTGCCGAAGGATGTGTTCCTACCCGGCGGCGAGCGCGTTTCCATTGTCGCCTTCGAGGAGGCGATCGCGCTCGGTGAACCGGGATCAGCAGGCGCTCGGCTCGCCGTCGCGCTCGGCGACTCACCGATCGCGACCGCGCTGCACCAGGCGGCACGCGACCCGGCGGCGCTCGAGGACGACCTGCTCCGCGCGCGGCTCCACGTCCTGGCGCGGCGGGTGCGCCAGGCGCCGCTTGGCGCGTTGCCGGTGCTCTGGTTCGGACTGCGGCTGCGCGCGCAGGTCGTGGATCTGCGGCGCATCGTATGGGCGGTGACGCTCGGCGCACCGCGCGGCGCGATGGTGGATAGCCTGGTGACTGCCGCGTGAGCTACGGCGTTCGCGTCCTCTGCCGACCAGTAGTGGCCGCCGGATTCGGGCTGGCGGGCACGCGCGTGCTCGAGGCCGGCACCACCGAGGAGGGCGTCGCGTGCCTCAGGGACCTGCTCGACCAAGCCGAGGTGGGGGTGGTGCTGATGGAGGAGGGGTTGCATGACCGGCTCCCCGAAGACGTGCACCGCCGGCTCAGTCGGAATCCGCTGCCGATGGTCGTGCCATTCCCCGGCCCGGCATGGGAAGAGCGCCCCGAAGCTGCCGAATCCTACATCGTAGAGCTGCTCCGACGGGTCATCGGCTACCGGGTGCGGCTGCGGTGAGCGAGGCCCGCGTGCTGCGTATCAGCGGCGCCCTTGCCGAAGCCGAGCCGCTCGGCGACGCCACGCTCTATGAGCTGGTACGAGTCGGCGACCGGGGGTTGTTGGGAGAGGTGGTGCGGATCACCGGTGACCGCGGCACGATCCAGGTCTACGAAGAAACGAGCGGCTTGCGCGTGGGCGAGCCGGTCGTCCGCACCGGCCAGGCGCTCACCCTGGAACTCGGCCCCGGATTGTTGGGCGCGGTGCTCGACGGCATGGGCCGGCCCCTGCAGCGGGTCGCCGATGCAATGGGCGACTTCATTCAACCCGGTGCAACGGCGAACACGCTTGACGTAGACACCCGCTGGACGTTCGCCCCCCTCGTCACGCCCGGTGCGCGCGTCGCCGGGGGCGACGTGCTCGGGACCGTGGAGGAGCGCCCGGGCTTCCTACACCGGGTACTCGTACCCCCGGGTGTAGCGGGGATAGTCGCGACGCTCGCAGCCGGCGCGTTCACGGTGCGCGAGCCGCTTGGCCGGCTGCAGGATGGCGTCGCGCTCACCCTCGCGCACGCCTGGCCGGTACGGCGGCCGCGCCCGTTCGCGAGGCGCCTGCCGGCCCACGACCCGTTCATCACCGGCCAGCGCGTGTTCGATTTCCTGTTTCCGGTGGCTGAAGGGGGCAGTGTGGCGGTCCCGGGTGGATTCGGCACCGGAAAGACGGTGATCGAGCAGTCGCTGGCCAAGTACGCCGCGGCCGACGTCACCGTCTACGTCGGGTGCGGCGAGCGCGGCAACGAGATGGCCGAAGTGCTCCAGGAGTTCCCACTCTTGGTGGATCCCGGCACGGGCCGCTCCGTGATGGATCGAACGGTGCTGCTCGTGAACACGTCGAACATGCCGGTGGCGGCGCGCGAAGCTTCGGTATACGTGGGGATCACGATTGCGGAGTACTACCGGGACCAGGGCTACCGCGTCGCCCTCATGGCGGACAGCCTGTCGCGCTGGGCCGAGGCGCTGCGGGAAATCGGCGCGCGGCTGCAGGAGATGCCGGGTGAGGAGGGCTATCCGACCTACCTCGGCAACCGGCTCGGGAAATTCTACGAACGAGCCGGACGCGTGCGCGCACTCGGGGCGCCCAAGCGCGACGGCGCGCTCACCGTGATCAGCGCGATTTCACCGCCGGGTGGCGACTTCTCTGAGCCCGTAACACAGGCTTCCCTGCGGGTGACCGGTGCCTTATGGGCGCTCGATCCGGCGCTCGCCCACCAGCGCCAGTTCCCGGCGGTTGACTGGGAAACGAGCTACAGCCTCTATGCGGAGGCGACGGCCGGGTGGTTCGCCGAGCGCGCTGGTGCCGACTGGCCGGAGCTGCGGCGCGCGACCCTCGAGCTGTTGCAGCGCGACCGGGAGCTGCGCGAGATCGCCGCGCTCGTCGGCCCCGAGGCTCTCCAGGATGCCGATCGCCTGTTGCTCGAGATCGCCCGCATCGTGCGCGAGACGGTGCTCAGCCAGAGCGCCTACGATCCGAACGACGCATTCTCCCCTGTTGAAAAGACCCACCTCCTCGCAGCGCTGGCCCAGGAGTTGTTGCACGCGGGGAAACGCGCCCTGGATGCGGGTACGGTCTTCGAACAGCTCGATTTGGGGCCACCACGCCAGCTGCTGGCGGCTATGCGGCGCGCGGCCCCGACGGAGGTGGCGGCGCGGGCAGTGGACGCGCGGGCGGTAGTGGAGGCGCTGGGGCGGTGATCACGCTCCCCCGCCTCTACCACGGTGCACACGGCGTTGCCGGCCCGCTCCTCTATGTCCGGCGCACCGCCGCCGCGGCGCTCGGCGAATGGGTGGAAATTCGCATACCCGGCGAGCACCCACGGCGCGGTCAGGTGATCGAGGCGGGCCGCGAGATCAGCGTCATACAGGTACTGGAGGACACGGTCGGCCTGCCCCCCGCCCGGGTCGAGATCGTGCTCACCGGCGAAGGCGCGACCGCGACCGTCGGGCGGGAACTCCTGGGTCGCGCCTTCAACGGGATGGGGCACCCCGTGGATGGACTGCCGGCCCCCGTCGGAGATGCGATCCGGCCGGTCTGGGGCGCCCCCTTGAATCCGGTGCGGCGCGCCAGGCCGGGCGACTTCATCGAAACCGGCATTTCCGGCGTCGACGGCATGAATACACTGGTGCGTGGGCAGAAGCTGCCCGTCTTCTCCGGTCCCGGTCTGCCAGGCCTCGATCTCGCGGCGCGAATCGTAGAGGGCGCCCGGGCGCCGCGCGGCGAGGCGTTCGCGGTGGTCTTCGTGGGAATCGGGATCACGGCGCGCGAGACGGACACGTTCCTGGAGCGCTTCGACCGGTCCGGGGCCTGGGAGCGCAGCGTGCTATATCTGAACGAGACGCGCGATCCGACGATCGAGCG
>DATBLG010000126.1:0-6400 GCA_036555485.1 Gemmatimonadales bacterium | reverse complement strand
TTCTCGACGAACGCGCCGTTAGGGATCGGGACGACCTTCACGCTAATCGGTCTTGAGCGCGGTCAGGTACTTCTCCACCGCCATGGCGGCAGTGGTGGCGTCGCCCACCGCGGTGGTGATTTGCCGCGTCAGCTGGCTGCGGACATCCCCCGCCGCGAACAACCCGGGGATCGAAGTCATCATGCGGTCGTCGGTGATGAAGTAGCCACCTTCGTCATGCTGGAAGTGGCCCTCGACGAGCCCGGAATTCGGCTTGAAGCCGATGAAGATGAACACCCCGCCCACCTGCAACTGGCTCTGCGCACCGGTAACGGTGTCTTCCAACTCGAGATGGCCAATTCCCTTCTCGGTGCCCACGATTTGGATCACCTTCTTGTTCCAGACCATTTCGATCTTGGGGTTCGCGAAGGCCCGTTCCTGCAGGATCCGCGAGGCCCGGAGCCGGTCGCGGCGGTGCACGATGACCACCTTCGACGCGTAGCGCGTGAGGTAATCCGCCTCCTCCACGGCTGCGTCCCCACCACCCACGACTGCCAACACCTCGCCTTTGAAAAACGCCCCGTCGCACACGGCGCAATAGGACACGCCTTTGCCCGCGTATTCCTTTTCACCGGGGACGCCGAGCTTGACCGGCGTGCCGCCGGCCGTGAGGATCACCGCTGGCGCACGGTAGGTCCGCCCGCGAGCGGTGACCACGTCGAACAGGCCGTCCGCCGTCTTGCGAACTTTCTCCACCGTGTCGGTAGCGATCTCGGCGCCGAACTTCTTGGCGTGCTGGGTGAATTTCTGCGCCAGCTCCCACCCCTTCACGCTCTCGAAGCCGATGTAGTCCTCGATCAGGTCGGTGTTCAGGAGCTCTCCACCCGGCGCCCCGCGCTCGATGGTGAGCGCCCGCAGCATGCCGCGCCCCGCGTACATCGCGGCGCACAGACCCGCGGGTCCGCCCCCCACGATGATCAGGTCGTACGATTGCTTGCCGTTCTCAGACATCGCTACGCATTTCCAGTCGCGGAGGATCTCCCTCCCCCGCCAGGGCCCGCGCCAGCCTGGCGCGGAACGGTATCACGTCGAACTCGATGGCCGGGTGTTGCGGCCCGGAAAGCTTTTGGAGCGCGGCCGCCCCCACCACCACGACACCATGACGATTGCCTCGCTCCCGGTGCAGCAGCGCGGCGGCCGCCTGGATCAGGCCCTGCCACACGCGCCGTTCGCTCTCCTCAATTATAGAACGCCAGACGGTTTCCAGGGCCTCGTGCGCAAGCCAGTACTGCCCGGTGTTGAAGCGGGTCCGCGCGTTGGCCAGGATCGCGCGACGTTCCAGCGGAGTCATCCACGCCTGCGGCCGTCAGCCATCAGACTGGTGACCCCCGATCCGCACCAGGTTCAACGCGCCGTGGCACGCGCTCACCGTCCCGATCAACGCCGACGCTCCTTCCGGGACCCGCGCCGCCTCCGCTACGATCCGCTCTCCCTCCAGCACGGCATCCACCGCAAACGTCCCGACGCCGTACACGTGGTGCCGGCACACGAACAGCGCCGGGCCAAGGACCGGCTCGCCGGCCGCGCGCATCCGCTCGGCGAGGGCGCGCACGGCGTCCGGCATTTCCCACGTCCGCGCCCGACCGATCGCCGGGCAGATCGCGGGCTCGATGCAGTGCGTGGGGCAGACCCAATCGGCAAACGAGACATAGCGCGTCCGGTCGGTCGCCGTGCGGTCGTACGGCGTGTCGAGCGAATCGGGAACCGCGACGACGTCGAATTGCCGATCGACGAAGCGGGCCCGGGCCCGTCGCAGCACCGATTCGAACATGAGGTGGGGCATGTGCGGCGAGGGGACGATGTAGTCCTGCTCGTCCGGGGTGGCGGCCGGTCGCGCCATGCTGAGAAAGCGATCGAAGAACGCGTCCCATTCGCTCGTGATGAGCTGCCAATCTGCCGCCTCGGGCAGCTCCGCACGCGCGCGGCAGGCTGGATCGCGGTCCACCAACACGACGCGACGATAGCTCGCCTTGCCTTTGGCCTTCGCCCGGGCCAGCTGCGTGGCGTAAAACGTCCCGTAGCACCCCCCGCCGATCACGACGACATCGCGCATACGGGCGACGTCGCCGCTCATCGAATCAGCCGGCCGCCATCGACGGGAAGGACGGCCCCAGTGATGTAATCGTGCTCGAGCAGGAACAACACCGCGCGAACTACGTCTTCGGGCGTCCCGAGGCGCTTGAGCGGCGTCGTGTCGGCCAGGTGGGCGCGCGCGCCAGCCGGCCAGTCGTCGGGCGGCAACACGGCGCCCGGTGCCACGGCGTTCACCGTGATCTCGGGGGCGAGCACGCGCGCCAGTCCCTGGGTCAGCATCACCATCCCGGCCTTGCTGACACTCAACGGAAGATACGCGGGCCAGACTTCGAAGCCCGCGATATCGGCGAGGTTGATGATCTTACCCCGCGCCTTCCGGAGATGTGGGGCGGCCCCCTGACTCGTGAAGAACGCGGCCGTGAGATTGAGCGCCAGGGCGTCGTTCCAGTCTTCGGGGGTGATGGCGTCGAACTCGCGACGCGCCATCACCGCCGCCGAGTTGACGAGCACGTCAAGGCGGCCGAGGGCCGCGGCCGCCCGATCCGAGAGCGCCCGCGCCTCCTTCGGGTCGCGCAAGTCACCGGATAAGAGCTCGGCCCGGCGCCCGGCGTCGCGCACTGCCCGGGCCGTCGCTTCGGCGCCCGCGACGGACGTGTGGTAGTGCACCGCCACATCGCACCCGGCACGCGCGACCCCAATGGCGAGTGCCTGCCCCAAACGCCGGCCCGCGCCGGTGACGAGCGCCACGCGCCCCGCGAGGTCCATGCGGCTAGCTCCGCGTCGCGAGCAACGGCAGTACCTGGCCGGTCACCGTGGCGGATGAGGCAAGCCACAGCACCGTGCGGACGATGTCGTCGATCTCGACGAAGCGCGAATCGGCGCCCATATCGTGCACGTTCGTCGCGGTCCGCACGGCTTCCGGCGCAACCGCGTTGACGCGGATCTTGTCGTCTCGCAGCTCCCGCGCGAGCGCGCGCGTCAGGGCGGCCACCCCACCCTTCGCGGCGGCGTAGGCCGCGAGATTGGACTGGGGCTGCAGGACGGCGATCGACGCGAAATTGACGATCGCACCACCGCCGCGGCGGCGCAGCGACGGAACGGCCGCCTGGGACACGCAATACGCCGTGCGGAGATTGATGGACAACTCGCGGTCGAGCGCGGCGACGTCCGTATCGATGAATGGGCCGTAGCTGGTCAGACCACCGGCCACGTTGACGACCACATCGAGGCCGCCGAAACGCGCCTCAGCCAGTCCCACGGCCGCTCGGGCCGCGCGGGGATCGGTCAGGTCACCGGGAGAGGCGATTGCCACGAGCCGGGCCTCGGCGAACTCCTGCTGCCGCTCGTCCAACGCCTCGGGACTCAGGTCAGCGAGCACGAGACGGGCCCCCGCGGCGCCCAGCGCCCGCGCGACGGCGTGGCCGATCTGACCCACGCGCGCGACGCCGGTGACCAGCGCGACCTGGCCCGCGAATTCAGCGGCCAAGCCCCTCGGCCGTCACGGCAGCGACGATTTCGTCTACCGGCGGGGCGCCGCGCTGGGCGAACCGGATCGTGCCGTCCGTGCCGACCACGTACACGGTGCGCGCGATCCCCCTATCGTCTTCCTTCAGGGCGTAATACGCTCGTGCGATCGCGCGATCCGGATCGGACAGCAGCGGGAAATTGAACCGCATCTTGTCGGCGTAGCTTCGGTGCCTGTCGGGGCTCGCGGGGTTCACGCCGAACGGTTGCAGCCCGGCCCGCTCGAACTTGGTCATCTCATCGCGCACGGCGGAGAGTTGGCGGTTTCACCCGGGGGTGTTGTTGCCCGGATAGAACACCAACGCCACATGCCTGTGACGCAACACATCGGCCAGCCGATAGGTCGTTCCATCGGATGCCGTCGCTTCGAACAGTGGTGCCTTGCTCCCGACCTGCAACACATCGCTCATTGCGTTGTCTCCCGATCTGGTTCCCGCTACGCCTGTCCCTTACGCTTCTCCCCCATACGTCTGTTCTCTACGCCTCTCCAACTCCTCCAACCATTCCATCGGCACCTCCATCCCGCCCAACGGGGCGTGCGTGGCGATGTCATCTTCGCCATGCCAGTCGGACCCACCCGAGATCGCAAGATCGAGCTGCCGCGCCAGCTTGAGCAGCCGGTTCTGGAGGCGCTTGGGGTGACTCGGATGGCGGACTTCCACACCGTCCAGCCCCTCTTTCTGGAACGCCCGCAGCAGGGGCTCCTGCGCCCGGTCACCGAGGTGGGCGGCAACCACGAGGCCACGCACACCGTGGACGATATCGGCCACCTCGCGCAGCTCCGGCAGCGGCTTGTCCACGAACGCCGGCCGGCCCCGGCCGAGGAACCGGGCGAACGCCTCTTCCAGGTCGGTCACGACGCCCGCATCGACTAGGGCACGCGCGACGTGGGGCCGGCCCACCGCTCCCGCCCCCACCTGGAAGGCGAGGTCCTCCAGGTCGATCTCCACACCCAACCGCTGCAGTTTCTCGACCATTTTTGCTCCGCGTCGCTCGCGCGCGGCGCGGGCGTCGGCCAGGAAGCCGTCGAGCGCGGGGTTCCCCGGAGGCAGGAAGTACGCGAGCAAGTGGAGCTCTCCCCACGTGGCGCGGACGCTGAATTCGCACCCCGGCACCACGCGCATGCCGCGCGTGCGGCCCGCCGCGGAGGCCGCCTCGACGCCCGACAGCGTGTCGTGGTCGGTGAGGGCAATGGCCGCCAAACCGACCGCATGGGCCCGTTGTACCACCGCCTCGGGGGCGAATTGCCCATCCGAAGCGGTGGAATGGCAGTGCAGGTCAACGTGCGGCGTAAGCGCTCTCCGGCGCGGTCCAGGCCGGCTGGGACTGGCGGAACAGCTCCAGCAGCTGCCGCTCGGAGAGCTCGTTCAATGCCGCGTCGGTACGACGGGCGCCGGTTGGGGTGTAGCGGGTGAAGCGGCGTTTCCGCTCGGGACCCGTGCCGAGCTGAAACAGCAGACTGTACTGGTCCTGGCCGTAGATCGAAGAGCGGCCGGAGGGCGCGATCTCCCAGGTTTGGCCGTCCACGGTGAGCGTGCGCCGAGCCATGGGCTAGGCTTCCGCCGGCGTCGCGAGGGAGACTTCCGTCCACAGCTCCCAGGCGTCGGGTGCGTAGGTGACGAGGCTCTGCAGCCGTTTCTCGAGTTTGGTCTCCTCCGGCAGCCGCGATGCCTGCGCGCGGTGCGACATTTCCGTCGGGGATTCCGAGAACTCGATGAACAGCCGCGGATCTCGCGCGTTTCTGAACACCCAGATCTTCTGCCCCCGGGCGTCGGCGAACTGGCACAGCTCCCGCAACGTCGCGAAATAGTCGGCCTCGTTCGCGGCGGCGACGCGCACGCGCGAGGCGGTGAGCACCTTCGGCACCATCACACCGCTCCTTCCGGGAATTCCTGCAGCGTTTTCTTCACGTCCGCCAGAAACTTGTCCGCGTCGGCCCCGTCGACCACGCGGTGGTCGTAGGACATCGTGAGCATGCCCATCGTGCGAATACCAATCGTGTCGGTGCCGTCGGGGAGGGCCACGACCTTGGGCCGCTTTTCGATTGTCCCGACGCCCAGGATCGCCACCTGGGGTTGATTGATAATCGGGATCCCCGCGTACGGTCCGAAGCCCCCGGGATTGGTAATGGTGAAGGTGCCCCGCTGAATGTCGTCGGGTAACAGCTTCTTGGTGCGCGCGCGTTCACCCAGGTCGTTGATGGCCCGGGCCATGCCCATGAGCGACAGCTCATCGGCGTGCTTCACCACGGGGACAATGAGACCCCAGTCGAGCGCGACGGCGATCCCGATGTTGATGTCGCGACGATAGATCGTGCTGTCGCCCGACACCGCGGCGTTGACGATCGGGTGGATCCGGAGATTCTCGGCGCACGCCTTGGCGATGAACGCGAGGAAGGTGAGGCTCACCCCACGATCCGCATAGGCCTGCTTGTGCTTCGCGCGGATCTGGGCAATGCGCGAGTAGTCGATTTCGAAGAAGCTCGCGACGTGCGCCGATACGCGGCGCGACAGGATCATATGGTCCGCAGTGATCCTGCGGATCTTGGACCACGGTTCCACGCGGTCGCCGGGCCACGCCTCCACGGTGGGATGGGCAACCGGAACGGCGGGGGCCGGAGTCCGGACGCCGGCTTCGGGCGCGGCAGCGGGCTGTGCCGGCAGTCCGCGATCGATGAATCCCAGGATGTCCTGCTTCGTCACCCGTCCCGCGAACCCCGTCCCGGGAATCTGCGAGATGTCCAACTGGTGCTCGGCCGCGATCTTGCGGACCAGCGGCGTGGAGCGACGCCGCAGGCGATCCT
>DATBLG010000125.1:0-21505 GCA_036555485.1 Gemmatimonadales bacterium | reverse complement strand
CGACGGCGAGGGGGTGGGCACCGGCGGCGTCACGGTGACTGACGCGGTCTGGGTGATCGCCGTCCCGCCGGCGGTCGCCGAAACGGTCTTGTCCTCGGCCACCGTGGAGCTCAGGGTCGCCGTCGCCACACCGCTTGCATTGGTCGTCCCGGCAGGGCCGGTAATGGTGTTGCCGCTCCCCGTTGCCCCAACGACGACCGTCGAACCGTTCACCGGGTTCCCGTACGCGTCCTTCACCGTGACGGTGACTGTCGAGCTGCCGCTGGTCTGCACGATGGAAGTGGGCGACGCGCCCACCGTGGATTGGCCGGCATCCGCGGGGCCGGCGTATACCGTCACGACGGGCTGCTGGTTGAGCGTGACGCCGCCGGCGACGGCCGTCACGGTCTTGGGGCCGGCGCCGGTCGAGCTCAAGGTGCCCGTGGCCACGCCACTGGGATCGGTCGTGCCGGCCGGTTGGGTGAGTGTATTGCCGCTCCCCGTCGCCGAGAGCGTCACCGCGACGCCGCTCATCGGATTGCCGCTGCCGTCCTTGACGGTGACGGTGATGTTCGATGTGCCGCTGCCCGCCGTGATCGGCCCGGAGGCCGAAACCAGGGATTGGGAAGCGGACACCGTCGGGGCACCGCCGGCGCCGGCCTTGATCTCGATTCCCAGGAGGGCAGCGTTCTTGGCACTGGCGATGCCCGCCTGAATCGTATTCAGGTTCGTCGCCCACTGCGCCTCGAGCAGCGTGGCCTCGCCGGGGGTGACCTCGGCGATTTCCGTGAAGCCGCTCCCGGGCGTGATGGCGGGGGCGTTGAGTCTCGCGCCGACCGCGCCATACGCAACGTTGTTGGCATTCGCGAATGGGGCGAGCGGGACTGAGAGGGTGGTGACGGCGTCGCCCCGGGCCGAGCCGGTCTGCCCGATGGCCCCTGAGCCGTTCGTACCGCTCTGGTCGACGCCGGTCCACTGCGACACGATCCAATCCGCGTTGGAGACGTTGCCGCTGAACGTGATGGTGATCGGGCCGCTGCCAGGGGAGGCGCTCATGGCGCGGAACACGACCAGGCGCCCGAGCGGTAAGCCGATCGGGTCGTAATCGACGCTCGCTACCTGCGTCCAGCTCGTCATGCCACCTCCGGACAGCGTGGGTGTGATGGCTCCTCCGCTCCGGTGACTGCGTACCGCGATGGTGATGAGCGCGTTCGGCGCCGGCGAGATGGACGCCGTGGTGTAGACCTTCTGATTCACGGCGTTGCTGCCCGTGGTGAGCAGGCCGTGCGAGATAGTCCCGCCGCCGCCGCCGCCCGAGGTGGTGACGTTCACTGCAGCGGTCTGTGTGATTGCCGTCCCGTTGATCGTGGCCGACACGGTCTTCAGCTCTGCGTCGCTCGAAGCGAGCGATCCAGTGGCCACGCCACTCGAGTTGGTGACCCCAGAAGGCTGCGTCAGCGTGTTTCCGGTTCCCGACGAAGCCAAAACCACGGTCGCGCCGCTGACCGGGTTCCCAAAGGCATCCTTCGCGGTTGCGGTGATCGTCGACAAACCGGACCCAGCGACAAAGGAAGTGGGTGAGGCACTCAACGTCGATTGCGAAGCGGATACAGGGCCCGCAGTCACCGTCACCGACGCGGTCTGGATGATCCCGGTACCGCCGGCGTTTGCCGAAATGGTCTTCGGCCCGGCGCCGGTCGAGGTGAAGGTGCTCGTGAAGACGCCGCTACCACTGGTGGTCCCCGAGGAGGGGGTGAACGTGTTGCCTGTCCCGGTCGCGGACATCACCACGGTGGCGCCGCTGACCGGATTGCCGCTGGCGTCCTTGGCGGTCACAGTGACCGTGGACGAGCCGGTGCCGGCCGTGAACGACGCTGGCGCAGCCGAGACCGTGGATTGCGAACCGGACACACCGCCGCCGCCACTTCCCGGTGGGCCGTGGCACCCGGTGCTCCCGGAGTCAGTGAACGTCTGCCCGGTCCGCGGAATGAATTTCCACGCGTAGCTGTCGTCGTAGAGGTACAGTTTCATCACGCCGAAGGTCGAGCCGTTTGCGATTTCGGTCCTCGGATGGGGGTTCGACACGGAACCGCCGCCGATGCCCCCCGTGCCGATAATGATGTGCCGCATGCCGGTCGCTGGATCGGCCGTACCGTCCGGCTTCATCGGCGCGTGGCGCTCGTAGAAGTGGCGGTGGCCGTCCAGAATGAGATCCACGCCGGCGGGGTACATGACGTCCCACGGCCGCCGGACCCCGCTGTAATACTGACCACCCGAGCTCCCGCCGGAGGACCAGAGGGGGTGGTGCATGTAGGCGAGCGTGCACAGGTTCGGGTGCGCGGCGAGGTCGTTCTGCAGCCAGGTATCCTGAGCGGAGCCACTGCCCATCGAAATGCTGCTGTTGAGCACGATGATGTGCCAGGCGCCGAGGTCGTAGCTGTAGTAACCTTGACCGGCGACGCCGGCCGCCGAACCGAAGTAGGCGAAGTAGGGTGCGGCGCCGGAGGTGTTGTACTCGTGATTCCCGGTGGCCGGTCTCGTGCGGGCCTTGTGGCGGCCCCAGGTGGGGTGGTAGCAGTTGTTGAACTCGTTGGTGGTGCCGTTCTCGTAGACATTGTCCCCGAGCACCATGACCGTACCGGGGATGGTGTCGACGATCTGCGCCGTCAACTCGTCGTTGTTGCTGCCGCAGCTGGCGATGTCGCCCGCGCCAATGAGGATCTCGGGCGGGTTCACCGTCAGCAACCCGGTCGGCGTGGTATAGAGCTCCTGCGCCGGTGGTTGCGTCATGCTATTCTCGTTGGTGCATGATGCGAAGCTCAGAGCCAGTGCTAAAAAGAAAGACTGGCGCAGGAAATGAAGCGTATCTCGGCGCATTGATGAAGCTCCAATGGGTTGTTTTGGACCTGTTACTGCGCGCCTAACTGCAATTAACGGGCCGTTTTGGGTGGTGCTGCTTCACTGCGACCTATCGTTCCGAGCCTGACCGTTGCAGGCTCGATCGTTGCAGCGCGGCCACACCGGGGTGAGGATCGAACGCAGCACAGCCTGTTTTTCGGGGGCGGATTGGGCCTGGTGGCCTGACTGGTCTTCAAAACCAGCTGGGGTTCGCAAGGGCCTCGGTAGGTTCGATTCCTACACGCTCCCGCCTTGATGCGACCACGTGGATGGCCTTAATTCGAACGCTGCGGAATGACCGAACGCCTCTATGCTCGTTTGCGTGAAAACGTCAACATCCGGTTACGCCGGGGGGCTTGGTATCGCGTGCTGAAGCTCCAGGACCTCAAAGCGATCCTGGACGTCAATGGACGACCGAGGGCAGTGGCAACCGCATTGCTCGAGATCGTGAAGCGGCCGCCCCCGCGGTGGACCGTCGTCTCTCAGGGGCCTGACGACGCGAGGAAGGCTCCTCCGTCGTTTACCGAGCGGTACGGCGTCTGTCCGAGCTGCGGCGAGCGGGCGGCGCTGGCGCGGCGCGTTCCGCGGCTGCGCTGCGCCTATTGCAAATGGGAATTCGAAATTGCCTGGGACGAAATGTACCTTCCTATATGACCGAACCTCTCTACGCCAGACTCTCCGAGAACGTCAACCTCCACATTCGCCGTGGTGCATGGTATCGCGTGCTGAAAGTGGAGGACCTGCACGCGACACTCGAAGTGAACAAACGGCCGGTCCCGATTGCCAAGGCGCTGTTGGAGTTCGTCAAACGGCCACCAGCGCGCTGGACCGTCGTGCAACAACGCGCCAGTTGGATCGCCGCCCCGCCAAGCGGTTTCACGAGTGAGTACGCCGTGTGCCCGAGCTGTACCGAGCGCGCGCCGTTGGCACCCAAGGTGAAACGCATGGGCTGTCCCTCCTGCAAGTGGGAGTTCGAGGTCGCCTGGGAAGAACACTATCTGCGCTGATCGGAGAGCTTCCCAGCCGGCGTGTCCCACGCCTTTGTCATCCTGAACCCGGCCGCAGGCCGCGGTGCCGGACGCCGGGCCAAGGACCCCGTGGTCCGAGCGTTCCGTCATGAGGGTTGGATGGTGGAACTACAGGAGACCGCAGCGGCGGGGCACGCAACCGGGTTGACCGCCGAGGCCCTCCGTCGAGGCGTGCGGTGCGTGGTGGCCGTCGGCGGTGATGGCCTGGTGCACGAAGTGGCAAACGGGCTCCTGACGGCGCGGTCGGACGCGAGCCTCGCCGTCGTCCCCGTGGGTTCGGGGAACGACTTCGCCAAGCTGTTGGGCGTCCATCGCCACGACATCCCGCGCGCCATCGCCCGCATCGTCACCGCCGTGGCGCGACGCTTCGACGCCGGACGAGCGTTGGGCGAATATTTTATCAACACCCTTGGGTTCGGGTTCGGGCCGGCTGTGGTGCGCACCCGGAATGCCATGCCGCGGCTGAAGGGGTTCCTGTCGTATCTGATTCCTGTGTGCAGGACGTTCGCGACCTTTCGGCCGCCGCGCTTCGAAGTGCATGCCGATGGCCAAGTGGTGCATGGGAACATGATGATGGTCGAGGTGTGCAACGGCACGACAGCGGGTGGCGACTACAGATTTGCACCGGACGCGGATCCCACAGACGGCCGACTCGACGTATGTCTGATTCGGAAGATCGGGCTGCTGCGGTTTCTCGCGGCGTTGCCGCGGGTGATGCGCGGCACGCATGTCGGGATGAAGGACGTTGTCATGATGCGGACGCGGAAGCTCCGAATCCGCGATCCCGATGAACCGCTGTTGATGCACCTCGACGGCGAGCTGCGCGAATCCGGGGTTCACGAATGCACGGTGACGGTCGAGCCACGATGTCTGACGGTTCTGGTGGCGAGATGAGGGGGCGGATGAATGGATCGGCGGATCGGCGGATAGTGGGGGCCAAACTCACGATGAGCGCGATGGCTACGTTGTGGCTATCCGCCTATCCGGCCATCCGCCTGTCCGCCCAGGTTCCCACCGAAGCCCTCCCCCGCGTCGCTGCGGTCAGCGATAGTGCGCGCTACGTGGGCCCGGTCGGGGCGCTGTGGCGCTCGCTGCTGATCCCGGGCTGGGGCCAAGCGGTCACCGGCCGGCATGTGACCGGTGCGCTGTTCGCCGTGTGGGAGGGGACGACGATTTACATGACCCTCAAGGCTCAGCAGGAAGCGGACTATTTCAGAACCTCGGGGGCGCCGAACCTCGATGCCAAGCGTCAGGAAGTGCAGGATTGGCTGGTGTTGTGGGGGTTCAACCATCTGTTTTCGGGTGCGGAAGCGTTCGTGGCCGCCCACCTGCGCGATTTCCCAAAGGATCTGAAAGTGCGCGCGGTACCCGGTGGCATCGGTATTCGCCTGCCGCTCCCGGCGCGGTGAACGCTACCCCGCTGGGGGTGTTCGATTCCGGCATCGGGGGACTCACCGTGGCCCGGGCCGTGTTCGAGCGCCTGCCGCTCGAATCCGTCATCTACTTCGGCGACACGGCCCGGGTGCCTTATGGGCCGAAATCGCCGGAGACCGTGCGGCGCTACAGCGGCGAGATCCTTGCCTACCTGCTGCATCGGGGCGTGAAAGCAGTGGTCGTCGCGTGCAACACGAGCACCGCGCACGCGCTCGACCATCTGCGCGCCCACGCCCCCGTGCCGGTGGTGGGAGTGATCGACCCCGGGGCCCGCGCGGCGGTCGCCGCGAGCGCCACAGGACGGATCGGGGTGATCGGTACGGCGGGAACGATCGCCAGCGGCGCCTACGAGCGGGCGATCCGGGCCCTGCGTCCCGATGCGACCGTCGTATCGCAAGCCTGTCCGCTGTTCGTGCCGCTGGTGGAAGAAGGGTGGTTCGACCACCCGGCGACCGCGCTCATCGCCCGCGAATATCTGCGTCCGCTCGAGCAGGCCAAGGTGGACGTGTTAGTGCTGGGCTGCACCCACTACCCGCTCCTCAAGCCATTGCTCACCACGGTTCTGGGTCCACGCGTGCGACTCATCGACAGCGCCGAGGAAACCGCGAACGCCGTGCACCGCGAGCTCGATGCCGCGGGGATGCTCGCGCCGGCCGGTGGGCCGCCGTCACATCAGTTTGTGGTCTCGGACGATGAGCCGCATTTCCGACGGGTCGGGGCCCGATTTCTGGGAGAGAAGCTTCAGGACGTGGCGGTGGTGCCGCTCGGGTAGCCCTTCGCCTACGGTGTAAAGGATTTCAACTCCACTCGGTCGGTCGTCACCACCGCGTATTTCCCGCCGTCCAAGAACGCACCCGGGTTGAGGTAAGCTCGTCCATCGGGCAGGAGATCGAGCCGCGGCCGGTGCGTGTGGGCCATGACCACCAGTGTCACGTCCGGCCGCCGCTCGAGCAGCGCCCGGGCGTAGGCCGCCTGCGCCGCCTCGGCTCGGTCCAGCACCGCTTTGTCTTTGGTGCTGTCGGCCAGTGTGCCGGAGAGTTTGTCGGCGATCCAGAACCCGATCGACGGATGCAGGGTGCGGAACACCGCGATCGTGACGCGGTGACTCAGGACCCAGTGCGTGAGCGCGCCGCTCCAGTGTTGCTCGGTGAGTCCGTCGCCGTGCACTACGACCGCGCGGCGTCCCGCGAGCTCCAGCTCGACCTCGCCCGTGCGGTAGCCGATGCCAACGTCGTGGCGCAGAAAGTCGCCGCCCCAGCGGTCGTGGTTCCCACCGACGAACGTGACCGCAACGCCGCGGGTCACGAGCGCCCGGAGCCGCACAATGGTGGCGAAATGTTTGCGCGGCACCACGGGTCCGTATTCGAACCAAAAATCGAACAGATCGCCGTTGATCAGCAGCGCGTCACCGGGTTGCGGCACGGTGTCGAGGAAGGCATGAAACGCGACCTCGATCGCGGGGGGCACCTGGCCGAGGTGCGCGTCGGCCACGACAATGCAGCGAGACGCCGAGGGGGGCACGGCCGCAAGCTAGGAACCCCGCCGAGGGGTCGCAAGCCACTGTCCCATTTGACTTTTGGCGTTCGTCGTCGCATTCTCCCGAGACCATGACGGTCACGCGGGGCGAGCCCCGACTGCGGCGCACTCGGCCCCCTGGAACCGGGGGGGGGCCTGGGGAGGAGCGGTCCGCCGAGCGTCCGCCCGATCAGGTCGCGCGCAACCCCGGGACGCCGCTCGACCTCGATCTGATCCGCGCCATTCGCGTGAACCGCAGCGCGGTCGAGCGCCGGGCGGCCACGCTGCCGCGACGCCGCACCGTCAAGAAGGAATGGCAAGCCGCGTGGCTGCTCCGCGCGATCACCTGCATCGACCTCACGACGCTGCAAGGCGACGACACCCCTGGGAACGTGGCGCGGCTGTGCGCCAAAGCCCGCGCGCCGTTGCGCCCCGACCTGGTCGAGGCGCTGGGAGTCGCCGACCTCGGTATTACGGTCGGCGCGGTGTGCGTCTATCACGAGCTCGTGCCCACCGCCGTGCGAGCGCTCGAGGGATCGGGCATCCCCGTGGCGGCGGTGTCCACCGGTTTTCCGGCGGGCCTCAACCCGTTTCCTCAACGACTGGAAGAGGTGCGCGCCTCGGTCGAAGCCGGGGCGGGCGAAATCGATATCGTGATCACGCGCGCCCAGGTGCTCACCGGTGATTGGGAGGGATTGTACGACGAGGTGCGGGCATTCCGCGACGCGTGCGGCCCCGCGCGCATGAAGGCCATCCTCGCCACCGGCGAGCTTGCCACGCTCACCAACGTCGCCCGCGCAAGCCTCACCGCCATGATGGCCGGCGCCGATTTCATCAAGACCTCCACCGGGAAGGAGCCGGTCAACGCGACGCTTCCCGTGGGGCTCGTGATGACGCGGATGATCCGGGAGTACCAGGAGCGCGCCGAATGCGCTGTGGGATTCAAGCCGGCCGGCGGGATTCGCGCGGCCAAAGGGGCGCTCGACTGGCTCATCCTCATGAAGGAAGAGCTGGGCGATGCCTGGCTCTTGCCGGCCCTGTTCCGGCTCGGCGCGAGCGCGCTGCTCACCGATATCGAACGCCAACTCGAGCACTTCGTGACCGGTCGCTACAGCGCAGCGCACCGCCATCCGATGGTGTGACATGACCACGACGGTCGCTCGCATCTTCGAGACGATGGAATGGGGCCCGGCGCCGGAGGCGAGCGGGCCGGCACTCGAGTGGATCAAGACCCACGGCGGGGAGTTCGGGCTGTTCATCGGTGGGCGGTGGGTCCGTCCGGCAAGCGGCGACTCGTTCGAGACGATCAACCCCGCGACCCGCGCGGTGCTGGCGCGGGTCGCCCAGGCGGGCAAACCGGAAGTGGACGCCGCCGTGCGGGCGGCGGGGGAGGCGTTCCCGGGATGGTCGGCGCTCCCCGGTCACGCGCGCGCCCGTCATCTCTACGCCCTGGCGCGTGCCGTCCAAAAGCACTCACGCCTGCTCGCCGTGCTCGAGAGCCTGGACAACGGCAAGTCGATTCGCGAAACACGCGATCTCGACATCCCGCTCGTGGCCCGCCACTTCTACCATCACGCGGGGTGGGCGCAGCTCCTCGACACCGAATTCGCGGGCTATGGCCCGATCGGCGTCGTGGGACAGATCATTCCGTGGAACTTCCCGTTGCTGATGCTGGCGTGGAAAATCGCGCCCGCGCTCGCGGCCGGAAACACCGTCGTGCTCAAGCCGGCGGAATTCACGCCGCTCACCGCGCTGTGCTTCGCCGAGCTCGCCCACGAGGCCGGGCTGCCGCCGGGCGTATTCAATGTGATCACGGGCGACGGCCGCCCCGGCGCGCTGCTGGTCGAGCATCCCGATGTGCACAAGATCGCTTTCACCGGCTCGACCGAGGTTGGACGGATCATCCGCAAGCAGACTGCGGGGAGCGGCAAGAAACTGACGCTCGAGCTGGGCGGCAAGAGCCCGTTCATCGTGTTCGACGATGCGGACCTGGACAGCGTGGTCGAAGGCGTGGTCGACGCGATCTGGTTCAACCAGGGGCAGGTCTGCTGCGCGGGCTCTCGGCTGCTGGTGCAGGAGGGGATCGCCGAGCGGCTCGTGAAGAAGTTGCGCGCGCGGATGGAAAAGCTGCGGGTCGGGTCGCCGCTCGACAAGGCGGTGGACATGGGCGCGATCGTGGCGCCGGTGCAGCTGGAACGCATCCGCGGCCTGGTCGAGCAGGGCGTCGCCGAAGGCGCCACGATGTGGCAGCCGTCGTGGGCCTGCCCGACGGACGGGTATTTCTATCCGCCCACCCTCTTCACTGACGTCTCGCCGGCGGCCACGATCGCGCAGCTCGAAATCTTCGGACCGGTGCTGGTCTCGATGACGTTCCGCACACCGGCCGAGGCGGTGGCGCTCGCGAACAACACGCCGTACGGGCTGGCCGCGAGTGTCTGGACCGAGAATATCAACCTCGCGCTCGACGTCGCGCCAAAGATCAAGGCCGGCGTCGTGTGGATCAACTGCACCAACCTGTTCGACGCGGCCTCGGGGTTCGGCGGGTACCGGGAATCGGGGTTCGGACGGGAAGGTGGGCGAGAGGGGATGTACGAGTACCTGCAATCGCGGATTGCGGATTGGGGATTGCGGATTGGCGAAGGTGAAGTGCCCATCCCGATCGGGGCCAATCCACAGTCCGCAATCCGCGATCCACAATCGTCCCTTCCCCCAATCGACCGCACACCAAAACTGTTCATTGGGGGAAAGCAGGTTCGTCCCGACCAGGGCTACAGCCGGAAGATCCGCGCGCCCGATGGACAACCGCTCGGTGACGTGGGCGAGGGGAACCGCAAGGATGTACGCGATGCCGTGGAGGCGGCGCATGCGGCTGGGGAGTGGAGTCGGGGCGCGGGTCACATGCGGGCCCAAATCCTGTACTACATCGCGGAGAACCTGTCGGCCCGCGGGACGGAGTTCGCGGCCCGGATCGCCGCCATGACGGGAGTCGCCCAGGATGTGGGGCGCCAGGAAGTCGAGGCGACGATCGCGCGGCTGTTTTCCTACGCCGCGTGGGCGGACAAGTACGACGGGGCGGTGCACCACGTGCCGATCCGCGGCGTCACGCTCGCGATGAACGAGCCGATCGGGGTCATCGGACTTGCCGCGCCCGACGCTCACCCCCTGCTCGGATTCGTCTCGCTCGTGGCGCCGGCGATCGCCGTGGGGAACTCCGTGGTCGTGGTCCCGTCGCCGACGCATCCGCTCGCGGCCACCGACTTCTATGGCGTGCTCGAGACCTCCGATCTCCCGGGCGGCGTGGTCAACATCGTGACCGGCGATGGCGACGCGTTGGCCAAGGTTCTGGCGGAGCACCTGGACGTCGACGCGGTCTGGTTCTGCGGGAGCGCCGCCGGAGCGAAAGCGGTCGAGGAGGCCTCCGCGGGCAACATGAAACGAACCTGGCTGCCCGGGGCGCGGGACTGGCGGGACGCCCGTCAGGGGGAGGGTCGGGAGTTCCTGCGCCACGCGACGCAGGTGAAAAATATCTGGATCCCCTACGGCGAGTGACGTTGCCGAGCCCTGACGCCGGCGGGATCAGCGATATCGAGCACCGCGTCAACTACTCCGAAACCGATCAGATGGGGTTTGTCTACCACGCCAACTACCTCGTCTGGCTGGACATGGCGCGCACGGAACACCTGCGACGCACCGGGGTCACCTACAAAGTCATGGAGGAGCAGGGGGTCTATCTGGCGGTGACCGAGGTACAGATCCGGTACCGTCAGCCCGCCCGCTACGACGACCTCGTGCGTATCCGCTGTTGGGTCCGCGATCTCGCCTCGCGCCGGGTGATCTTTGGGTATGCCGTGGAGCGCGCTGCCACCGACGAGCTGCTCGCCACTGCTGAAACCGCCCTCATCGCCCTGAACCGCCGGCACGCGCTGGCCCGTATCCCGGAGCACGTGATTGCGCTGCTGCACTCGACGCCGGACCCCGTTCGCCTGTAGCCTCCTGCTCGTCCTTGCGCTCGCCGCCCGGCCGCTGTCGGCCCAGGCGCCGCAGCAAGACGAGGCCGTCGTCAGTCTCCTCGCCCGGTTGCTCGCGCTGAGCGACGCGCGCCAGTTCGACGACGCGCTGCTGCGCCAGGCGCTCCAGTCCGACAACTTCACCGTCCGCTTCCAAGGAGTGCTCGCCGCTGGTCGCATCGGTGATCCGCAGGCAATAGAGCTGCTCGTTCCCGTCCTGAGCGACTCGAGCATCGCCGTGCAGACCGCCGCCGCGTTCGCATTGGGGGTGCTCGCGGACGCGCGCGCCGTCGAGCCGCTGCTCGGCGTCGTGCGCAGTGTCGCGCCAGCGGCACAGGGGGCTCGCGAAATGGAAGCGGTCACGGCACTCGCCAAGATCGGTGGCGAGGAGGGCGCGCAGGCGGTGCGTTTGGTGCTCGAAAGCGCGCCGCTCGGTCAAGGCGTCCCACCGATCGTGATGTCGGGGCTGCTCGAGGCGTGGCGCCTGGGCGCGCGCGCGCCGACGCAACTGCTGCTCAATTACGCGGAGCATACCGACGAGACCGTGCGCTGGCGAGCGCTCTACTCCCTGGCGCGGCTTCGGAGCGTCGCCGCGCAGCCGGTGATGCTGCGCGCCCTGGGCGACCCGTCGGCGGAGGTGCGGGCGGTCGCGGCGCGCGGGCTGTCGGCCGCGCTCGCGGACTCGGGCCGGATCGGCCGGGCGGCTCTCGCGGCGCGGCTGCGACCCCTCGTGAACGACGATCACGTGGGCGTGCGCATCAACGCGCTGCGCGCCCTGGCGTCGTTCCGCGGTGACTCCACGCTTGCCACCGCGGCGATCGCCGCGCTGTCCGATGCGAATCCCGGGGTGGTGGCCCAGGCCGAGACGACACTCGGCGTGCTGGGCGGGAGCGCGGCGGTGGACGCGCTGCGACGCCAGAGCGCGAGTGCGGTGTTTGGGCTGCGGCGCCAGGCAATTCTCGGTCTCGCCGAAGCCGATAGCGCGGCCGGGAACGCGGCCGCGACGACACTGGCCGCCGACGCGGACTGGCTCTGGCGCCTCGTGGCCGCACAGGCGTTCACCGCCACGCGCGATCGAGCCCGGCTCGAGGCCCTGCTGGCCGACCCCGATGGTCGCGTCGTGGCACAGGCACTCCAGGGACTCGCCCGGGTGGTCGCCGATAGCGACGCGGCGCTGATCGGCCGCGCGCGCATCCTGATCGAGCACGCGGACCCCGCCGTGCGTAGCGTGGCCGCCGACCTGCTCGCCCGCCGGCCAGACCCGGGAGACGTCGATCGCCTCGTGGCGGCCTACCGTCGCGCCGCGACTGATCCGTTCAATGATGCCAGGCTCTCGGCGGTCGGTGCCTTGGCGGCGATCGCCGCGGGGAGTGCCGGGGGTCGACTGCGCGTGGTGAACGAATTCCTGGGGACGCAGCCGCGCCCCGACGATTACCTGGTCCGCCGCTTTGCCGTGGAAAAACTCCCGGAGGCGGCCGAAGCCTGGGCGTCCGGCGGGAGGGGCCCGATCTCGACGGGGAGGAGCGACGCCGATTACCGCGACATCGTGCGGCGGTATCTCCTGCCGGCGCTTCTGGGCCAACCCAACCCGCAGGTCGCGATCGAAACGGACCGCGGGACGCTCACGGTCGACCTCCTGCCCGCGCAGGCGCCGCTCACGGTGGCCGCGTTTCTGACCCTCGTGGATCGACGCTACTTCGACGGTCAACGCTGGCATCGGGTGGTACCGAATTTCGTGATCCAGGCAGGGGACCCGCGCGGCGACGGCTGGGGCGGACCGGGCACGGTGCTGCGGGATGAGATCAACCTGGAGCGATACTCGGGTGGCACGATGGGGATGGCGCTGTCCGGTGCCGATACGGGCGGGAGCCAGTTCTTCATCACGCAGTCCACCCAACCACATCTCGACGGGACGTACACGGTGTTCGGGCGACTGCGGAGCGATGCTCGTCTGCTGCAGCAAATCGCCCAGGGCGATCGCATCCGGAGCATTCACCGGTGATGCGGACGCTGGTCCTTGGGTTGCTGCTCGCTGCGCCATCGGTCGCGATGGGGCAGCTGGGATATTTCGGGCAGAACAAGGTGCAGTACCAGAGCTTCGCGTGGCAGGTGCTGCGCGGTGCACACGTCGATCTGTATTTCTATCCGGAGGAAGAGGAGCTCGCCCGCGTGGCCCTGGCGTACGCGGAGGAGAGCTATGGCGTGCTGGAGCGCCGGTTCCAGCACGCCGTCCGGACCCGCATCCCGCTGATCGTGTATGCCTCCCACGCCGATTTCGAGCAGACCAACATCCTGCCGTACGCGCCGCCGGAGGGCCTGCTCGGTGTTACGGATTTTCTGAAGCGTCGCGTGACGCTGCCGTTCGCCGGCAGTTACATGGAGTTCCGTCATACGTTGCGCCACGAGCTGGTGCACGTCTTCCAGCTCAGCCTCGCGACCGAGACCTATTTGCGCTACCCGCGGCTGGGGCACGCCGGCCTGCCGCTCTGGTTCAGTGAAGGGTTGGCGGAGTATTTCTCGGCTGGGGAGGACGCGCGCGACGACATGATCCTGCGCGACCTGACCGTATCGGGTCGGCTGCCGACGCTCGGCCAGCTGACCTACGCGGGCGGCGGGATCATCTATCCCATCGGTGGCAGCATCGTGCGCTATCTGGGCACGACCTATGGCGACTGGCGTCTCGCGACGCTGTACCACGATCTGTGGAAATACCCCACGTTCGATGACGCGCTGCAGGAGCTGTACGGCCGCTCTCTCACGCAACTGTCCGACGAGTGGCAGTTCTGGATGCGACGCCGGTTCTACGGCGACGTGGACGGCGCGACCCCGCTCGCGCTCACGGCACGGCGCCTCACCCCGTTTGCCATCAAGCCGACCGCCTATCGCTTGCCGGACGACACCACCGTTCGGGTGCTCTACTTCTCGCCGGCCGACGGCTACGCGACCATCTACAGTCGCCCGCTCGAGGGTGACGGCGTGCGGCCGGTGGTGCGCGGCGAGCGGACGCCGGAGTTCGCGTCGTTCCATTTCTTCGAATCCCGGATCGACGTGAGTCCCACCGGGATCGCCGTGTTCGGCAGCCGCTTCGAGTCGCGCGACGCGCTGATGCTCTGGGATCTGCGTGCGGCACGTCTCGTCGGTCGCTATCAGTTCCCCGGGCTGGTCTCGATCCTCTCGCCGGCGTGGGCGCCCGACGGGAAGAGCGTCGTATTCAGTGGGCTCGCGACATCCGGGTACTCCGACATTTACCGGGTGTGGCTCGCGGACGCTCGGCTGGAGCGGCTCACGAACGACCGGTACCAGGATCTCGATCCCTCGATGAGCCCCGACGGCGGCCGCGTGGTGTTTGCATCGGATCGCACGGCCTATGGGCCGCACGGCGCCATGAACCTCTTCGTCCTCGACCTGGCGAGCGGCGCGGTACGCCATCTCACCTACGGCAGCTGGCGCGACGAGACGCCCCGCTGGTCCGCCAGGACGGGGCGCATTTGGTTCTCGAGCGATCGCGACAGCACGCTGCAGATCTACTCCGTGGACTCGAGCGGACTCGGTCGACGGGAGACCGCGACCCTGAACGGCGCGTTCGACCCGCAGTTCGTGGACGGCGCGGATGGGTTCGTGTTTGGCGGCTTCGCGAACCTCGGCTTCAACCTGTATTTCGCCCGGACGAGCAGCGACTCGAGCGCTCCAACCATCGCGCTGGCGGCGGAGCGAGCCCCGCCCGCCTGGGAATGGCCCGAGCTCACCGCGCCGGCGGTCGCGAACACCACGCCGACGCCGTACAAGAAGCGCTATGGGCTCGATTTCGCCGCCGGCGAAGCGGCCGTCGCGCCGGGCCTTGGCTCCCAACAGGGGGCCGTGATGCTGTTCAGCGACATGCTGAACGATCACCAGTTCATCGCCACCCTGTCGTCGTTTTCGTATTCCGGCAGCGGTCTGGGCAACCTCCTGGACAACCTCAGCGGGTCCGCGTTCTACCTGAACCAGACGCACCGCATCAACTGGGGCGTGGGCGCCTACCGGTTGCGCGGTCTATTCTACGAAGGCGATTTCACGAGTCTGTTCCAGGAGACCGCGTATGGGGTGCTGGGGCAGGTGCGCTACCCGATCTCGCGCTTCCAGCGGCTCGAGGCGGAGTTCCGGCTGGAGCATTCGGATCGGTTCGATTTCGCAAGTAGCGTTGTGTCCGAGCCGCGGCGCGTGGCCTGGCTCGCCGCCAATTACCTCACCTACGTCAAGGACAACAGCCTGTGGTTGTCCACCGGGCCGATCGATGGGGAGCGCTACAGCGTCACCGCCGGGCTGGTGAATGACGTCAACCACGGACGCTTCGACGCCTACGTCTTCTCGGGGGACTACCGGCGCTATTTCCGGACCAGTCGACGCAGCGCGGTCGCCGTGCGTGCGCTCGGCTATTGGACGGGAGGAGAGCGGCCACGCCTCATCAATATCGGCGGCTCGTGGGGACTGCGGGGCTACCCCTATTTCGGCTATGTGTCCGGGACGCGTGCCTGGCTCATGTCGGCGGAGTGGCGCTTCCCGATCACCGACTATCTCGCGCTCGGACTGCCGATCGGAGCGGTGCAGCTCCCCGGCGTGCAGGGTGCGCTGTTCGGCGACGTCGCGCGCGCCTGGACGCCGACGACGACCGATCGCGGCATCCTCGGGAGCTGGGGACTCGGGCTCCGGATGCCGATCGCCGACCCGCTCGTGCTGCGCCTCGATCTGGGGTACCGCTTCCACCGCGGCAACGTGGGTCCCTACGGGTTGCCCACGCGCGAGCGCGGCCCCCGCTTTGTGGACTTCTTCTTCGGGTTTAACTATTGACGGGCCGTCACTTGCTTGACCGCTCCCGGGCCCGTTCCTACATTGCCGCGTGTATGTTGTCGGCCGCCTGTTCCGGACGGCCGGCGCCGCTTGTGCCGGAACCGCTCGCGCCCGTGCCGCTCGACAGTGTGACGGCGTGGGTCGGGGTACTTGGGCCGACCCGCCCGACGGCGCTGCGATTCCGCTGGCGCTATCGCGACGAGCGGCGCTCCATAGGCGGGCGCGGGACGGCCCGGGTGGCGCCGCCGGACTCGCTACGCGTGGATTGGGCGGCGATTCTGGGACTTTCCCCGGGCGCGGCGGTCGTGGTCGGCGACTCGCTGCAGTGGGCCGATCCGAGGGACGACTACCCGTCCTCGGTCGCGCCGGCGGTGCAGTTGCTGTGGACGACGCTCGGCGTGGTGCGGCCGCCGCGCGCTGGCACGGCGGTGTTCGGCGCGCGCGACTCGACGCGGGTGCTGTGGCGCTTCGTCGAGCAGCGTGATACGCTCGACTTTCGGCTGCGTTCGGCGGATGTGCGAACGCTCGAAGCGGAGTGGCGACGCGACGGCCACTTGGTGGCCCGCAGTCGCACGCTCCTCGGTCCCGCGGGACTGCCGTCGAGCGCACGGATCGATGTCCCGGAGAGGTCGGCGCGGTTTGATCTCACGTTCGTGGCAGTGGATTCAGCGGCGATCTTCGCTCCGACGCTGTGGCGCCGTCCTCGCTAGCGTCACCGGCCTGGTGCTGGGCGGCTGCCTGTATGGCTTCGCCGGTGGGGGCCTGCCGAACATCAAGACCGTGGCGATCCTGCCATTCGACAACGAGACCCCCGAACCCGCGTTAACCCAGGAAGTCGCCGACGCCGTGCGCGAGGCCGTCGAAAACCGCCTCGGGTTGCGGTCATCGGGGGAAGCGAGCGCCGATGCGGTGGTGCGTGGGCGGATCTCGCGCTACGATCCCGACCTGCCGACCGCGGTGCAAACGGGGATTGGACAGGCGAACGTGACCCGGCGGCAAATCCAACTCACCGTCGACGTGGCGATCCTGGATCAACGCGAGGGCCGCACGCTGTGGCAGCGGCAGGGGCTGACCGTCACCGGTGAGTATCAGCCGCCGCAGGAAGCGGAAGGCCGAAAGGTGGCGCTGCAGAAGCTCGTGACTGAAATCGTAGATGGGGCGCAGTCCCAATGGTGAGCGCTCGGGGGAGGGGCCGGCGCGGCGCGAGCACGACGGGGTGCCTCGTCTCGTTGTTGATTCTCGTCGCCGTACTGTACTATGGGGTCAACATCGGGGAAGTCTACTTCCGCTACTATCGTCTGCTCGATGAAATGAAGACGCAGGCGCGACTGGCCGCAGCGCTCGACAACGGCACGATTCAGCGACGCATTCAGGCCGCGATTCAGGACATCGGCGTTCCCGACGAAGCCGGAGCGGGGCTCACGATCACCCGGAGACCATCGCCCCGGGAGATCACCATTGAGACCACCTACCGCGAGTCCGTCCACCTGCCGCTGTTCGATCACACTTTCCGATTCAACCCCAAAGCCACTGCGCCGCTCTGAGCCGGGCGGGTGACGACCGACACGAAGGTCCGTTCCCTGGCCGACGCCGCGCGGTGGCGCGCCGCGCAGGCCGGCCCGGTGGTATTCACCAACGGGGTGTTCGACCTGCTGCACGTCGGGCACGTGAGTTTGCTCGAAGCGGCGCGGGCGCAGGGGGCGGCGCTGATCGTCGGGGTGAACGGCGACGCGTCGGTCGGCCGCCTCGGCAAGGGCACCGACCGCCCGCTGGTTCCCGCGACCGAGCGCGCGCGTGTGCTCGCCGCGCTCGCGTGCGTGGTTGGCGTGGGGCTCTTTGTGGAAGACACGCCCCTCGCGCTGATTCGCGCGTTGCGCCCGGACGTGTTGGTGAAGGGCGCCGACTACGAGTTGTCGCAGATCGTCGGCGCCGCTGACGTGGAAGGCTGGGGTGGTCGCGTGGTACGAGTTCCTCTCGTCCCCAACGTTTCCACTACGAAGCTCGCCCGTCGGATGCGCGGGGACGTACCATGAGTACACACGAAATAGCTGACGGCTGACCACTGACAGCCGCGTTCATGAATCTGTTGGTCGCCACGCGCAGCGCAGGGAAAGCTCGTGAGATTCGCGAGTTGTTTGCCGGATTGCCGTTTCGCCTGGTGCTGCCGGACGAGCTGGAGCTCGACCGGTTGCCGGAGGAGAGTGAGCTGGAGCACGCCGAGACGTATGCGGGTAATGCCGTGTCCAAGGCGCGGCATTTCGCCCAGCGCAGCGGGTTGGCCACGGTCGCCGATGATTCGGGGATCGAGGTGGATGCCCTTGGCGGAGCGCCCGGTGTGCACTCGGCGCGCTTCGCGCTCGATCATG
Source organism: Gemmatimonadales bacterium (assembly GCA_036555485.1). Classification (GTDB taxonomy): domain Bacteria; phylum Gemmatimonadota; class Gemmatimonadetes; order Gemmatimonadales; family GWC2-71-9; genus DASTHG01. The sequence continues at coordinate 3,451 of DATBLG010000125.1, read as the reverse complement.
GATATGGCGCGGGACTGCCGCAGGACGCCGCGAACAACGCGTTGCTGCTCGAACGACTCGCGGGGATCCCCGACGCGCGACGCACGGCTCGGTATCGCTGCGTGGTGGTGTATCTCGAAACGCCGTCCGCCGCGCCCGAGCTGGTGGAGGCGACCTGCGACGGTCGCATCCTCACCGCGCCCCGGGGTGATGGTGGGTTCGGCTATGACCCGCTGTTCTATTCGGACGACTTGGAGCGCGGCTTCGGCGAGGTTGCGACCGCCACCAAACATCGCGTGTCGCACCGCGGACGGGCGTTTCGGGCATTGATCGAAGTGCTGCTGCGACGCCGCTTGTAACGACATCTCCGTGAGACTCACACCCCGCCGTTCACTTCGTGTCGTCGCGGCGCCACTGGGCCGCATCCTCGTGGCCGGACTCGTGCTATCGGCGGCGACCCACCGCCTCACCGCCCAGGCAATACCCAAACCGGACTACGTGACGTACCTGTCGCGGGAAACGGTGCTCCCGATCCAGGGGACAGCCGGAACCCGGCACTTCCAGCTCTACGGCGATCCTGCGGCCGCGGGGTTTCGCGACGATGACCCTCGGAACGGTATCGACGACGACCGCGAGCGGTGGCTTCGAGCGCTCGCCGTCCGGTTCGCTCCGTGGATGGTGCGGAACTCGGTGGATTTCCCGATGGACTTTCGGCGGTTCGTGGAAGGCGGGGAAGCGTCCACGCTGTTCATCGACGCCCTGGACCTCTCCCATGCGCGCCCCCGTCTGCTACGCACGGAAACCATCGATTTCGGCAGGCTTGCGGGGACGACCTGTCGAGCGGCGGATGTTCGAGAAGTCCAGGATACGACGCCCGACTGCCGCTTGCTGCAGCTCGTCGAGCGGTTCGCGGCGGAGCCGTTGCCCGTCGTGACCCTGTCCCGTCCGGAGTTGACCCTCCGCTACGTTCTGTATTTCGACCTCCCCGGGCAGGACCCAGCCTCCTGGAACAGGGAGTTCGAGGGGCCGGTGCGCGGCACCATCGCCCGCAAGTACCAGGGCTACGCGAAGTCGTTCGTGCACCCGTTCATCAACGAGGTGACGGGACCAGGGTTCGATCAGCGGCGCTACGAGCTGGTGCTCCAGTACTGGTTTTTTTATCCCTACAACGACGCCGGCAACATCCACGAGGGGGATTGGGAGCACCTCAACGTCGTCATCAGCCCGCGCGCGCAAGGCAAAGACGGGCTCACCGAGGCGGCGATGCGGCAGCTGCTGGAGCAACCGGCCGCTCCCGAAGAGCTGGTGATCCACCGGGTGGAGTACTACTTCCACTACTGGGTGTTCATTGCCGACTACCTGACGCCCAATCTCTACGCGCCGCGCGCGGAGTGGGAGCGGGAGATCACCGGTTTGCGCGAGGAGCGGGTCGGGGAGCGGGACGTCTGGCGCCAGATTCGGCGCCAGGCCTACCTGGACGAAGCGGAAACGAAGCTCAACCTCCATCCGGTCGTGTTCATCGGCGGCGACAACCGCGGTCTGCAACAGCTGATCGCCACGCCGAGTCGGCTCGGACGGGCGAGTCACGGGTCCTATCCGTTCCCGGGGCTCTACAAAGATGTGGGGCCGCAGGGGACCGGCGAGCTCGTGAGCACGCGCTGGGATATTTTCCGGGACCCGCCGGAGTCCACGGCTTCCGAGGCGCACACGGTCGTTCGCCTCGACAACCCAGACCGCCTGGAGATCATCCCTGATTGGGAGCGGGTGCTCCCGCTCGTGCGGGCGGATCCTGCCGTGCGCCGCAAGTGGGCCTGGCTCGTGTTGCCGATCCGCTTTGGATATCCGGCGACCAGGTCCCCGTTCGCCGGCATCGTCCGCTACGCGGAAACCGGGAATACCTCGGTCGTGTCTCCGCCGTACAATGGCGGGTGGAACCGCGTCGGGGATGCGGCGGGCTACGACCGCTATCACCCGCACCGGCTGGCCTCCTTCTTTCCAGCCAGCCAACAGGACAACTACTGGACGGGTTGGGGGGTGTTCAACCTCACGCTCCCGACCCTCGTGACGCTGCCGCCGTTCGACCTTGCCTACCGTCTCATCACCGCACCGATCCGCGCCACCAACCGTCACGCCCACCCCGCGTTTTTCGGGTCCGAGCAGGTCCCGTTCCGGTTCATTGGCGTGCGAATGGGGGTCTCCTCAGTCAAAGTCCCGCGGACGTTCCTGAATCTCCTCGGCTTTCCGGAGATCTCCGTTCCCTTCTTGGAACAAGTGAAGGCGCTCGCGGGGCCGGACACGTTCTCGGTGAACGTGTCGCCGCCCGAAGTGGACCGTGTGTCGCCCCCTTACTTCGGGATCAGTCTGTTTCTCGGTCGGCGATTTGGAAGCGAGAACACGCTGCGTCACTCGCGCGGCCTGCTGCGCGCGGACGTCGACGTGAGCACGATACCCGGCCGCATTCCACTCAGCGCCACCCTCGACATGTGGGAATACACGGGCAGCCTCCGCTACAATCTCGCTCAGGGAGGACTGCAACCGTTCGTGAAGGCCGGATACGGGCGCAGCTGGTATCGCGTGACCAATGCGAGATTCAACGGGCAGCTCCTGGGAGACGGCACTTCGCGCTGGGTGGGCCGGGCCAGCGTGTTCCGCAATCTGCTGCCCAATACCTGGCATGTCGGCGCAGGACTCGAGTTCATTCCGGTGCGGGGCGTGGGCCAGCTCGATTTGGGGGTTCGCGGCGACCTGACGATCTACAACCACAACCTCGGGCTGAAGAATGAGGAGGGGTCGTTCGTCGTGGCGCAGGATGCGCGCGTGACCCGCGTCCACTTGGGCCTGGGGACGACGCTGACTTTCTAGGGCGTGTGGTTTCGAGGCCCATTCACTTATCTTGAGCCGTCTATCTGTGCGTCTATGCGTCTGTGCGCCTAGGCGTCTAGTCTTTCGGGGCGTAGCGCAGTCTGGTAGCGCGTCTGGTTTGGGACCAGAAGGTCCCGGGTTCAAATCCCGGCGCCCCGATTGAACTTACAGCGTTCCGCGCAGTGCGCGCCCCTGTTTGCGCCCCTGTTTCGTCGGGACGATTGGTCGGAACACAATGGAGCTACGTTGCCACCATGATCAGAGCTCAGTACGCCGTTCTCACCGAATTCGCCCGGGAGGGCGCGCGCGGCAAGATGGATCTCCTCGGCGTGTTCGACCGCGTCTTCGCGGCTCGGGTCCCCGCCCAGCATCCGCAGCTCGTGTTCGTCGCGCTAATCGTGGCGGATTCCGAAGACGACCTGGGTCGCAAGAGCGTCCACTTCCAGTGCACGCGGCCGACGGGCCAGGTGCTCTTCGAGCAGCAAGGCGAGATGGAGCTGCGGCCGGCGGCGGGCACTTGGCTTGCATCCGGGAGACTCGTCTTTCAGGTCCAGGGCCTGCCGCTCCCGGATTGGGGGAAGTACCTGTTCACGCTGCAGCTCGACGGTCG
>DATBLG010000123.1:0-17554 GCA_036555485.1 Gemmatimonadales bacterium | reverse complement strand
GCGCGGGTGCAGGGCCAGGGCCTGGGCTCCGGCGTCTTGGCAGCGCAACGCGATCGTGACGGGGTCACGCTGCGTCTCGTCCCAGCCGCTCCGGATCTTCACCGTGACGGGCAGGTGGGTGGCTCCGCGTACCGCCCGAATGATGCCGCCGACCAGCGACATGTCCTTCAGGCACCCGGAGCCACCGTTGTTGCGCACGACCTTCTTCACCGGGCAGCCGAAATTGATGTCGAGGTAGTCGGGTTGGAACAGGTCCGTGACCAGCCCGGCAGCCCGGGCCATGGTGCCGGGCTCAGCGCCATAGAGCTGGATCCCGATGGGGCGCTCGCATTCCTCGAACCGCATCTCGGCCAGCACGCGCTCGATCCCCAGCGACACCCCGACCGACGAGATGAATTCCGACACGACGACGTCGGCCCCAAAGCGGCGACAAATCTGCCGGAATGGGGGTTCCGACACCCCGGCCATCGGGGCGAGGAACAGCGGCACGTCGGCCGGGATGGGATACGGGAACTTCATGCGCACCAACGTAATAGCGCGTTGCGCTCGCAGCAACCTGTCATTACGTTACGCGCCGGAAGCTCCCTATCCAGGACATGCCGTGCATCTGCGAGAATTCTTTGCCGAAGACGCAATCGACCTGAATCTCAAGAGCACCGCCAAAGACGCCGTGCTGAAGGAACTGGTCGGGCTACTGAAGCTCGACGAGAAGGCCGACGGGATGCTCTACAAGATGCTGAAGCGGCGGGAGACGCTTGGCTCAACGGGCATTGGCCAGAACATCGCCATCCCCCACTGCCGCTCCCTGGTGGTGAGCCGGCTCCGGGTGGCGTTCGGACGCAAGCTCGAGGGCATCGGCTTCAAGGCCATCGACGACAAGCCGGTCAACTATTTCTTCCTGATTGTCGCCCCGCCCCTCGAGGTGTCCAACCAGTACCTGCCCGTGCTGGGCAAGATTGCGCAGTTCGCCAAGGAATCCGACGTTCCGGATCGATTGGCGCGGCTCAAGACCCCCGCCGAGTTTCTCAAGCTGCTCGAAGACAAGAACATCTGAGCCTACCGGCAGGCCGGCACTCCCTCGTCCGTTGCCGGGGGCAGCGCCGTCGTCCCAAGGAAAATCGAACAGGTCTTGGATGTATTCGTGTTCCCCATCGAGGCGGTAAAACCGTCCTGGGTGAGCGCGATCGCCGGGCCGGTGTTCCCGGTGGACACGCGGTACTCGAGCCCGCCGGCGCCGATCAGGGTGGTATACCGCAGGGAATCCGTCGAATACACCACCTCGGCCGTCACCAGATTGCGCAGGTCCGACTTCATCGTCATGAGGTAGGTCTTTTCCTTGGTGTTGGCGAAGCGCTGGATCGCGATTGAGAGGACCAGACCCATGATCACCGAGACAATGAGCAACTCGATCAGTGTGAAGCCGTTGCGGTTCATGGACTCTCCCCGCCCGCGCAGGTCGCCGCGGCATCGTGTGACGGTGGTCATTCCCACTCGATCGTCGCCGGTGGCTTCGAGCTGACGTCGTAGGCCACCCGATTCACGCCACGCACTTCATTGATGATGCGGTTCGAGATGCGTCCCAGCACGTCGGGGGGGAATGGAAACCAGTCCGCGGTCATGCCGTCTCGACTGGTCACCGCCCGCAGGGCCACGACATGGTCGTAGGTCCGGCCGTCGCCCATCACGCCGACCGACTTGATCGGGAGCAATACCGCGAACGCCTGCCAGATCTGATCGTACAAACCCGCCTCCCGGATCCCCTCGATGTAAATGGCGTCGACCTGGCGCAGCAGATCGAGACGCTCCTCGCTCACTGGGCCGATCACCCGGATGGCCAGACCCGGTCCCGGGAACGGATGCCGACCTACGATCTCTTCGGGGAGGCCCAGCTCGCGGCCCACCAGTCGGACCTCGTCCTTGAACAGCTCGCGCAGCGGTTCGATCAGCGTCCAAGGCAGATTGGGACGCAACCCCCCGACGTTGTGGTGCGTCTTAATGGTGACCGATGGCCCCCCCCGTGGAGCGGCGGATTCGATCACGTCCGGGTATAGCGTCCCTTGGACCAGAAACCCGACTTCCCCCGGGACGTCCCGCGCGGCGTCTTCGAACACGTCGATGAACGCATGCCCGATGCGGCGCCGCTTTTCTTCCGGGTCCTCGATGCCGTTGAGCTCGCCGAGAAACCGATCCGCCGCGTCTACCACCCGCAGGTCGATCCCGAGGTGCCGGCGGAACGTCCGTTCCACCTGATCCCGTTCGTGCAGCCGCAGCAACCCGTGATCGACGAAGATGCAGCTCAGCCGATCACCGATCGCCCGATGCACCAGCGCGGCCGCTACGGCCGAATCGACCCCTCCCGAGAGGCCGCAAATCGCCCGTCGGGATCCGTCCACCGTCCCCCGGATTCTCGCCACCTCCTGCTCGATGTAGCGGCCGGGCGTCCAATCGGGTGTGCACCGACAGATACCGAAAAGAAAGTTGTTGATGATTTCGCCGCCGCGCGGCGTGTGGGCGACTTCGGGGTGAAACAGCAATCCGGAGATCGGTAGTGACTCGTGCTGAAAGCCCGACACCGGCGCGTTGTCGCTGAACGCGGTCGTTCGGTAGCGCGGTGGCGGCTCGGTAATCTTGTCACCGTGGCTCGCCCACACCGGGGTGGTCGTGTTCGGCTCGAACCCCGCGAACACGCCGGTACCCTCCAGCACGGTGATTTCGGCGCGGCCATACTCCCGTTTGCTCGATGGAGTGACCACCCCGCCCGCCAGCCGCGTGATCAGCTGCATCCCGTAGCAGATCCCCAGAATCGGGGGGCCCAGCTCCAGGAGCCTCGGATCCGCGGTCGGAGCGTCAAGGTCGAACACCGAACTGGGTCCTCCCGAGAGGATGATCCCCTGGGGATCGAAGTCGCGCACGAATTGGAGATCGCTGCCCCGAGCGGCCGGGTGGATCTCGCTGTAGACGTGCGCCTCACGCACCCGGCGCGCAATCAGCTGCGTGAACTGCGAGCCGTAGTCGAGAATCAGGATCCGGTTCACGCCTGGAGCCAGGTCTTGGGTTCGGCTACCTCGCCACGGAGCATCTCGTCCAGTGTCTCGCGCGGTCGAGCGATGAAGTACGCGTCGCCGTCGACCATCACTTCTGGTGGCCGCGGCCGCTGGTTGTAGGTCGAGCTCATGACAAAGCCGTACGCCCCGGTCCCCAACACCGCCAGCAGCTCCCCCGGTTTCACGATGGGCAGTTTGCGATCCAGCGCCAGGAAGTCGCCCGATTCGCAGATCGGCCCAACCACGTTGACCACCCGCTCCGCCCGCCCCCCGTCCTGCACCGGCACGATATCGTGGTGTGCGTTGTAGTGGCTCGGCCGCACGAAATCCGTCATCCCGGCATCCACGATGACGAATTCCTTCCCGCCGGCGCGCTTGCGGTACAATACCCGCGTGAGCAGCAGTCCGGCGTTGGCCACCAAGTATCGTCCCGGCTCGCACAGGAGCTTCAGTCCCGCTGCCCGGACCGCGGGGACCACGGCTTCCGCGAAGGCCTTGGGGGTCGGCGCGTGCTCGTCGTAGTAGCGCACGCCGAGCCCGCCACCGACGTCCAGCGCCTCGAGCGTGCCGATCCCAGAAGCCCGTAGCGCCGCCACGAGCTCGAGCAGTTTCACCGTGCCGCGGTGGTACGGCGCGACATCGGTGAGCTGTGAGCCGATATGCATGGCGAGTCCGCGCAAGCGGAGTTGTGGCTCGGCTGCGATGCGGCGTGCCATGTTCACGACGTCGTCGAACGGGACACCGAACTTCGCCGTTTTCTCACCGGTCTTTGTGTACGGATGGGTCTGTGTCGCCACGTCAGGATTGACCCGGATCCCGACGCTCGTTCGCTTGCCCAGGCGGCGCGCCGCGGCAGCCACCACATCAAGCTCGCTCGTGGACTCGATGTTGAGGAACCCAATCCCCGCGCCGATCGCTTCGTCGATTTCCGCGGCGGTCTTGCCCACTCCCGAGAAGACGATGGTGTCGGGTGCAAACCCGGCGGCGAGCGCCCGGCGCAGCTCTCCGACCGACACGATGTCGGCCCCTGCTCCCGCCTGTCGCAGCACTCGCAGCACCGCCAGGTTGCCGTTCGCCTTGACCGAGTAACAGACTCGGTGCGCGATCCCGCGCAACGCATCGTCGAGCGCGTGGAATTGGGCGCGAATCAGGTTGGCTCCGTACACATACGCCGGAGTTCCCACTCGCTCGGCGACGCTCGCGAGCAGGGCCGGGTCAAACCCTAGTACGCCTGCGCCCACACCGCCTCGGCCATACTCGGGCTGCCACACCACATGCAGGTTTTTGGCGCCTCGGGGGAGCGGAATTCCTCATCGGGCAGCACGCGAACCGTTGCCCCGGTCATGTCCTTTATCGCCGCTTCACACTCTCCGCCTCCACAGAACCCACCGTAGGCGAATCCTCCCTGATCTTGCATGAACTCGATGAACTTCTCCTTCGTGACGCCACGAATGGATGCCGCCTCGCGCCGCTCCCGCGCCGCCGCGAACAGCGCCGCCTGGATCTCATCGAGCGCCTGGGTCGCCGACGCCGCCAGCCCCACGAGCGGTAGGGGTGCTTTGCCGCCGGTGCGTCGCGCCGCCATCACCTGTCCGGCCGCCACGTCCCGAGGACCAAGCTCGAAGCGCAGCGGGACGCCGCGCGCCTCCCACTCGAAGTACTTCGCCCCCGGCTTCACGGTGTCGCGGGCATCCAGGGTCACACGCAGGCCCGCCGCCTTCAGTTCACGCGCCACCTGTTCTCCCACGGCCAGTACCTGTGCACGCTCCTCGTCGGTCTTCCAGATGGGCACGATGGCCACCTGTACCGGCGCGAGACGAGGCGGACACACCAGTCCGTTGTCGTCGGAATGCGTCAGGATCAGCCCGCCGATCAACCGCGTCGTCACCCCCCACGAGGTGTTCCAGACGTACTCCAGGCCGCCGGCCGCGGTCTGATACTGCACGTTGAACGCCCGCGCGAAGTTCTGACCCAGGTGGTGCGAGGTCCCGGCCTGCAGCGCTTTGCGGTCCTGCATCAGCGCCTCGATCGCGTAGGTGCGCAGCGCACCGGCGAACTTTTCGCTGTCGGTCTTGACGCCGGTCAGGACCGGCATCGCGAGCCACTCTTCGGCGAAGGTCCGGTACATGCCCAGGATCAGTCGCGCTTCGCGTTCAGCGTCCGCCTCGTCCGCATGGGCCGTATGGCCCTCTTGCCACAGGAACTCCGTGGTGCGGAGGAAGAGTCGCGTGCGCAGCTCCCAGCGCACGACGTTGCACCACTGGTTGAGCAGCAGGGGCAGGTCGCGGTAACTCTGGATCCACTTGGCGAACATCGCGTAGATGATCGTTTCGGACGTGGGCCGAATCACCAGCGGCTCCTCCAGCGCCGACGCGGGATCCACCATCACGGCACCCGCCCCCGTCTTCCCCGTTGCCTTCAGACGAGTGTGCGTGACCAGGGCGACTTCCTTCGCGAATCCCTCCACATGCTCAGCTTCCTTGGCGAGGAAGCTCATCGGAATGAAGAGCGGGAAGTAGGCGTTTTGGTGGCCGGCGTCCTTGATCATGTCGTCCAAGCCGCGCTGCATCAGCTCCCAGATGCGGTAGCCGTGGGGACGGATCACCATGCATCCGCGGACCGGCGAGTAGTCGGCCAGCTCGGCCTGCATGATGACGTCGTTGTACCACTCGCTGAAGTCCTTGGCGCGTGGCGTGATCTTCTGTGCCTGTGCCATGCCGGGGGTTGGCCTCGGGGTTGTGGGGCGCGCTACAGCCGCTCGAGTCGCTCGATGGTCCGTTCGTTACGGACATTGCCCGTATTCAGGGTCGACGCCGGCTCGAACAGCATCACTTCCACTTCCTCGTCCGCTACCGGCCGATGCTCGACCCCGCGAGGGACGATGAGAAACTCCCCGGCCGCGATGTCCTGCGTCCGATCGCGGAACTCCATCCGAAATCGCCCTCTCACAACGTAGAACAACTCGTCCTCGTGCTCGTGATGGTGCCACACGAACGGGCCCAGGAACTTCACGACCTTCACCAGTTGGCCGTTGAGCTCGCCCACGATCTTGGGTGACCAGTGCTCGCCCACCCGGGCCAGCTTCTCGGCAAGATTGACCTTATCCATCGGTGCGCAGCACGGTGCTGATCTGGGCCAGCGGGACGCGTGTCTCGGCGCCGGACACCAAATCCCGCACTACGCTCTCGCCGTTCTTGCGCTCGTCCGGCCCAATGATGATGGCTCGCGGGGCACCCCTGGCGACCGCCAGCTCGAGCTGTTTCCGAATCGCCTGAAGGTGCAGCCCGTACTCGACAGCGATCCCGCGGTCCCGCAGCTCGTGCGCCAGGCGCAGAACGGGAGCGACGTCCTCGCCGCTCACCGCCACGAGGAACGCGTCGAGGCGACGCGCCACGGTGGGCGCGACCGCATGCTCCTTCAACAGTTCCCCCAGCACGACATCCCCCATGCCGAAGCCGAGCGCGGGGAGATCCGCGCCGCCCAGGGCTCTCAGCAAACCGTCGTAACGCCCGCCGCCGCAGATGGCGCGCAGCTGTTGCCCCGCGTCGAACAGCTCGAACACGATCCCGGTGTAATACGCGAGGCCGCGAACGATCGTCAGGTCGACGCGCACGAAATCACCCAATCCCATGGCGTGGAGCGCGCGGTGACACTCGCGCAGCGGTTCCCCTGCCTCGGGGCCCCCCGGCACGTCGGCCAAGGCCGCATCGACCGCCTCGATGCCCTTCAGGGCGGCGATGGCGAACACCGCGTCGATCTCGCTCCCGCCGAGTCCTGCATCCTGCAACTTCGTCGCGAGCACGTCACGCGGATCCCGCTCGCTCTTGTCGATCGCGGCGTACGCCACCGGCAGCTGCTCCTCGCGCACCCCTTTCCCTGTCAGCAAGGTGCGCAGCACGCGGCGATCTGACACGCGTGCCTGCACGACCTGCGGCCCCAGACCGAACGCCCGCAGAATGTCGATCGCGGCCGCGATCAGCTCCGTATCCGCCAGCGGCCCCGGCTCGCCGATCAGGTCCATGTTGAGCTGGAAATGCTCCCGCAGACGGCCGCGTTGCTGCCGCTCGTAGCGGAACAACTGGGGAATCGAAAACCAGCGGATCGGCTTTTTCAGGGCCTGCCCGCGCGCCCCCACCATACGGCCGAGCGTGGGGGTCATCTCCGGCCTCAGGGCGACGTCCCGCTCTCCCCGGTCGCGAAAGGTGTACAGCTGCCCCTCGATTTCCGCCCCGCTCTTTTGCGTGTACAGCTCCAACGGCTCGAGCGGCGGGCCGTCGTACTCCTCGAACCCGTAGCGGGCGGCGATACTACGCCACGTGGCGAAAATGTGGTTGCGAAGAGCCAGGTCGTCGGGGTAGACATCGCGAAAGCCGGGAAGCGCTTTCCCTTGCATTGCAACAATTTAGCCGAGCGGCGCGAGCCCGGGCAAGCGCGCCATCGCGTCGCCGACCGTGTGGAACGAGCCGGTCACCAGCACCGTGTGCGCGCCGTCTCGGATCTGCGCGAGCGCGCGGTCGAAGTCTGGCTCGAAGTGAACCGGGTCATCGCCCAACAGGCCGCCCACGAAATCTCCTTCGGCCCACCGCTGGTGCCCCGGCACCGACGGCGCCACGGTGAGCAGGAGCCGATCGACCGCGGGCCGCAGCGTGGCCAGCATCGCGGGCCAGTCTTTGTCGTTGCGGATGCCGACCAGGGCATGCAGCGGGCGTGGCGGATTGTAGTCACGCAACGCCACGGCCAGGACCCGCATGCCGTCCGGGTTGTGCGCCACGTCGAAGATCCAACGGCCGCGCACGTCGAAACGACCCGGAATGAACGCGTCGGCAAAGCTCGGCGGAATCCACGGGCCGAACGGGCCAAACGGGCGCGGCAAGGCGTTCAGGGCGCCGAGCGCGACCCAGGCGTTGTCCCATTGGTGCGGGCCGCGCAGCCCGAGCTTGATCGCTTCCGGTGGAGTCTGATCGTTGCCGACCCGCACGATCGGCTGCGCACCGAGTCGTTGTGCTTCTTCCACCAGGACCTGTCGGATTCCCGGATCCTGCTCGCCAGTCACGAACGGGACGCCCGGTTTGGCGATGCCGGCTTTCTCGCGCGCGATCGACTCCAGGTCGCCGCCGAGGTAGTCGGCGTGTTCCATGGCGATTTTCGTGACCACGCTCGTCAGGGGGGTGATGACGTTCGTGCTATCGAGTCGTCCACCCAGGCCCACCTCGATCACCGCGATATCGACGTCGCGGGACGCGAGGTCGGCAAACGCGATTGCGGTCATCGCCTCGAAGAAGCTCGCCTCGGTGCGCTCGATGTGCGGCTCGAGCAGCGCGGTCCACTCGGCGAACGCTTCCTCGTGAATCGGCTCATCGTTGACCAGCACGCGCTCGCGGACCGACACGAGATGCGGTGAAGTGTAGAGCCCCACCCGGAAGCCCCGCGCCCGCAGCGCGGCCGTCAGGAAGGCGCACGTCGAGCCCTTGCCATTCGTGCCACCGACGTGGATCGAGGGAAACTGCCGCTCCGGGTGACCGATCGCCTCGAGCAGCTCGAGGGTAGGATCGAGGCTCCACTTGATACGGCCGGCTTGTCGGGGAAACAGAAAACGGCAGGAGTCCGCGAAGGACAACCGGATCAGTCGCCCGCCTCCGCCGGCGCCCGGCCGGCCATGTGTCGCAAGAGCTGCGCGGTGGTCTCGCGCAGTTCGCTGCGCGGCACGACGGCGTCGATCATCCCGTGGTCGAGCAGAAACTCCGCGGTCTGGAAGCCCTCCGGGAGGTCCTGCCCGATCGTTTGCTTGATCACCCGCGGACCCGCGAAGCCGACCACCGCTCCGGGCTCGACCAGAATGACGTCTCCCTGCATCGCGTAGGACGCCGATACGCCGCCGGTCGTTGGATTGGTCAAAATCGAGACGAAGGGAATGCCGCGGGCGGCCAGCTCAGCCATGACGACCGATGTCTTGGCCATTTGCATCAGCGAGAGCACGCCCTCTTGCATCCGCGCGCCGCCCGACGCCGACACAATGATGAGCGGAGTATCGCGATCGATGGACCGACGCACCATCCGGGCGATCTTTTCCCCCACCACGGAGCCCATCGAGCCGCCCATGAAGGCGAAATCCATCACGCCCAGGTTGATCGGCATGCCGTCGAGACGCCCGTACCCAGTGCGAATCGCTTCGAGCGGTCCGGCTTTCTTCACCGCCGCCTGCATGCGCTCGCGATAGTTCTCGAAGCGCAACGGGTCGCTGGACTTGAGCGCCGCGTCCAGTTCGTGCCAGGAGCCCTCGTCGACCAGGATGTCGATGTATTCCTGCGCGCTGATGCGGCGGTGCGCCCCACAATTCGGACACACGTTCAAGGCGCGCACGAATCGCTCCTTGATGTCGATGTGCCCGCAGATGTCGCATTTCTCCCAGGCGTCAGCCGGAATCTCCAGCTTCACGCGCTCGGACGTGCGGGGCTTACGTTCTTTTTTGAACCATGCCATGCAGGGAATCGAGGTGCGGAAGGCCACAATTTGGACCTGGCCTTCGCCGTGCGCTAGGCCTTCCGGCGTAACTCATTGCGACGGGTCGGCATAGCCCGACTGCCGGGATTCCCAGGCGACCCGAAGCGCGATGCCGACGGCGAGGAAGCAGGTGAGGAGAAACGATCCGCCGTACGAGAAGAACGGCAGCGGAATCCCGGTGACCGGCATCAGGTTCACGGCCATCCCGACATTTTCCACGATGTGCGCAAAAAACATCCCCGCCATGCCGAAGATGCAAAAGCTCGAGAAGGAATCGGTGGCCCGGCGAGCGATTCGCAACAGGACGAGCAGCAAACCCGTGAATAGCGCGAGCGCCACGACGACCCCGGCGAAGCCCAGCTCTTCCCCGATCACGGGGAAAATGAAATCCGTGTGTTGGGCCGGGAGGAAGGCGAGCCGTTTTTGCGTGCCCTGCGTGTATCCCTTCCCGAACCAGCCGCCCGAGCCGATCGCGACCTTCGATTGGATAATGTGCCATCCGGTCGCGCGCGGGTCCGCCTCCGGGTTGAGAAACGCCAACAACCGGCTCTGCTGGTAGGGCGCCAGGTGCCGCCAGAACGGCAGCGCAATGACCCCCATCAGCACGTTGGCGAGCATGACGGTCAATCCCTCCCAAACATAGGGACGGAGCCACAGGACGAAGACCAGCAGCAAGAGGATCCACGCGCCCCACACTGCCGTGGAGAACGCAAGCACGAGACCGATTGCCGGGGAGGCGAGCAGCAACAACAGGGCGGGCCGCGTGCCCGCCCAGAACAGCATCGAAAACAGAATCGCCACGAATACGATGGCGCTGCCCAGATCCGGTTGCAGCACGACGAGCCCGAAGGGGACGAGCGTGATGAGCCCTGGGTACAGGAGATCGCGCAAGGTGGCCGGCGGCTCACGCCGATCGGCCAACCACCGCGCCAGCATCAGGATCACCGCAAGCTTGGCGAGCTCGGCCGGCTGGCCCAGCCGTTGACCGGCGATGGCGATCCAGGACTTGCTGCTCGCCGCGGTGCCGGCGCCGGTGCCGAACAGCAGCGTCAGGAGCAGGACGAACACCGCGACACCGTACACGTAGGGCGTGGCCCACTCCAGCAGCCGGGGCGAGACCCGGAACATCAGGACGGCGCACGCGACACCGAGCGCCAACCACGCCAGTTGTCGCTGCCAGATCGTGGCGACGACCGTCTGCACGTCGGTTTGCCCGGCCGAGTACAGCATTAGCAGGCCATACACGACGAGTACCGTCACCAGGGCGACGAGCGGTCGATCGAGGCTACGGAATCGCTGGAGCACGCGTATTGTCGGTCAAAGAGTCGATGGGCGGGGCGCCCAGGAGCTGGGTTTCACGCGGCGCGCTGTCGCTCGGGAGGAGGTACTGAAACGTCGCCGTCGTATCCGCGCCGAGATAGTGCGCGATCACTCGGGTCACGATCGGGGCGACCGCGTCACCATGGCGCGCGAACTCGATGACCGCGCCCACGACGATTTCGGGCCGGTCGGCCGGCGCGAATCCGATGAACCAGCCGTGGTCGGGTCCGTGCGGATTCTGCGAAGTCGCAGTCTTCCCGGCGATCTGCAGCCGACGAATTCGCGCCCGCCGGGCCGTGCCCCGTTCCACGACGTTGATCATCGCCTGCCGCAGCCCTGCGAGCTGTTCGGTTGTCAGCTCGAGATCGTCGTCCGGTCCCGGCCCCGGGCGGACGAGGTAGGGCACGCGGGACCTCCCGTCGCTCGCCAGCATCTGGTACAACCGCACCATGTTGAGCAGCGTCTGGGTGTTCTCCCCTTGCCCGATCGCCAGATTCAGCGTGACGCCCGTGCTCCAGCGACGCGGCCCATACACCCGGTCGAAGTACTCCGTCCCGGTTGGGAAAATCGGCGTCAACTCCCCGGGAAGATCGACCCCGGTGCGCGAGCGGAAGCCCAACATATTCCCGTCCTCGAGCAACGACGTGAGGCCGAGCTTCAATCCCAACTGGTAGAAATACACGTCACAGCTGTGCGCGATCGCCTGTTCGAGCGTGAGAGTCCCATGCCCTTCTGCGTGCCAGCAGCGGAAATAGCGATCCCCATACTGCAATCCGCCTCGACACGGAATCGGCATCCGTGTTCGCATCGTCGCGATGCCACGCCGCAATGCCATCGCCGCGAGCGCCAGCTTCCACGTGGAGCCCGGTGGATAACGCGCCGAGATGGCCCGGTCGAGCAGCGGGTGCGCATCGCTCTCGTTGAGGGTACGCCAGTACTCGGCAGACACGCCCCCGACGAATGCGTTCGGGTCGTACCCTGGGGCGCTGTAGAGCGCGAGGATCTCGCCGGTGTTCGGCTGCAGCGCCACGATCGCCCCGCGCATCCCCGGCGGGAACACTCGGGCGACATAGCGCTGCAGGTCGAGGTCGATCGTGGTCCGGAGCGTGGCCCCGGCCACGGGGTTGAGGATCGGCGCGGTTCTCGCCTCGCGCACGACGTACCCGCGGGCACTCACCTCGATGGACCGCGCCCCGTCATCGCCACGCAGCGTATCGTCGTAGGCGCGCTCCAGTCCGTCCTTGCCGATCAGCGAACCAAGTCGCAGGGGTTCCTCGCGTCGGCCCGCCCGGTCCTGCTCGGTGACCTCGCCTACGATCCCCACGAGATGCCCCACGACGGAGCTGTCCGGGTAGTGACGCTTCGGCTCGCTCTGGATCACGATCCCGGGCAAAATGAGCCGTCGCTCCTCGAGCTCGGACACCACGTCGAAGGGCGCGTCCGCCAGCACCAGGGCGGACTGATATGGCGCGCGGCGGTACCGCTGCAACACTCGCTCGATCGCCGCCGAGTCGAGGTCGACGAAGCGGGCGATCTGCCGCAACCGCTTGCGCAGCTCCGCCTCCGGACCCGGTAGCAGGGCGATGCTGTAGCCCGGCACATTCTCGGCGATCACCGCGCCATGGCGATCGACGATCACACCCCGCGGAGCGGGGAGCGTGATCGGGCGCAGCCGATTGGACTCCGATTGCAGTTCGTACTTGCCATATCCCAGGATCTGGGTGCGGAAATACGCGATCGTGATGACGCCGATCGAGATCCACACGAAGAAGCGCGCGGCGCGCAGCTTGGCGTCGAGCTGGTGCGGAGGTAGGCGGCTCACGATTCCCCTAACCGGATGGCAAGCCAGTGCCGGAACAGCACCAGCACGACCACCCCGGTGATCGCGGTGGTGAGTCCCTGCAGGGGGGACCAGACCAGCAGCTCCCACACCATCTGTTGGCCAGCGAGTTTTCCTGAAGCCAGTGCGACCACCATGTTGCGAACCACCGTTCCGGCGAAGAACAGGCCGCCGTTGACCAACAGATTGTCGGCGAAGAACACCGCCTTCGACCACGCGGAGAGGTACCCCACCAGTGTGTGCGCCAGCGCGCCTGCCCCGAAGCTCGCCGGCGTCAGCGCATCGCGCAGCAATCCCACCACGAACCCCGCCACGGCACTCGCGCCCGGCCGTCCCCGAATCGTATAGATCAGCAGCGCGAGGAGGAGGAAATCAGGCGCCACACGATCGTTGCCTAAGCGGCTGCGGACCGAGAACTGGAGCGCCACGAGCAGCGCCAGCACCAGCCAGAACCGCAGCCGATCGCCACGTCTCACGGTGTCCCCTGCTGCGAATCGGGCACGAACGCGCCGCGCAAATCGTCGCCACGCAGTCCCAGCACCATGACGTGGGACACCGATCCCGGCGGCGCCGCCGGGCGGACGAGGTAGGTGCGCTCCCACTCCGATTCGCTTGCGATGCCGATCACGATGCCGACCGGGAGGCCGCGCGGCAATACGCCGCCGAGACCGGACGTGAGAATCACCGTGCCGGTGGGGACCGCCTGGCGATACGGGACGCCTCGCATCTCGAGCAGCCAGACTCCCGGCCCAAGCGTGCCGTGCGGCGCGAGGATGCCGAACACGCTACCGTCCGCCGCCATGCCGCTCGCCCGGAAATCCGGGTGGGCCCACGTCGCGACGACACTCGTGGCGCCGTCGACTGCGCTCACGATGCCGAGCAGCCCCGCGGGCGAGACGACGGCCGCGAGTTGTCGCACGCCCAGACGACTCCCAGCCGAAATCACGACGGTCAGGGGGTCGGTGGGGGTGGCCTGGTGCAACACCTCAGCGGGGACGAAGCCCGAGCCGAGCCGGCTCCCGAGTCCCAGCAGGGCGCGCAGCCGCACGTTCTCGGCCCGCAGCTCGCTCTGGAATGCGGTGGCCAGCGCCGCTGAGTCCCGCTCCGCGACGACCTGGGCGAACCGGGTGCGCGAGGTGCGCAACAGTTCGGATTGGTTCTGGAGCTGGAGGAACGGCAGCAGCACCGTGCGGCGCAGGCCGCTCGCGAGCGGTTCCCGCGTCCCGGAAGGCAGGCTCATCGCGACCAGTGAGAGGGCGACGCAGCCCAGAAAAACCAGGGTGTCGCCGCGGGTGGCGTAGCGATCCGCGCCGAGCGCCATGCGACTAGGTGGTCAGGACGTTGCGGTATTTCTCGGGATCGTCGAGGATGCGACCGGTGCCGCGTACCACGCACGTCATCGGATCCTCGTCGAGGTGAATCGGCAAGCCGGTTTCCTGTTGCAGCAGGACATCGAGACCGCGGATCAACGCCCCGCCCCCCGTCATCACGATGCCGCGATCCACGATATCGCTCGCGAGCTCGGGCGGCGTGATCTCGAGCGCCCGACGCACCGCGTCCACGATCTGTTGGATCGGCTCCTGTACGGCTTCCCGGACCTCGCTCGAATGCACCCGCACGATCTTCGGGATGCCGGAGACGAGGTCGCGTCCTTTCACCTCCATCTCCCGCTCCTCCCCTACCGGTGCCGCGGAGCCGATCTGGATCTTGATCTGCTCCGCGGTCGGCTCGCCGATGAGCAGGTTGTAGTTCTTGCGCATGAACTGCACGATCGCCTGGTCCAGCTCATCCCCACCGGTGCGAATCGAGGTATCGGACACGATGCCCGACAGCGCGATCACGGCGATCTCAGTGGTCCCCCCGCCAATGTCGATCACCATGTTTCCGGTCGGCGTCTCGACCGGCAGCCCGACACCGATCGCGGCAGCCATCGGTTCGGCCACCATGTAGACCTCCTTCGCCCCTGCCGACTGCGCCGAGTCGCGCACGGCGCGGCGCTCTACTTCCGTGATGCCGCTCGGCACGCACACAATCACCTTCGGCTTCACGCGGAACACGTGACGGTCGATGATCGTCTTCAGAAAGTAGCGGAGCATCTTCTCGGTCACGTCGAAGTCGGCGATCACGCCGTCCTTGAGTGGCCGCACCGCGAGGATACCATCGGGGGTGCGACCCAGCATGCGCTTCGCCTCGAGTCCGATGCCCTTGATCTTGCCGGTGGCTTTTTCGATCGCGACAACGGAGGGCTCATTCAAAACGATCCCCTCGCCACGCACATACACGAGGGTGTTCGCCGTACCGAGGTCGACGGCGATCTCATTGGCGGGGTTGAATGCCCCGAGATTCCACTTCGGCCAGCGCCAAGGCACTATCGGGCGTCGATTTCCTGCTTGGGGAATTGGGGCGGGTGTCGGATGCGCGCCTCAACCTAACAGAAAGCGTAACTCCAAGCAAGGCTGATGCTTGACGCCCCTGTACCGATCGGCTAGCCTACGCCCATGCTGGCTCCCCCGCGCGCGGCCGAAGTGGCTGTCGTCCAACTCGATGTGTGCGATCGCTGCGGCCTGTGCCTGCCGTTGTGCCCCCCGGAAGCGATCCACCTCGAGCTGGCCGACCTGGTCGTGGACCCTACGACCTGCACCGGGTGCAGGAAATGCATCGCCCCCTGCCCCGTCGGGGCCCTGTCGATGGTCCCCAACTGATGCCGAACGTGGACGTGCTGGTGGTCGGCGCTGGACCCGCCGGCTCCGTGGCCGCGGGCGAGGCGTGTCGCAGCGCCCCCGCCCTCGACGTCGTGCTGTTGGAGCGCGACCGGGCCGTGGGGGCTCCCGTGCGCTGTGCCGAAGGTGTGGGAGACGCCGGGTTGCGGGAATTCGCCGATCCGGTAGGGGCGCCGTGGGTGGCCCGCAAAATAACCCGGGTCATCTTCCTCGCACCGGACGACACCGAGGTCAAGGTCGCGGAACGAGACGTTGGCTGGATCCTCGATCGCACTCGGTTTGACGCTCACTTGGCCGCACAAGCCAGCGCAGCCGGGGCCGAGCTGCTCGTGGGGACCGAGGCGTCCGGAATGGTCCGAGACCCGGATGGCCGTTGGGCGGTGTCGGTGCGCGGTCCCGGCGGCTCCACGACATACCGCGCACGGGTGGTCATCGGCGCCGACGGCGTCGAAACGATGGTCGGGCGTTGGGCGGGACTCGATACGCGTGTCCCGGCACGGGACATGGAATCGTGCGCCCAGTACGTGGTCCAAGGCATCAAGTTCGATCCCGATGCGATTTACCTTCAGTTTGGGGAAGACATCGCCCCCGGCGGCTACGCCTGGATCTTTCCCAAATCTGAAGGCGTGGCCAATGTGGGGCTTGGCGTCGTGGCCTTGAAGTCCGACGGCCGAAACGCCAAACAGTACCTGGATTCGTGGATCGCCCGTCGCTATCCCCGGGGGGCGCGCACCGGGTACACGATCGGTGGGGTGATCGTGCACACCACGATCAAACAGACCTACGCGGATGGTGTGCTGGTGGCGGGCGATGCGGCCCACATGATCAACCCGCTGTCGGGCGGCGGCATCGTGAACGCAATGAAGGCCGGACGCCTGGCCGGCCGTACCGCGGCCGCGGCTATTGGCGAGGGCGATACCAGCGCGCGCCGACTCGCCCAGTATCACGAGGCCTGGATGAAGCTACTGGGTGACGATCACCTCAAGTACTACCGAATCAAGCAGGCGCTCGAGCATCTGGACGATGCGTTTTTCAACGGGCTGGCACGCACCGTCAACGCCATTCCCGAGGGGAAGCGGACCCTGGGACGGATCTTCGCTCAGGCGCTCGTGCGGCACCCGCAGATGATTCCAGTCGCCGCAAGATTCTTCGTGTGAATCATCAGTCGTCAGCCCTCAAAGATCAGGCCGACGACTGACAACTGACACCTGATACCTGACTGAGGACTGGTGTATGCTCAACATCGATCTCACGGGCAAACGCGCGCTGGTCGCCGGGGTCGCCGACGACGCCGGCTTCGGGTTCGCGATCGCCAAGGCCATGGCCGAGGCCGGCGCAACGGTGTGCGTCGGGACCTGGCCGCCGGCCATGAACATTTTCCTGAACCTGCTCGAGCGCGGCAAGATCGATGCGGCGCGACGCATGCCGGATGGATCGCTCCTCAGTTTCGAGCGGGTGTACCCGCTCGACGCGGCGTACGATGCGCTGGCAGACGTGCCGGAGGAGATCCGCACCAACAAGCGGTACAAGGACGTCGGAGACTTTTCCGTCGAAGGGCTGCGCCAGCGCCTGATCGCCGATTTCGGCGAGAAATGCCTCGACATCGTGGTCCACTCACTCGCTAACGGCCCCGAGGTAAAACGACCCCTGCTCGAGACGAGTCGCGGGGGCTATTTGACGGCCGTGAGCGTGAGTGCCTATTCCCTGGTCTCGATCGTGAGCCGGCTCGCCCCGCTCATGCATCCCGGCGGGTCCGTCCTCTCGCTCACCTACATGGCAGGCGAGCGCGTGGTCCCGGGCTACGGGGGAGGCATGTCTTCCGCCAAGGCGGCGCTGGAGAGCGATACCCGAACGCTTGCCTACGAGGCGGGTCGCAAGTACGCGATCCGCGTGAACACGATCTCGGCAGGTCCGCTTGCATCCCGCGCGGCGAGCGCCATCGGAAGAATCGAGCGCATGGTGGACTACTATGCCGCCAACTCCCCGATCCCCGAGCCATTATCCGCTCGCGAAGTCGGCACCGTCGGTGCGTTCCTGGGGAGCCAGCTGGCGAGCGGCATTACCGGCACCACGGTTTACGTGGACAAGGGCTACCACTCGATGGGGATGGCGGTGAGCGGCGTCGAAGG
>DATBLG010000120.1:0-2620 GCA_036555485.1 Gemmatimonadales bacterium | reverse complement strand
GTGTCGATCATCCGGTCCCAGTCGTCCGGATCGCCGTCCTGCACGGTCGCCATGCCGGCCGCAAGGCCCGCGTTATTCAGGAGAATGTCGGGCACGAGCCCTTCGTCCACGAGATCGTCGACGACCGCATTGACGAGCGAGCGATCGCGCACGTCCACGGTGTCGACGCGAACAGCTACGTGATTCTTCGTACGCAACTCGGCGGCGATCTCATCGAGCCGCTCGCGCCGGCGCGCCCACAACACCAAATTGACTCCATCACTTGCTAGGCGTCGCGCGGTGGCGAGGCCAAAGCCCGAGCTCGCGCCCGTGACGAGAGCGAGTTTTCCCTGGAGGCGGTTCATGGTGCCGAACAAGATATCCGCAATGGCGGCGATCGTCTGCGTGGCGGGCGCAGTGGCCGCTGCCTGCACCAGCTATCCGCAGGATCTGGACGCCGTGCCGGTCTTCGCCACGACGTCACCGTTGCCTCAAGCACAGGTCGGTATCGCGTATTCCACCACGCTGAAAGTGCGGTACGGCACGCCCACCGAATGGGCGGTGGTCACGGACACGTTGCCGGCCGGTCTCGACCTCGGTTTCCGGAACGGCATCATCAGCGGGACCCCGACTGCCGCGGGCACCGTGACGTTCACGATCCGCGTCACGGACGTCGATGACGAGGGTGACACCCGCCCCTTCACGCTGACGGTAGCGCCGTGAGCGGTCAGTCCTTGTAGGGGTCGAACTCGTCGGCGCCGGCCATCACCACGACGAGCGGCCGCAGCGTGTGCAACACCGTGACCGTGTCGCCCTGCGCCGCGAGCACATCGGGCAACCGGCGGTACACGTGCGGGCTCTCGTCCAGCCCCCCGCCGCGCAGGATGACGCCCTTCTCGTTCATCCACTGCCGCATCATCTCGGGCGACACCCGACCCGGCGTGATGACCCGGCCCTTCCGGATCTTGCCCGCGGCAGCGGTGCGCGACATCACGCGGCCGGCCCCGTGCACGGTCGAGAAGAGCGCGTCGCGCTGCAGCTGCGCGGTCGGCGCATCCGCGGCCGCGGTGCCTTCGAGAATCACCGCATTGTCGCCCATCGAGCCACCCACGAATCCCTTCTGTCCGGGGAACGCGGGCGTGGCACCCTTGCGTACCACCACCAGCTCGCGGCCATCGTGCGTTTCCTGCCACGCGAAGTTGTGATGGTTGTGCACCAACTCGAGTTCCCTGCCGCCCAGGAGCGCCACGACCTTGCGCGCCACCCACTCGCGCCCGGCGTAGGCGTAGCGGCCCGCCAGGTTCATCAGCTCCCAGTAGCCCTCACCGACGGGCGAATCGAGGTCGAGCAAGACCTCGGCTTCGGGCGTGCGCTCGTCCCAGCCCTTGCCCTGACTCAGCGCGAGAAAGCCGGTCGCGACGCCGTGACCGAAGCCGCGGCTGCCGAAATGCACGCCGACCCAGATGGTGTCCGACTCGTCGGCGAACACGTCGACGTAATGATTGCCGCTGCCCACGGTCCCGAGCTGCAGGCGCGCCTTGTCGCGCAGCGCCTGGCGCCGGTGCGCCGGCACGGCGTCCCACGCCGCGTCGCCGAACAACGGATGGTCGGTGGGCGCGTCGTCGGCCCGGTTCTTCCGGCCCACGCCAAAGCTCACCGTGCCGGCGATTCGTTCGGCCAGCGCACCCAGCGCGATGTTGCGCTCGCGGCCCGGGGTGATGGGCGCGATATCCGCCAGCTTGAGGTCGGTCCGAATCGCCGCGTTGCCGCAGGCGATGTCGAAGCCCACGCCCACGACCGACACCTGGTTGTCGTACGCCGCGACCCCGCCGATCGGCATGACGTAACCCACGTGCCCGTCCGCCATCAGGGCGGCCTTGTGGGCCCGGCTGGCCACGTCCTCCAGCTGCATCAGCGTCTTTTCGTCGTGCTGTCCGAAGATCTTCATGGGTCCTCCATTCTGGCGCACCCAGTCCGGCCGGGACAGGGGGCCTCCGCTCCGCAAGCCTGCCCCGGCCAAACGCGCCTCAGTCATTCATCTCTTCAGTGCTTTCGCCGTCGAGGCGGCGTTCCAACGCCCGGTCAAAGGCGCGCTGCTCCGACCGCGACTCGACGATCATCCGGATCTCCGCGCTGCGGACGCGAACCCGCGAGCCCGAGAGATCGACGAACACCACCCACTCGGGCACCCGACGCGAAACCGCGCCGGCGAAAAAAAAAACGCCCTCCCGGCGGGAGGGCGTCGTCGACGCTCGCGAGCAAAACGGGCTAGCGCCTCGTGCTCGACCCCTCCCACGCGGACATACCGCTCCTGGTTCCCCGGGCGCGTAGCGCCGGGCAGTGCGGCATGCGTTCCAGTTGACGAGGTGCGTCTCTCACGGTTTGCCTAACGTTATTGAGCGAGGTGACAGCCTAGTTGGGACCGCATCGGGAGTCAAGGGGAGTCAATTCGAGAATCGATGGACGACGGGTAAGAGAATCGCCACCGCGATGCCGACCGGGACGGCCGGGTACTTTCCGATCCGCAATCCGGCGTACCAGCTGTGCCGCTCGTCTTGCAGTCGCGAGATCCCGGGCTCAACGATCGACGGCGCGATGCGGATGTCGTAAATGTCCACACCTGCCGTCGCGCCCACCCAGT
>DATBLG010000030.1:0-27855 GCA_036555485.1 Gemmatimonadales bacterium | reverse complement strand
GCGCGGCGTGGGACCCGACCAGCTCACCGCGCAGGGATTTGGTGAGGGTGATCCCATCGATACGAACGCGACGGCGAGCGGGCGTTCCCGCAACCGGCGCGTGGAGCTGCACCGCTTCGATTGAGCTGACGGTATCGAGTGTATTGTACCTGAGGCCGGGCGCTGTCAGCCCGGCCTCAGCACGACGGCAGAATCGGTCCGGGGGTATCTCATCCGGAAAGGGGTCGCATCGAACCGGCTATCCGCGAGAGGCTTCGGGGAGAGCAATCCGATCGACACCAACACCACCACCGATGGCTTGGCACGGAACCGGCGCGTGGAACTGCACCGCATCAACTGAACAGGACCTGGGGCCGGGCGCAGTCAGCCCGGCCCCGGGTTGTTTCGAGGTTTGCGCAACCCTAGTCGCCGAAGTGGGCCAGCCGTACCTGCAACACATCCGGAACGCGCTCGATCTTCTCGCGTACTCCATCGGCCGGTGCCTGATCGACGGTGATGGCCGCGAGCGCTTCCCCGCCGGGCGTGCCGCCGCGCGCCTGGTGCCAGCTCGCCACGTTGACGCCGCCCTCGCCCAGCAGCGTCCCCACCCGCCCGATCACACCGGGTACGTCGCGGTTCGTGATGACGAGGATCCAGCCCTCGGGCGCGACATCCACGTGGTAGTCGTCGATGCGGATCACGCGCCCGTGGCTGTTCCCGACCAACGCTCCCGCCACTCGCGCGTTACCCTGACTCGCTTCCACCGCCACGCCGATCGACGTCTCGAACCCCGGCTCGGGCGCCCCGGTACGACGGGTGAGTCTGATGTCGCGTTCTTCGGCGAGGACGAGGGCATTGACGAGACTCACCGAAGTCTCCCCCAACCCGTTCAGCAGGCCCTCCAGTGCGGCGATGAGCACGGGTCGGGCGACGGCCTCCTCCTTGCCCCCGTAGGCGACCTCGACGCCGGTCACACGGCCACGGGCCAGCGCGGCGACGAAACGACCCAAGCGCCGGGCGAGAATCAAGAGCGGCGCCGAACGCCGCAGCACATCGCCGCCGATACCGGGAACGTTCACCGCGGTCGAAAGATCGCCCGACAACAGCGCGTCGCGCACCGCGGTGCAAATCTCCTGCGACACGCGATCCTGGGCCTCGGCGGTCGAGGCGGCCAGATGCGGCGTCAGGATCACCCGGTTGAGTTGGCGCAGCGGCGCCTCGGAGGGGAGCGGCTCCTCAGCGAACACGTCTACGGCGGCGCCCGCGATCTGCTTCGCCGTAATGGCCGCTGCGAGCGCGGCCTCATCCACCAGTTCGCCGCGCGCCGTGTTGATCAGCATGGCGCTCTTTTTCATCTGGGCGAGCCGCTCGGCGTTGATCAAGTGCCGGGTCTGCTCGGTGAGTGCGACGTGCAACGTGACAATGTCCGACATGCCGAGCAGCTGGTCCAGCGGCACGGTCTTCACCTGCAGCTCCGCGGCGCGTTCCGGCGACAGGTAGGGATCATGCCCCACGACGGTCATGCCGAACGCCCGGGCCAGCTGCGCCACGTGTCCGCCGATCCGGCCCAGCCCGACGATGCCGATCGTCTTGCCGCGCAGCTCCGTCCCCTCGTATTTCTTGCGGTCCCATTCGCCGCGGCGCATCGATTCGGCCGCCCAGGGAATGTGCCGCACCAGGCCGAGCAATAGCGCCATGGCGTGCTCGGCCGCGCTCACCGTGTTCGCCCCGGGGGCGTTCATCACCGCGATGCCGCGCCGGGTCGCGGCATGGACGTCGATCGTGTCCACTCCGATCCCGGCGCGCGCGATCACCCGCAGCTGCGGCGCGCGGTTCAGGAGGTCCGCCGTCACGCGCGTCTCGCTCCGCACGATCAGGGCGTGCGCGCCAGCCAACGCCTGCTCGAGCGCCTCCCGCGGCTGTCCCGCGACATTCACGACTTCGACCCCGGGGGTGCGCCCGAGCAGCTCGAGTCCCCCCGGCGCCAACCGGTCGGCGACGACCACGCGCAGGCTCACGCCAACGCGGCTTCCACCAGGGGCAGCAGCTGCTCGAGCGCCGCGACGCTATGGTCGCCCATGTGTCCGATGCGAATCGTCGAGTCCTTGAGCGAGCCGTAGCCCGCCCCGATCGTCCACCCCTGCGCCTTGAGCTTGGCGACGACGTCCTTGGCGCTCTTCCCCGCCGGCAGACGGAGGCAGGAGACGGTCCAGCTGCGGCGTCCGTCGCGTGGCAGGTACTCGATGCCTCGCGCGGCGGCCCAGTGCTCGACCGTTTGCCGCATGGCGTCGTGGCGCCGCCAGCGTGCCTCGATCCCGCCCTCCGCCGCGATGCGATCGAGCTGCTTGTCGAGCGCGAAGCACAGCGACACCGCCGGCGTGTTGGTCGGATGGAACTTGGCCATCGCCTGCTCGAAGCTGACGAGATCGAAATACAGCCCGCGCTCGGGGAGCGTCTTGGCGCGCTCGACCATGCGCGCCGACGCGACGCCGAACGCCAGCCCTGGCGGCAGCGCGAGCGCCTTCTGCGAGCCGGTGAAGGTGAAATCGAACTTCCAGGCGTCGGGCTCGACCGGGCTGCCGCACATCGAGGTAACGGCGTCCACGAGGAACAACACGTCGTCGAACTCCCGGCTCACGGCGGCGAGCGCTTCTACGTCCTGCAGCACACCGGTGGACGTCTCGGAGTGCACCACGGTGACCGCGTCGACCGGTGAGCGGCGCAGGGCGTCACGCAGCATGTCGGGTTCCACCGTCTGTCCGAGCGGCACGTCGAGGCGGACACATTCTTTCCCACACGCCGTGACGAGATGGGCGAATCGCTCGCTGAAGGCGCCGTTCACGAGCGACAGCGCTCGCTGCCTCACGCCGTTGCGCACCGCCATCTCCATGAAGCCGGTGGCGGACGTCGTGCCGATGAGCACGGTGCGCGACGTGCGGGCCATGGCCTGCAGCTGCGGCGCCATCTTCTGGAGCAGCTGCTCCATCGTGCTCGAGCGATGGCCGATCATCGGACGCAGTTGCGCCGCCAGCACGTCCGGGTGGACATCGGTCGGCCCGGGGAGGAAGAACTTCCCGAAGGCGGGAGTCGTCGTCATGCGTCCGCCCGCGCGAGCTGCTCCACCAGGCCGCCCATGACGACTTCGCTCGCCTTCACGAGCCGCACCCCTTCATCGCCCCACTCCTTGAGCATCTGCTCGGCGACGTCCCGGTCGATCGGTTTCATGGCATCGGTGACGGCGAAGAGGCGAATCTTGGGGCGGTGCTGGAGGAATCCCTCGATCGCGTAGCGGTTGCACACGTCCAGCGCCACACCGTACAGCACGACGTCCTGGGGATCGAGCGCATCCACCACCGGCAGCACGTTGGGGTTCGTGAACACGTCGAACCAGTGCTTGTGGAACAGGATGTCGCCCCGGTGGGCGCGCACCCGCGCGGCCAGCGCCTGGGGGTCCTGGGGGTCGGGCTCGATGACGATCGGGTCACGCAGAGCGGTCTCGGGGATCTTCTTTTGGCCGGGCGTGCCGCGCATGCAGTGCAGCGGGAACGTGTCCTTCAGGTTCGGCGTATCCGACAGCTCTTTGTGACCCGGGACGTGGTCGTCCGCGCTCGCCACGATGCGAATCCCGTGGCCGTGCGCGTAGTCGGTCAACCGCTTGAGGTTCGGGATGATATGCTCGGCGTCCGGCACGTACAGTTTGCCGTCTGCCTTCATGAAATCGACCTGGGTGTCAACGTCCCAGAAGACAATCCGCGCCATGCGTGCCCCTTGGAGTGAGCCAGCGTCCGGGAATCTCCGGGGGGACCAAGGGATGTGTCAACCGCGCTATCGGGCCACCAGGGGCGCGATGATCTCGTCGTACTCCGCCGCGAACGACAGGCGTTGCGCCCATCCCGGGCTCGCGAACCGCCGCGCGCCGCGCAGCGCTGGCTGGAGCGCCGCGGGCAGCGAATCTTCCAGCCAGGCCAGGACACTGTCGCGACGTGCGGCGACACCGCTCAGCAACTCCGGTCCGTCCATCCACCCGAGCCCGATGGCGCGGACACAATCATCGCGCAACGGCAGCGGCAGCGTGGGATCGCGTGCCCAGGCCGCGAGCGCATCGAGGAGGGTGGTGTCGCGCGCCACGAGCCGCAGCAATCGGCGCGCCTCGAGCAAACTGTGAAACAGCGAGTCGGCGCGCGCCGCGCCGCGTGCGACGGCGTCGGCGCGCGGCGCAGGAACGAGGCCGGCGAGCATCTCCAGTGCGTCACGCTCCAGCCGCACCCCGGTGATGGCCCGCAACAACGATGGGCCTGACTGCATGTCATGACCGACCGTGACGACGGCGCCGAGCAGCCATTCGGCGACATCCACGTGCCCGGAGTCGGCCGCGTGGCGCGCGCGCGCCAGGACGGCGCGGCTCTGGTAGAGGACGGCGGCCTGGCCTTGCGGGAGCTGCGACACCTTGCCCATCCGGGCGACGCTCTTCCGCAGTGCGAGCAACGAATCGACCGCGGCGTGGCGCCCGGCCTGGAGCCAGCGTTGCCGCGCCCGTGCACCCGCGGGGAACGTGTCCCCGAATGCAATCGAGGGCGGCCGTCGCGTGGTGTCGCTCCACATGCGGCCGGCCAGCCGTAGCACGTCGGTCGCGGCTGGCTCGGGTAGCGCGAAGTCGTCTGGGTCGAACACCACGGTGCCAGACGGCCAGCCCACCCGGGCGAGGGTATCGAGCGCCGCGGCGGCCGAGTGATGCGCCTCTTCGCCCGCTCGCGGACTGCTCGCGTAATTGACGGCGATGATCCACACGACAACCATCAGGACGAGCCCTGCGGCGGCGCAGCCGCAGGCGCCGCGCACGATGGTTTTATGGGTAGACGCCTGCATCGGCGCGCCGGGGGTTACTCCACGCGCTCCAACCGTGGATTGGGTCGGAAGCTCCGTCCGACCTTCGCGCACGGCTTCCCATCGACGCGCACGATGTCGGCGGTGAAATCGAACCGTCCCTGGAACAGGCTCGACCCGACGCCGTATATGTCCACCGGTACTCCCTGTTCTTCGAACAGACGGATCTTCTCCACCGTGAACCCACCCGAAACGACGATCTTCACCTGTTGGAACCCTTCCTTGTCCAGCGCGCGGCGCACGTTCCAGACGAGCTGCGGAATCACGCCGGTCGGCTTGGTGAGTCCCATCTGCGGCACGATCGACTGGTCCACCAGCGTCTCCGACGTATCGATCCGCACACCGTACAGCCGCTGCCCCAATGCGCGGGCGACCTTGAGCGACGTTCCGACGCAGTCGTTGTCGAAGTCTACCAACGTGATGAGCCGGATATTCGGGTCGTCCATGTGCTCGGCGAATTTCAGGGACGCCCGCACGGTATCGCCACCGTACGCGGCGATCAGCGCGTGGGGCACAGTCCCGACCCCCTCGGATCCCCACCACGACGCCTGGGCGTCGGTGGAGACCCCGATCGCGCCGGCGATGTGGGCGGCGTAGCCGTCGCCGGTCTGCACCAGCCAATGGTCGTGGCGCGCGGGAAAGAACATGACCTGTTTCGGCTTTGCGGCCTCGACCACGCGGTGGGTGTTGGTGCCGACGCGTGTGCGCCGCGCCAGTACGCCGAGGTACAGCGTTTCGAGGACGGCGAACGCGTCATACGGGCCTTCGATCAGCATCACGGTCTCCCACGGCGCGACTTCGTCCCCGTCGTACAGCGCGGAAACCGCGAGTTCTTCCCACGACTGCGCGCACAGCTTCAGGATCGCGATCACCTCGTCCGCGCCGCCGAGGTAGGCGTCTGTCTTGCCGAACACCTGCATGGTGACGCGGGGGCGGTGTTTGTCCCGCAGCAGCACGTCGCGCGCGCGCACGAAGTATTTGTCGGAGTAGTAGCCCTCCCGCATTTTCGCGACCGGGAGGTTGAAGATCGCAGGATCGAGCCTGGGCTTGCGCGACATCGGGTCGAGGGTCGGGGATCGCGGTTAAGGAAGGTCTTCCGTCACGCGGTAGCGCAACACGCGGCGCTGCATCCAGCGGACGGCCAGGGCGTCGGCGAGTGAGCGAAACACCCGGTTCCACATCCCGTACTTGGTGGTCCCCGAGCGGCGCGGCCGGTGCCGCACCGGAACTTCCGCAACGGCCCCACCCTGCATCTTGACGAGCGTCGGGAGGAAGCGGTGCATTCCGGTGAACAGGGGCAGGTGTCGCAGCGCGTCGGCCCTGAACGCCTTGAGCGAGCAGCCCGTGTCACGGATCGTCTCGTGGTTGAGCCAGTTGCGCACACCATTGGCGATCCGGCTTTGGAGCCGCTTCCAGGCTGAATCCTGCCGGGCGGCACGGTACCCCGCGACCGCGGCGGCGTCGCCGCGCGCCAGCTCGTCGAGCAGCGCCGGAATATCCGCCGGATCGTTCTGCCCGTCGGCATCGAGGGTCACGATCACGGGCCCGCGCGCCGCCCGGAATCCGGCGGCGAACGCGGCGGTCTGGCCGGCGTTGGCGGCGAACGTCACGATGTGCAGTTCCGGATGCGCGGACTGCAACGCCTTGAGCGCCGCGACGGAGCCGTCGGTAGACCCGTCGTCCACCGCGACGACCTCGTAGCGCCGGCCGGAGAGGGCGGCGGCGATCTCGTCCAGCAGCGGCGCGAGATTCTCGCGCTCGTTGTAGACCGGGATCACGAGCGAGACGTCAACCGGGATCGGCATGCGCGAGCTCGGGGGCCTCGGGGTACTTGGCGCGCAGCCGCGCGAGCAGCGCGTCGGATTTCGACGGGTCTTTCTGGTGTGTGCGGTAGATCTCGGCGAGTCGGATGCCGATCAGGATCTCGTGATGCGGCCTCGACGCCTGCTCCAGCAAACGCTCCAGCCGCGCCGTCTGTATCACGATGTCGTCGTCGTACTCGGGCAGCGAGACGTTCCCCGTGAGTTGATTCGCGAGGAACCGGGCGGCGGGCTCGATGACGTGGCTGAACAGACCGCCAACGAACCCCCAGGCCGCCCACAGCACGCCGACCAGGGTGACGAGCTGCCACGCGATGTGACCAGTAGACGCGAGCATGACGAGCAGCAGTCCCGCCGCGAGCAGCGTCGCCGCACCGAGGATCCGGCCGACGACGGCGCGAGGGCTTGAATTCTCGTCACCGAACACGGCCGGAACCTAGAACTCCGCCGCGGCGCGAGCAAGTTGACAGGCCCGCTGGGCCGGGCTAATTCCCATCGTCCCTCTCACACCGATTCGGAGTCCCCGTGTCCCACGACGTCTCACGCCGTGATTTCCTCGCATCCGCGGCCGGTGGGATCGCCGCCGCCGGAACGCTCGGCATCACGCACCCGGTGCGGCCACCACGGCCCCTGCCCCCCTCACGCGCCTGGGCCGCCAAGCCGGTGGTGATCACGAGTGCCAACAGCCTGAAACCGGTGCAAAAGGCCTACGAGCTGATGCTGCAAGGCGCCGATCCCCTCGACGCCGCCGTGGAGGGAGTGAAGATCCAGGAGCTCGACCCCGCCGACCAATCCGTCGGCTACGGCGGGCTCCCCAATGCCGACGGTGTCGTGCAGCTCGACGCATCGTGCATGCACGGCCCGACCAAGCGCGCCGGCGCGGTGGGCTGCCTGGAGAACATCAAGACGCCCTCTGAGGTCGCCAAGCTGATCCTCACCTATACGAATCACATCTTTCTCGTGGGCGAGGGCGCCAAGCGCTTCGCGCTCTCTTACGGATTCAAGGAAGAGGACCTGCTCACCGACGCCTCGCGCCAGGCGTGGCTGGAATGGCGGGCCAACCTGAATGCCTCCGATAACTGGCTCGACGTCCCCGGTCACGCCCCGATGGTGGTTCGCCCGACGACCGGAACGATCAACTGCGACGCCGTGACGCCCACCGGCGACATCGCCTCGATCACCACCACGAGCGGGTTGTCGTGGAAGATCCCCGGCCGCGTAGGCGACAGTCCGATCATCGGCGCGGGACAGTATTGCGACAACGAGATCGGCGCCGCTGGCTCGACCGGTCGCGGCGAGTCGAACATCATGGTGTGCGGCGGGTTTCTCACCGTGGAGCACATGCGGCGCGGCATGAAGCCCACCGATGCCTGCCTCGAGACGCTGCGGCGCGTGGTACGCATGACCGCACCCCGGCTGCTCACGGCAACCGGGCTGCCGCGCTTCAACCTCAGTTTCTACGCGGTCAACAAGCGAGGCGAATTCGGCGCGGCGTCGCTGTATCCCGGACGCTACGCCGTTCACGACGGAACCGAAGCGCGGTTCGTGGAGACCGCGCACCTCTACGAAGGGCGCGACCCCGGCTGAGCGTGCGCCGCGTCGTTTTCCTCATCGCGCTCGTCTCTCTGCGCCCGCCGGTACCCGTGGCGGCGCAACAGCCCGAGGCCGCGCCGTACTGGGATTTCACCTACACCCCGTACGGCTACTACAGCTCGATCGACGGCTGGTGGCTCGCCGGCTACGCGCGCGTCTACAGTCCGATCGGCTTCCACGAGCGGCCCGAGCCGAACCGCGCCGCCGTGACGCTCAGCGCGGGCGCCAGCACCCAGGGCAGCTACCTGGTGGAGCTCGACGCGCAGGCGCCGGCGCTGTGGGACAGCTGGCGCGTGGGGCTCACCCTCGACGCGATCCGCGCCAACCGGCTCGGCTACTTCGGGCTCGGCAACGACACGCAATACGATACCGACAGCCTCACCCCCACCACGCCCTACTTCTACTCCGTGAGCCGCACCACCCAGCTCGCCCGACTCACGATCCAGCGCCGTCTCGTGGGACCGCTGCGGGCGCTCGCCGGGGCGACGCTCGTGCGCACGTCGTACCGTGCGTTGCCGGGCGATGGACTGTTTCTGCGCGATCGCGCGGCGGGGCGGGCGGACAGCGCGCCGTTCGACGACGCCAGCCTACGGGCCGGACTCGTGGTCGATACTCGCGACAACGAGACCGATCCGCACGCGGGGGTATTCGCCGAGGGACTGTACGCGACGGCAAAGCGCTACGTGCGGACCACGGTGGGAGTGCAGGCGTACGTGCATCCGTTCGAGAAGCTGGTCCTCGCCGGCAGGTTGTTGGGGGAGCGGATGAGCGGCTCGCCCAGCATTTCGGTGCTGCAAACGATCGAGTCATCGGGCCGGCCGTACATCGGGGTGGGCGGCTACCGCTCGTTGCGAGGCTACTACGATTCGCGGTTCATTGGGCCGGACAAGCTGCTGGGTGGTTTCGAGGCGCGCTACGCGCTGCTGTATGCGCCCACGCTGTTTGAATTGAAGCTGGTCGCGTTCTACGACGCCGGCCGCGTGTTCGGCCCGGGGGGACTTCGCCTGACCACCCAGGATCTGCACTCGAGCGCCGGCGGAGAGGTGATGCTCCGGCTCGGTCGCAACGGCGTGCTGGTGGCCGGCGCCGGGTTCGGGGAGGACGGGGGCCAGTTCTTTTTCGGGAGTACGTGGAGCTACTGAACGCTTTCGGCTGTCGGCTGTCGGCTGTCGGCCGTGGCGCGGGTGTTCCCGCTGACGTCTTAGCCGACTGCCGATAGCCGATGGCCGACAGCGTTGTTCAGACTTCCCGGATTTCTATCCCGCGCTTCTTCAGCTCGCCCACATACGCATCGAACGGCACCGCCTCGTCCGGCGTCTGCACACCGCGCCCCGGGATGCGGCCGTCGCCCTGCATCAATCCCGTGATCGAGAGGGAGTAGCCGGTGGTGCGCATCATCGCGCTGATGCCGCGCGCCTCATCGTAGTAGTCGAGCAACTCCCATGCGGCGTGCGATCCGTTCCGGCCGTGCACGTCGACGCGCAGAGCGACGAGATCGCGACCCTGAGGTTTGTTGAGCTTGGGTGAGACAATGGCGATGAACGCATCGCGCGGCACGATCTCCTTCCCTTTCACCTTGATCGGCGTGAGATCGAGCAGGCCAAGCTCGCGAATCGGCCGCATGATCGCCATGTGTCCGGGGTAGCGCAGCGTCTTGTACTCCATGGTACGGACGCGCCCCTCGTAGGCCCAGGGCATGGTCGAAATGCCGCCGCCCGTGTGGAATGCTTCCAGCTCGCCGACCGGTGGCGGAAATGACAACGACTCGAGCTCGGACAACGCGTCCACACGTGTCGGCTTGCCGTCGCGCAGCACCCACGACGGCGTCGTGTAATAGTCGAGGGCACCCTCGAGCGAGTAGACGATCTGGTAGTTGAGCGGCGGCTCAGGATGGCGCGGCAACCCGCCCACATAGACCTTCACCGATTCCGCATCGCCCACGCGCCGCAGGCCTTCGGCGGCGATGACGTTGACCATCCCCGGCGCGAGACCGCAGTCGGGGATCACGGACACGTTCCGCGCCTTCGCGTCCGCATCGTGCTTCTTCTGGTTGAAGACGATCTCGGTGTTGCCGCCCAGATCGGCGTAGTGCAGGCCCGCTTCCACCGCGGCCCGCGTCACGTCGAGGTTGAAGTAGTACGGCAGCGCGTTCGCCACGGCCACATGCCCCTGCATCGCGCCGCGCAACGCCGCCGGATCCTGGACGTCCAGCTTCAGCAGCGAAAGCCGCTTCCCGGTGAACGGCTTGAGGAAGGCCGCGGCACGGTCCGGTTGGATATCGGCGAGCGTCACTGAAACAACGGCGTCCTGTTGCAGCAGATCGAAGGCGCAGGCGGACCCCTGCAGGCCCGCGCCGAGTACCAGCATGCGCATGCGGTGGAGATCTCCCAACGGAAGTGAAAGCCGGCCCAACGAAGCGGCCGAAAGCTAATTAGATTCGCCCGCTAGTGAAGCAGGCCGATCTTACCCGCCAGCGGCTGGTCCGCGCGGCCCTCGAGTTGTTCACGACCCGGGGCTACCATCCCACCACGACTCCCGACCTGGCCCGGAAGGCCGGGATCGCGGAGGGCACGATCTATCGTCATTTCACGAGCAAACAGCAGCTGCTGAACGAACTGTACCGTGGTGCCGCGCGCTGGAGCACCAAACTGGTGCGCGAGGCCGATGCGGCGCTGCTCGGACCACGGGACAAGCTCGGTCGCCTGGCGGAGCTGTTGATCGAGGGCGCGGGGCGCGAGCCGGCGGTGGTCCGGTTGTTCTTTTTTCAAGACCTCGGCGCGTTGCTGGACGACAAGTCGCGCGAGTCGACGCGGGAATTCCGCGGCGCCCTCGAGAACCTGGTGGCGCAGGGCAAGGCGGACGGCTCGGTGCGCCCGGGGAGCGCGGACGTGCTGGCGGCGGCGTGGCTCGGGGTCGTGCGCGTGGCACTGGAGCGCGTGATGACCCGTGAGTGGGGGTCGAACAGCGCGGGAGTCGGCGTGTGTGTCGCGGCGGCGTGGAATGCGATCCGCACGGACGCCGTGGCGGCCGGACCCACCGCGGGCGCGATGAGCGAGCGCAAATAGATTGAAGGCGATGCCGTCACGTTCGTGCTGGGGCCTGGCAGCGATGCTCGCCGGCGTGCCGCTCGCGTCGCAGCAGCTCGGACCGGTGGAGCGGGCCCGCCTCGCGGCCGGCATCTGGGCGGAGGCGCGCTACAATGCGCCCGCCTGGGACAGGATCCGCGCCGACTGGGATTCCGCGTTCGCCGATCTCCTGGCTGCCGCGCCCGCGCGCCAGAGCGACCTCGCCTTTTGGCGCCGCCTGAGACGCTGTGTCGCACTGCTCGCCGACGGCCAAGCGGCGATCCAGCCGCCGGCGGCCCTGGGCGCCCGACTCGCCCGGCCGCCGCTGGTGCTGCGCGGCGTGGAGCGCCGGCCCTTCCTCGTGGATTACCTCGAGAACGACGAGATGCGCGTCGCCCGGCCGCAGCGCAACACCGAGATCCTCGCCGTCCAGGGGATTCCGGCGGAACTGTGGATCCGCGACTCCGTGCTGCCCGAGGTGTCCGGCGCCACCGAGCCGGCGCGCTGGGACCGCGCCGTGGCGCGCATGCTCGACGGAGAGAAGGGGACCGCCCTCCATCTGCAGCTCCGCGTCCCCGGCGGCGAGCCGCGCGGCGCGAGCGTCACCCGCAGCATTTCGCTCACCGACCGCTGGCCGCTCGCACCGCTTGCGTTCCAGGTGGATACCATCTCCGGCGGTATCGCCTGGGTGCGGCTCACGTCGTTCGCCGACCCGGATGTCGCGCGGTTGTTCGACCGCGCCTTTGCGGATTTCACCGGAATCCGTGGACTGATCCTCGACCTGCGCGACCACGACGGCAGCGGTGGCGGGCGCGAGACCGGCTACCGCATCCTCGGCCGACTCGTGAACCGACCGCTCGTCACCTCTCGCTGGCGCACGCCCCAGTACCGGCCGGCGTACCGCGGCCAGGACATGCCTGACTCGGCGGGAGCCTGGTTCTCGGCGCCACCCGACACCATTCCTCCGCGGCACGATCGGCCGACGTTCACGGGGCCGGTGGCGGTGCTCGCTTCCCCGCGCACCGGGGGGGTGGCCGAAGATGTCCTCATTGCGTTCCGCAACTCGGGTCGGGGGCCAATCGTGGGGGAACGCTCCGCCGGCAGCCCCGGCCAGGTAGCGGAGTTCCGTCTCTGGAGAGATTGGCGCCTGCGGCTCACGGTCACACGCGACGAGTTCCCCGACGGTACGGGGATCGGAGGGATCGGGATCGCGCCGGAGCTGCCGACGGAGGCTCGGGTGGCGGATTTTCTCGCCGGACGGGACGCGGCGCTGGAACGCGCGAGGAGCTACGTCGCGGAACGGGGAGGGGCAACCGCGCCGTAGCGTCGTCGCGGTTCAGCGTTCCAGCTGATCGCGGAAGAACCGTTCGATTGCCGTCCAGGCCGAGTCCGCCACTTCCGGCTTCTCGCGCGTCTGCAGAAACGCGTGCCCCACCCCGGGATAGACCCGGTACTGATAGGCCACACGCGCCCGCTGGAGCGCCGCGGTCAGATCGGTCAGCCCCGTGTTGATGCGCGCATCGTTCTCCGCGTAGACGCCGAATCCTTTCGCCTTGATCCGCGACAGCGCCGCGGTATCGGGTCCCGGACCGTAGCACACCACGAACGCGCGCAGGCTGGGATTGTTGGTCGCATAGCGGAAGCTCTGCCCCCCGCCCCAGCAGAACCCGATCACGCCGATCCGGTCGGGGCGCACAGCCCTGATCGTCTTCAGGTATGCGTACGTGGCGTTCAGATCTTGCGTCACCGTGTCAGGGTGGAGCGACATGATGAAGCGCCGCGCGCTGTCGGCGACCGCCGACGTACCACCGCGCCGCGACAGGAGATCCGGGCCGATCGCCACGAAGCCGCGCTGAGCCAGAAGCTCGACCGCCGGACGCAGTCGATCCGACATCCCGTAGATGTCGTGGATCACGATCACCGCCGGCGCGGGGCCCGCGCGCTCGGGGTAGGCGAGGTACGCGGTGATGGTATCCCCGCCGGAAACGTACTTGACGTACTCGCTGTGAATATCGGCGGATGGTCGGATAGGCGGATGGGCGGATTGAAAGGCAAACCCACCGGCCGCGAGGAGCATTCCGAGCACACCAACCGTCCATCCGACCATCCGCCCATCCGCCTTAGTTGCCATGACTCACCCTCCAGATCCGTCCAGCGGAATCGTCCGAGATCAACAGCGAGCCGTCCGGCAACGTCGCGACCGCTACCGGTCGTCCCCACCGCGAGCCATTGCCGAGCTGCCAGCCGACGACAAAGTCCTCAATCGAGACCGGCTTGCCGTTCTGCACGTCGACGTGCACCACTTTCGCGCCCGTGGGAACGCTGCGATTCCACGATCCGTGATAGGCGATGAAGACGTCGCCCTGGAATTCGGCCGGGAACGCGGTCCCCGTGTAGAACCCAAGCCCCAACGGCGCCGAGTGCGCCTGAAACGTGATCGCCGGCGGCTCGACGGTGGAGCAATCCACGGTTGGGTACTCGGGGTTGTTCTGGCCGGGGAGCCAACACCCGGGCCAGCCGTACCACTTGCCGTCCTTCAAGATATTCAGGCGTTCGGGCGGCACGTCGTCGCCGAGGTTGTCCCGGTCATTGTTCGTGGCCCACAGCTCGCCGGTCGTCGGATGGAAGGCGAGCCCGACCGAGTTGCGCAGGCCCGTGGCAAAGCGGTGTTCGCCGCTGCCGTCCGCGTTGAAGCGCGTCACCGCCGCGCGGCGAGGGTTCGATTCCACGCAGACGTTGCAGCTCGACCCAACCGCAACGTAGAGGTAGCCGTCGGGTCCGAATACCACCGTGCGCGTCGAATGACCGGGGCCGCCCGGGAGGTCCGGTACCACCGGCTGCGGCGTCGAGTTCCCGGGGACGAATCGCACGATCCGGGTTTCCTCCGCTACATACATCGTGTCGCCGCGGAACGCGATCCCGTACGGCCCATCGAGACCGGTGGCCGCATCGGTCACCGACTCCGCGACCCCATCGCCGTTCGCGTCGACGAGCTTGACGATTCTCCCGGCACCCTCACGCGCGGCGTACACCGCGCCCCCGGGGCCGACGATGATGTTGCGCACGCCGCCCACATTCTCGGCGAAGACGCCGATGCGGAATCCGGGGCGGAGGTAGAGCGTGTGGCCGAGGATCTCCTGCGGCACGAGTCCCGCGGGCGGCGTCTGCCCTGATACGGACTCGTTGTTGCCACAGGCGAGGGCCAGCAGAGCAACCGCGACGAGCGGCTGTTTCATGAGCACCTCCATGGTGGAGTCTCGGTACACCCGACAATAGTCGCGGATCCCACAAAACACGCTACCGCCCATCCGCATACACCCCCGTCACCGCCGTCTCCCCCTTGGGCATCTGCTCCCGGCTCGCCACCGCGACTTCCGCGGCCCGCTCGACTTCCGCGGCCACCGCCGCCTCCACCTCCTCCAGCTCCTTCCCCGACCAACCTTCTTCCTTCAGGTACTCCTCGTACAACCCGATGGGGTCGCGCTTCCCCCACTCGGCGAACCGCTTCGCCGGAAAGAGCTCGCGCGCTTCGCGTTCGTCGTGGGTCGCATGGCCACCCATGCGGAACGTCTCGGCGACGAGCAACGCCGGCCCCTGCCCCGCGCGGCAGCGCTCGGCGGCGAGCCGCGTCGCTGCCCACGTGTCGAGCACGTTGTTGCCGTCACACGTGAGCCCCCAGATCCCGTACGACGCCGCCCATTCCTTGAACGATCCGGAGAGGTGGTGTTGGTCGAGTCGGGTGCCGAGGGCCACCTGGTTGTTCTGCACGATGAAGATCGCGGGGAGCTTCTGGACGGCGGCGAAGTTCGTCCCCTCATGCGCCGTGGCGGTCTTGGTGGAACCGTCGCCGATCCAGGTGAGCGCCACACGCGCCTCCCCGCGGATCTTGAAGGCGAGCGCGATCCCGGCGATCACGGGCACCACGTCGCCGACGTGGGAGATGGGCTGGAGCACACCGTGGCCCAGGTCGCCGAGGTGCAGATCGCGACCGCGCGACGGCGAGTCTTCGGTGCCGAGGTAAGCGCGCAGCGCGTCGGCGATGGGTATCCCCATTTCGACGCACGCGCCGGCGTTGCGGATCATCGGCGCCACGACGTCTTCTCCGCGCTCCAGCGCGTGCACCGGACCGACCGTCGTCGCCTCTTCTCCGGTGCCGAGCCAAGCCTTGGAGATGACGCCGGTGCGGACCCATCGCTTCAGCATGACGTCGTGCAGCCGCGTGCGGACCAGACCCGCGTACAGTTCGCGTTTCCTGTCTTTCGACAGCCGGGCTACGTGGGACGCGCGCGCGGGGTCGCTTTCGATGGTTTGTCGGTACGCCAGCACCAGCGCGGGATCCGCCTGCCAGGAGACGTATTCGGGGGGATCAAAGGCGGGGAAGCGCTTCATGGGCAGCAGGACGCGGTCAGGGAACCCCGGCGTCACTCCGTCCCACAACCTGCCCGTCGCGCTTGAACACCGTACCACCCGTCATCACGAAGTCCACCTGCTCGAGCACCGTCACGTCCTGAAGCGGGTCGCCCCGCACCGCAACGAGGTCGGCGTATTTCCCGGCGACGAGGCTGCCGATGTCCGCCTCGCGGCCCAGTAGAGTGGCGCCCGAGAGGGTCCCAGCCTGGATCGCCTGCATCGGGGTCATCCCGAAGCGCACCATCAGGGTAAACTCGTGACCGTTCCGGCCGTGGGCGAAGACGCCGGCATCGGTGCCGAGCGCGATCCTCACGCCGCCGTCGAGCGCCAGCTTGAACGACGCCTGCATCCGCGGGGCGATGGCGAGGGCCTTCGCGGCGATCGGGGGCGGCAGCCGTCCGGCCCGCGCCATCTCGGACACCCGCTCCCCAGCCATCAGCGTCGGGACGAGCCAGGTGCCGTGTTGCACCATCAGGGCGACGGCCTCGGCGTCGAGGATCGACCCGTGCTCGATGGATGTGACGCCGGCGCGCACCGCGGCCTTGATCCCCGGGGTACCGTGGGCGTGGGCCGCGACACGGCGCGACAGCATCCGCGCGGTTTCGACGATGGCCCGCATTTCCGCTTCGCTGTATTGCTGCACCCCCGCTGAATCGGTGAGGGACAGCACGCCGCCCGTCGCGCAGATCTTGATCACGTCGGCGCCGTATTTCACAGCGTATCGCACTGCCTCGCGGACCTGGTCTACGCCGTCGGCCACGCCATCGGCGATCCCCGACTCACGGCCGAACACGCCCGGGCGGAACCCTTCCAGGTCGTCGCAATGCCCGCCCGTAATACCGAACGACGTCCCCGCGCCCAGGATGCGGGGACCCGGGATCCAGCCGTTGGTGATGGCGTTGCGCAATGCGATGTCGTTGAAATGACCTGACCCGACGACGCGGACCGTCGTAAACCCGGCCTCGAGCGTCTGGTGCGCGTGCGCGGCCCCGAGGAGCGCGAGCTGGCCCGGTGACTCGGTCAGGTCGCTGTGCTGCCAGTCGCCGTCGCCGATGGTGCGGAAGGCCAGGTGGACGTGGGCGTCGATGAAGCCGGGGAGCACGGTGTAGGCGGACAGATCGATCACCGCGGCGCCCCGCGGGATCGCCACGGCGGCGCCGACCGCCGAGATGCGCTCGCCCTGGATCAGGATGACGGCGTTCTTGAGCGGGGCCGCGCCGGTGCCGTCGATCAGGGTCCCGGCGCGAATCGCGGTGATCGGCACCGGTTGCTGGGCCGCGACCGGTCCGGCGAGCGCAAACCAAGCGACGACACAGGGGCGGATACGCCGTGGCACGACGTATCCTGGCATCATCGAAGCTTCTCCT
The DNA here is from genome assembly GCA_036555485.1 of Gemmatimonadales bacterium. Lineage (GTDB taxonomy): Bacteria > Gemmatimonadota > Gemmatimonadetes > Gemmatimonadales > GWC2-71-9 > DASTHG01. The sequence continues at coordinate 10,737 of DATBLG010000030.1, read as the reverse complement.
TGAGCTTCCCGAACAATCCTCCACCGCCCGCCCCGCCCCCGCCCCCGCCCCCATCCCCTTCGGTCAGCGCTTCGGAAAACTCCAACGTGGACGCGAAGCGGTTTTCCGGGGTGGTATCCAGCGCTTTGGAGATTGCCTTTTCGAGGCCGGCCGGCAGGTCGGGCCGGATCGTGCGGATTGGCGTTGGGCTGCCCCGCAAACGCGCGATCATCATCTCCTGGGCGTTGCGCCCCTGGAACGGCAGCTTCCCGGTGAACATCTCGAATGCCACGATGCCGAGCGCATAGACGTCGGAGCGAGCGTCGAGTGGTTTCCCCCGGATCTGCTCCGGGCTCATGAATTCCGGCGTGCCGAGGATAATGCCGGTGGCGGTCAGCTTGGCGATTGACGGGTCGGCGCGCCGTTCTTTGGCGAGCCCGAAATCCATCACCACGGCCCGGTCGCTGCCGTCATCGTTGGGCACGAGCATGATGTTCTCGGGCTTCAGATCGCGATGCACGATCTGCAGTTCGTGGGCGTGATGCAGCCCGGCGCACACCTGGCGCAGGATCGTGAGCCCGGTCGCGAGATCCATCGGGCCGCCTTTCACTTCGCGGTCCGACAGGAGTTCTCCGCGCAGGAACGGCATCACCAGGTAAATCAGCCCGTCCTCCGACTCGCCCAGCCGCAGGATGCGGCACACGTTGGGGTGGTCGAGCCGCATCGCTAGTCCGGCCTCGCGCCGCAGACGCTCCACGGAGCTCCGGTCGGCGGCGAGCTTGGGCGACAGCACCTTGATCGCCACTTCTTCGCCGCTGGAGATCTCCTTGGCAAGGTAGACGTAGGACATCCCGCCCTCGCCGAGCTTTTTCGTCACCTGGTAGCGGGCGTCGAGCAATTGGTTGGAGAGCGACGAGGCGCGCTCCAGACTCGGCTGTTTCAGGGGCGGGGTGCGCACCGCGGTGGCGCTGCCCCCCGCCGGGGTCTTCGGTGTGGCGGACGGCGGCGCGCCCTGGACGTCCACGAGCATCGACCCGTCCTTTGGGCAGAAGCGGGCAGAATCGGCGTAGACCGTCTTGCATTTCGGGCAGCGACGCTGACTCATTCCCGTACCAGGTTGCGGCCCTCGTTCTTGGCGCGGTAGAGGGCTTGGTCCGCGAGCGCGACGAAGCCGTCGGCGCTGGTGATGCGCTCGTTCGGAAAGCCGGCGAGGCCGATGCTGACCGTCAAATAGAGCGGCTCCTCCCCCGGCTCGGCGAAGTCGCGCGCGGCTATCCGGCGTCGCAGGCGCTCGGCGAATTTCGCGGCGCCCAGCAACATCGTTTCGGGCATCACCACGACGAACTCCTCGCCGCCGTAGCGGGCGACGATGTCCACCGACCGGGCCTCGCGGCGCATGAGTTCCCCAACTTGCCGCAACACCGCGTCGCCCGCCAGATGCCCGCGTAGATCGTTGACCTGCTTGAATCGATCGATGTCGGCGAGCAGGATGCTGAGGTAGAGATTGTAGCGCCGGGCTCGATCCAGCTCGGTCTCCAACGCCTCCGCCATGGCGCGCCGGTTCAGCGTGCCGGTGAGTGCGTCGGTGGCCGCGAGCTGCTCGAAGCGTCGTTTGTCCAGGACCGCCATCTCGAAATCGTAGGCCTTCTCGATCGCCGCCACCGCCGTCCGGATCACCGTCTCCGCGAATTGGGCGTCGGCAGGGGTGAGTGAGGCGTCCTGCCCGGTCGTGCGCAGGAAGAACACGCCCACCTGCCGGTCCTTCATGAAGAACGGCAAGGCGACGGCGGAGCGGGTGGGCACCGCGATGCCTTCCGCCTTCCAGCGGCGGCGCTCGGTTTCGTACAGCGGATCCGTGGCGACATCCGCCACCAGGACGCGGCGCCCGGTGGCGAGCGCCTGCCCGATTTCCGGGTACCGGGTCAGCTCGACCTCGAGGTTGCGAAGCATCGGGTTCTCGAACGCCGCGACCACGACGCCGATCTTGTCGTCGGGCTTGGCCAGGACCATCGAGCATTTCGAGATGTTGAGCACGCGGGCGACGCGACGGACCAGGATGTTGTAGATCTCGTCCGGTTTGAGCGAGTCGGTGACCTCATGCAGGATGTCCACCATCGCCGCTCGGCTCTTGGCTTCCTCGCGTGCCTGCCCCAGAGACCGGCCCACGCGCAGGTGCGCCTCGACACGGGCGAACAGCTCCTTGGCGCGGACCGGTTTGGAGATGAAGTCCGCGGCGCCCAAGCCGAGGGCCTTCACGGTCGCGTCTTCCGGCGGCATCGACGACAGCATCAGCACCGGGAGGTCCTTGAAGCGCTCGTCCTCCTTCAGCTGCTCGAGCAGCGCCATCCCATCGGTCTTCGGCATCATGATGTCGAGCAGCAGGAGGTGCGGCTTTTCCGCCGCGACCAGCGCCAGCAGATTCTCGCCCCCGAGGCTCACGATGACCTCGTAGCCGCGCTCCTTGAGGATGTAGCTCAGGGTACGGACCAGGCTCTCGTCGTCGTCGGCGAGGAGGATCCTGGTCCCCGCAGGGGGAGGAGACGAGCCAGCGGTCGCGTCGGTCATGGGCGACTCCGGTCCTCGAGCAGCGCGGGGTCGATGTTGCCTCCGCTCACGACGAGCGCAATGGGGGGCGTCGCAAACGGCCCGAGCGCCCCGGTGCGCAGCGCGGCCGTGGTGGCCGCGCCCGACGGCTCCACCAGGAGGCCGCACTCGCGGTGGAGAAAATGCACCGCATCCTGGATGCTGTCATCCTCCACCGTGACGACGCCGGCGAGGCGGTCGCGGTGCTCCTGGAGCACCGCGAACGGGAGCGCTCCCACGCTCAGCGTGATGAGACCGTCGGCGACGCTGGCGGTGCGCTCGAGCGTCACCGGCCGGCCGGCGGCCCACGAGCGGCTGAGCTTCGGCGCGCCCGCCGGCTCGACGCCGACCACCCGCGCCCGGCTGCCCGCCGCCGCGAGCCCACGCACCACCCCCGAAATCAGCCCACCGCCGCCGACCGGGACGACCACCGTCGCCACGTCAGGGAGATCCTCGGCGATCTCCACCCCCACGGTGGCCTGACCGGCGACGACGTCGGCGTGATCGAACGGCGGGATGACGGCGAGGCCCTGCTGTGCCGCGATGTCCACGGCGGCAAGGCGCCGGTCTTCCGAGGTGCGCCCCGCAAACACTACCTCGCCACCCCAGCGCTTCACTCCGTCGATCTTCACCGCTGGCGCGGTCTCGGGCATCACGATCACCGCGCGTACGCCGAATCGCTGCGCGGCGAACGCCACCGCCTGGCCGTGGTTGCCGCTGGAAAAGGTGATCACGCCACGCGCTCGGGCCGCTTCGGGCAGCTTGCGCACCGCGTTGTAGGCGCCGCGCACCTTGAACGCGCCGATCGGCTGTCGGCTTTCGAGCTTTAGCCAGGCGCCGAGTGGCTCGATCCAGACGAGCGGCGTCCGGACCGCGACGCCGCGCAGGGCCGCCGCCGCGTCCACCAGCTCCTGGTCGGCGATCAGCGTCACTTTTTCTTGGCGGGCTTGGCCCCGGCTTTCGCACGCTTCGCCGCGGGGCGCGGGGCGGCCTCGTCGTCACCGTCCTCGTCGCCGGACTCGGCTTCGTCCTCCTTCACGATGCGCGCCACGTCCACCACCAGGTCGCCAGGAGTGAGATTCATCACCTTCACGCCCTGGGTGTTGCGTCCACTGATGCGGATCCCTTCTACCGGCACGCGAATCACGATGCCCTTCTTGGTGATCATCATCAGCTCGTCGTCAGGGAGTACTTCTTTGAGCGCGATGATGTCACCCGTCTTCGGGCTGCGCTTGAGCGTAATGATGCCCCGCCCCCCGCGGTGCTGCACGCGGTACTCGTCCAGCTCCGAGCGCTTGCCCATCCCTTTTTCGGTGACGCACAGGAGGGTGGACGCGCGCTTGATGATGACGAGATCGATGACCTTGTCTTTCTTGTCGAGAGCGATTCCCCAGACGCCGGTCGCCGTGCGGCCCATGTCGCGCACGTCTTGCTCGTGGAAGCGGATGCTCATGCCGTGGCGCGTCGCCATGACGATGTCGTTCTTGCCGTCGGTCACCTGGACGTCGATCAGCTCGTCGCCCTTCTCGATGTTGATGGCACGAATCCCCACCGAACGCGGATTGCCGAATTCCGACAGCCGGGTCTTCTTGACCACGCCTTCGCGCGTCGTGAAGAAAAGGAACTGATCTTCCGAGAACTCCCGCACAGGAACGAGCGCCGCCACTCGCTCGGTCGGCTTGATGGAAATGCAGTTGACGATCGGCTTGCCGCGCGCCGCTCGCGCCGCCTGGGGCACCTCGTGGACCTTCAGCCAGTAGCAGGTGCCGTCCTGCGTGAAGAACATCACGTAGTCGTGCGTGGAGGCAATGAACAGGTGCTCCAACCAATCATCATCCTTGGTGTGCGCCGCCGTGACGCCGCGACCGCCGCGCCGCTGGCGCCGGTAGGACGAGGTCGGGAGCCGCTTGATGTAGCCCGCGTGCGACACGGTGATGACCATGTCCTCTTCGGCGATCAGGTCCTCGATGGAGAATTCGCCCTGATCGGCCACGATCTCGGTCCGGCGCTCGTCGCCGAACCCGTGCGCCAGCTCCGTCAACTCCTCCTTGAGGATCTTCATGCGCCGCGGCTTCGAGCCGAGGATTTCCTTGCATTCCTTGATGAACTTGCGGACTTCCTTCAGCTCGTCCTCGAGCTTGCTGATCTCGAGGGCGGTGAGCCGCGCCAGCCGCATGTTGAGGATTTCCGCCGACTGCTTCTCCGACAACTTGAACCGCTTGCGCAGCGCGGCGTCGGCCGCGGGGACGTCCTTCGCCTTGCGGATGATGCGGACCACTTCATCGATGTGATCGACCGCGATCTTCAGGCCTTCGAGGATGTGCTCGCGGTCCTGCGCGCGCTTCAACTCGAATTCCGTGCGGCGCACGATGATCGTGTGCCGGTGGGCGATGAAATTCTCGAGGATCTGCTTGAGCGTCAGCTCCATCGGCACGCCGTCGACCAGGGCCAGCATGATGGCGCCGAAGGTGGTCTGCATCGCCGTGTGCTTGTACAGCTGGTTCAACACGACGCCGGGAATGGCCTCGCGCTTCAGCTCGATCACGACGCGCATGCCTTCGCGGTCGGATTCGTCGCGGATGTCCGAAATGCCCTCGAGCTTCTTGTCGTTGACCAGGTGCGCGATGTTCGTGATCAGGTTGGCCTTGTTGACCTGATACGGGAGCTCCGCGATCACGATTTGCTGTTTGCCGGTCGACTCCTTTTCCTCGATCACCGCGCGCGCGCGCACCACAATGCGGCCGCGGCCCTTCTCGTAGCATTCCTTGATCCCGTCGCGTCCGTAGACAATGCCGCCGGTGGGGAAATCAGGACCTTTGACGAACTTGCGCAGATCCTTGACCGTGGCGTCGGGATGATCCACCAGGTGGGTGATGGCCTGCACCACCTCCCCCAGGTTGTGCGGGGGAATGTTGGTGGCCATGCCCACCGCGATGCCCGACGATCCGTTGACGATGAGGTTCGGCAGACGAGCGGGCAGCACGGTCGGCTCGCGCAGCCGGTCGTCGAAGTTGGGAATGAACTCGACCGTGTTCTTGTCGATGTCCTCCAGCATCGTCATGGAGATGCGGGTGAGCCGCGCTTCGGTATACCGGTAGGCAGCCGCCGCGTCGCCGTCGACCGAGCCGAAGTTCCCCTGTCCGTCGATCAGTGGGTAGCGCAGCGAGAAGTCCTGCACCATGCGCACCAGCGAGTCGTACACGGCCATGTCGCCGTGCGGGTGATACTTGCCGAGCACGTCGCCGACCACCGTCGCGCATTTCTTGTAGGGGCGCCCGGGCACGAGCCCGAGCTCGTTCATCGCATAGAGAATGCGGCGGTGCACCGGCTTCAGGCCGTCGCGCACATCGGGCAGCGCGCGCTGCACGATGACGCTCATCGAGTAGTCGAGGAACGATTCCTTCAACTCGTCTTCGATCAGACGGGGCAGAATGCGTTCGCGGGCGTTCGGTGCGGTCATTGAGCGCTGTCAGCTTTCGGCCGTCAGTCGTCAGCAGTGACGGTGCGGAAGTGGGGGTTCCGAGAACCTATCTAAGTCACTATAAAATAGACACTTAGACCAGTAAACGCAACGCCGGCGGTGCACCGAAATCGCGCTCTGGGGTAGGGATTTGAGGATCTGTTGATCGTGCGGCGCCACCTTTTTTGGCGCGATGACCGGGGCTCGGCACGGGTGCAGTCCTGTTGCACAGCGAAGCGGTACTGAAGGCCCCCTTGAGGGCTGCGTCCTGCCGAGTCAGTTCTGCGATGCCGAAATCTCCACCGTCACCTTGCCGATTTGCGCCCCGTGCTCCAACCGCTCGTAGGCATCACGCACCCGGGCGAGTGGATACACCGCGTCCACGATCGGCCGCAGGCGCCCGAGTCCGAGCTGGCGGACTACCTCGCGGTACTCGGCCGCATTCCCCATCGTGGAGCCGAGTATGGTGAATTGATGCCAGAATAACGGTCGCACGTCGGTCACGAGCTGCGGCCCGCTGGTGCCGCCGCAGGTGACCACGCGCCCGCCCTTGGCAAGGCAGCGTAGCGATTCACCCCAGGTCGCCTCGCCCACATTCTCCACCACCACGTCTACGCCACGCTTCCCGGTGAGCGCCCGCACCTCCCGGGCGATCCTCAGCGACTGATGGTTGAGCGTGTAGTCGGCGCCGAGCGCTTTCGCCCGCTCGAGCTTGGCATCGCTCGAGGAGGTCGCGACCACCGTGGCCCCGAGCTGTTTGGCGATCCGCATCGCGGCGAGCGACACTCCTCCCCCGATGCCCCACACCAGAACCCACTCTCCCGCCTTCACCTGCGCCCGAGTCACCACCATCCGCCACGCGGTAAGGGTGACGAGTGAGAACGCCGCCGCCTCGGGCCACGTCAGGGGCGGATCGAGATCCGGGACCGGGAGCACGTTGTGCGCCGGGACGGTGACGAGCTCGGCCATCGTCCCCGGTCGATGCTCGCCCATGATGCCGTAGCGGACGCACAGGCTATGCTCGCCCGCACGACAAAACTCGCACGAGTAGTCCGACACGCCGGGGTTGATGAGCACGCGGTCGCCCGGTCTAGTCGCGGTGACGCCCGCGCCCACCGCGTCGATCACACCGGCGCCATCGGCGCCGAGGATGTGCGGGAAATGATGGGTAATGCCGGGTAGACCCCGGATCACGAAGAGATCCAGGTGGTTCAGGGCGGCAGCCCGCACGGCAATGCGGACTTCATCCGGCCCCGGAAAAGGCGCTGTGGGAACGTCCACCACGGCGACCTGGTCCAAGCCGCCGGTGGCGCGCAGGACTACGGCAAGAATACCGGCGACACCATCTGCTCGGTCGGCCCTGCGGGGATCGGCGTCGGCAATCCCCCGCCGATCGGCTGGAGGTAGATGCGGTACATCGGGTTCCGTCGGTTCGAGGGATCGGCCGGCACCACGAGGGCGATCAGGTCACCCGCCGGCGCCACGGCGAAGCCGCTGATTGTCACATCGGTCCCGGTGAGTGGTGTGAGCGTGCCGGTCGCGAGGTCCGCCTTCATCACTTGCCGCACGTTGCGGCCCTCCTCGCGTCGCTCCACCAGAAAGGCCAGCGAGCCGTCCCGCAGAAAGCGGGGCTCCGTCTCGTTCTGCTGCAGGGTGCGAGTGAACGCGCGCTGGTTCGCGCCGTCGCGTCCCATCAGCCAGATGTCGTAGTTCTTGTTCCGCACCGACGAATACGCCACGGTCCCCCCATCGGGCGACACCGTCGGCGTCTGGCTCACGGAGTCGGTCGTGAGCGCCTTCACAGCGCTGCCGTCGAGCGCCGCGGTGTAAATCGCAAGCTTGCCGGTGCGCTGCGACTGAAACACCAAGGCGGAGCCGTCCGCGGTGAAGACGGGCCGGCCGTCGGCCTGCGGATCGGTCGTGACGCGCACCGGGTTCGTCCCGTCGGCGTCCATCACGTAGATCTCGAAATTGCCGTCCTTGGTCGACGCGAACGCGATGCGCGATCCGTCAGGCGAGAACGCGGGATCGGTGGCCAATGCCGTATCGGTGGTCGCGCGGCGTAGCGCGGCGAGGTTCGCCCGCTCCACCCAATACAGCTGGTGCTTCCCGGTCCGGGTGCTGGAGAGCAGCAGCTCCCCTTGGACGTACAGGTCGGCCACGACGGACTTGCCGCCTGGCGCGGCGGCGGTGATGCGGGCATGCCCGTAGCCGACGCCGGTGACGGTGCCGTCCTCCGCCACTGTCGCCACTGCGGGAGCATCGGAGCTCCAGGCGAGCCCGCTCGCCGGACCCAACACCGCGCCGGTATCGTTGGTGAAGCTGGCACGCAGCGCGACGCGACCATTGAGCGGCAGCGAGAGACGCGTCGTCGCGAGCTTCACCGTGCCGGCGATCACGCTGATGTTCCAATTCACCGGGATGGGAATGGGCCCCGGACCGCGCAGCGCGAGCACCGTCCGGCCGATCTTCTTCCCGGTGAGCACCCCGGTCGCGGGATCGAACGCGGCGACCGACGTGTCCGCCACCGACCAGTCGAGCTGCGCTTCCGGCACAACCGTGCTGTCGGCGGCGAGGGCCTGCGCGGTGAATCGGACCGTTGCCGTGAGCGGTACCTCCACGTCGACCCGCGAAGTGGGACGGACCGCCAGGAGCGTCACCGCCCGATGCACCAGCACCTCGAGACTCTTCTGTTGCGTGAGCCCTGCCACCGCGAGCGATGCCTTCCCCGACCCCACCGCTCTCACCACCCCTGAAATGCTCACTTGCGCGACACTCTGATCACTCGAGGTCCAGGTCAGAGCGAGTGGGCTCACGAGACGATTCCCCTGATTCGGGACCACCACGTTCAGGGTGTCCGCTTCGCCGGGGGCGAGGGTCAGGCTGGGACCTTCCTGAATGGCGAACTCCGCCTGCTGCACCACTACCGGCGCCGTGGCGGTGAGCCCGCTCGGCCCGGTCATGAGGATCGTGCCCTGGCCGGCCGCGAGAGCGACCACGGTCCCGTTCGCTTCGACGCTCGCGACGTCTTCGCGGAGTGATTTCCAGGTGACCTGCACCGGAGCGGCGGGCGAGCCATCGTCGCGCAACGCGCGCGGGTAGACACGCGTGTTCTCCGACGGCAACAGGTAGATCGAGGGCGGATCGATGCGCAGCGCGGCGGCAGGGCCCGAGCCGGGTGGTTGACCGGCGAACGGATCGGTGGCCGCACCTCCCCCTCCGGACGACGGCGTCCCACCGGTCTGTCCGGACGCGCCGCCCCCACCGGGAGCTGCGCTGCCGGACACTTGCACCGCGGCCTGGCCACGCCGCTGGCCGACGCGTGCCTCGACGATCGCGACGCCGGCCGCCACGCCGATCACGGTGCCGTTGTTGTCCACACGCGCGACCGCAGGGTTGTTCGAGGCCCAAACGGGACGCGCCGTCGGCATGACGTTGCCGGCTCGATCGTACGCGGTGGCAAGCAGCCCGTAGCGCTCGCCGACCTTGATGGTGATCGAGGGTGGGGCGACCTGCACCTCGGAAACATTCTGCGCCGCCGCCGCGGAGCTGACGGCGACCAGCAGGATGCCGGCGAGGAAGCGCGAACGGGGATTCATGGCAGGGCCAAATCTAACTTGTCACGGCTGCACCGTAACCCGCACGATACGAGCCGAGTAGCCGTCCATTGCATCGCCACGATCCGGCAGTGCGACGGCAACCGTGCGCTCGCCGCGCGGCGTCCGGATGTCGAGCCGATACGTACGCCCGGCGAGCCCTTCTACCGCCAACACCAGGGTGTCACCGGCCAATCGCTGCGACACGAGCTTCAAGCCGCTCGAGCGATCCCCCCGTGTCGGGCGCGGTGGGGGCAGCACTACCTCCCATCCCGGGGTATGCCGCACGGCGATCGTCATCGTGTCGGCAAGCGGCAGCCGGCAGTCAAGGTGAACATCCGCCCCCGTCGCGCGCGAGCCACACTGTGCCGGCCGGCCGTTGACCAGTACCTCCCGCACGACGGCGCCCAGTGGAAGCGCCGGACCGAAGATGAGCGTATCGACACCGGCTCCCGCCGTCCGCTGGATCGCGCTGACGAATGAGGTGTCGGTGCGTGCAAAGCGCACCGTGTACCGCCCCGAGCCCACCGGGAGACGCAGGATCGCTAACGCCTCCCAGATCGCGGGAAGATGTGGCGCCAGCGTCACTCGGTCGTTCGGCACGTCTGCTTCCCAGCCAACCAGGCCGCGCACCAACGGAGTGAGCAACATCGAGGTCGCGAAGAACTGCTGAGGCACGGCCGTCTCGAGCGGCTCGAACGACGCTCCGGAGAACACCTCCGGATTCGCTCCCAACCCCCACAGGAAGTTGGTCCGGGCCACGGACTGGGTCGCGGCAAAGCCCATCGTCGCGTTGTGGTAGCGGTACAAGCCGAGCGCGGCGAATCCTGTAACGAACGGCCAGACGGTGCCATTGTTGTAGTGCAGCGGGTCGAAGAGCGATGACGCGGGCGAAAGGGTGCGCGCGCCCCAATCGGTCGTGATGCCGGCACCGGCGAGCGACGCGGCGGTCTGTTGGCCGCGCTCTTCGTCGAACAGCCCGAAGGCCAATCCGGTGGCGGGCCACACCGTCAACTCGTTCGACAGTTTCGAGCCCTCGAGCAGGGCGAAGGCGTAGCGACGCTCGGCGGGGAGCCAGAGTTTCTCACGCAGCGACGTCAGGGCGCGAGCGTGCAGCCG
>DATBLG010000117.1:0-27420 GCA_036555485.1 Gemmatimonadales bacterium | reverse complement strand
CCCTCATCGATGCGCGGAGCCGGGCGCGGTGCGGCGCCGTCCGTGAGGCGGAATCGTCGACTGAAGTCCGCCAGCGCCGCCTCCCGTTCCGCCGGTTGCGGAATCAGGTCCTCATAGGTGTCGAGAATGCGGCAATACAGGTACGCGACCGCCGCGGCCCGGGCGGACTCAGCCGGGAGCAGCGTGATGCAGGCCGCGAACGTCCGGGCGGCATGGGGAAGGATGCTCCAGACGAAGGTTTCGGGGTCCGCCACTTCCTGCAGGCGCTCCACGTTCGGTTGGGAGCGGCTCTGGAGGAGATCCCTGGTGAGGAGCCAAGGCCGGCGCAATGCGAAGGGGACGTTCAGGCTCACGGAGGCAACAGTATATTATGTCATGCACATACTCCGCCGCTACCCGCTCTCCGGCGTGATCGCCATTGCCACGCTCGCCCTCGGGTGCGGCGACAAGGCCGATCACCTCCCCGAAGGCGCCATCGTCTTCCAGCTCTCCGGCCGGCACCCGCCCGCGGCCGATTCGGGCGACTCCTTCGTGGTCGCCGACAGTTTCGTGGCGCAAGGCCGGGATACCATCTTCCTGCGGCGCGTGCGCCTCGTGCTGGCCGAGTTGGCGATTTCTCCCTCCGCAGCCAATGGCTGCGAAGAAGAGGAAGGGGAAGAGGACAAGCCTCACTGTATCGAGTTCGACATGGCGCCGGTGGTGCTCGACCTTTCGCTCGCGCAAGCCGCCGTGCGGCGCGCGACGAAGCCCGCTCCCGTGACCAATTACAACCTGTTTCAGGCAGTCGTCCACCGGCCCGACATCGCCACCGACACGGCGTTCCTGGTCGCCAACCCGGAATTCGCCGGTACCACGATTCGGGTCGAAGGCACCTTCAGCCACGCTGGTGCGCGCCGCGACTTCTCCTACACGACAGACTGGGAGGAGCACCAGGAAATCGCGATTGATCCTCCGGTGGCGGTCGCGGTGGGTGAATCGTTGCACGTCACGCTGCGGGTGGATGTCGCGTCCTGGTTCCGGCAGGCTGATGGCCAGGCGCTCGTCGACCCCGCCACCGCCTTGCGCGGCGGGCCGAACGAAGCGCTCGTCCGGGACAACATCCGCACCTCGCTCAAGGTGTTCCGCGACGGTAACGGGGACGGCCTCGAGGACGCGGCCAGTCGGTAGTCTCAGCCGAAACGACGGCTAAACGAGGGTTGTCACGGTCTGCCGGGAGAGCGAGATTCTCCCGGGATGACCACCATCTGGATCGACGGCAAATACTACGATCGCGACACGGCCGTGGTCAGCGTGTTCGACCACGGCCTGTTGTATGGTGACGGGGTGTTCGAGGGGATCCGCGCTTATGCGGGGCGGATCTTCCGGCTCGATGCGCACCTCGACCGGCTGTATGGCTCGGCCAAGGGGATTTGCCTCGAGATCCCGATGTCCAGACCGGACATGGCGGCGATGGTGGCTGCGACGTTCGCCAAAAGCGCCATGCGCGACGCCTATCTGCGGTTGGTGGTCACGCGCGGGGTGGGCGACCTGGGACTCGACCCGCGCAAGTGCCCGAAACCCTCCATCATCTGCATCGTCGACACCATCCGACTGTGGCCGCAAGAATGCTACGAGCGCGGTCTCGTCTGCCTCACCGCCGCCACCCCGATCAGTCACAAAGAAAGTCTCTCACCGCGCATCAAGTCGCTGAACTATCTCGCCCACATCCTCGCCAAGATCGAAGGCATCGCCGCGAATGTCGACGAGGTGGTCATGCTCGATTCGGCGGGGTTCGTTGCGGAGGCGAGCGGCATGAACCTGTTCGCCGTCCTAAACCACACGCTGCGGACGCCGCCCCCCTACAGCGGCATCCTGCGCGGGGTGACCCGGGACGCGGTCATCGAGCTGGCGCGTGACGCCGGGTATGCAGTGGAAGAACTCCCCCTCAATCGATACGACCTCTATACAGCCGACGAGGTGTTTCTCACCGGGACGGCCGCCGAGGTAGTCGGCGTCAGCCGGCTGGACGGCCGCTCGATTGGGTCGGGCGCTTCCGGCCCCATCACCCGGGATCTGGCAGCCCGCTTCCGCGCGCTCGCCACCGGTGGCGACTAGGCCCTTCCGAGCACGTTTTACGCGTCAAAAGCGTCTCAACCATTGACTGGACTTGGGGTTACGCCCATATTGGGCCGCCCTTTTGAACCCAAGCCCTGAAGGCGAGGTGAGCGATGCCTTGGCGCGTAATTGCCTATGGGGACGAGGTTTGGCACGTGGCCGCGGTGGCAGAGCGACGGCCGCATATGGTCTCGTGGCAGTTGATGCTGTCGTTCCGCGGGACTTCGGGCAAGGTGCGGGATACGTCCTTTTGGGCGCCTTTCCCAATAGAGGCCACCACCAAGTCGGCACTGTTCCTGCAAGCAGAACAGATCCCGGATCGGGCGCTGGCGGGTCTCCTCGCCGGGCGAACCGCGTGAATTCAGTGGCGTTGCAGGACTTACGACGCGTGGTCGCGGCAATGGAGCGGCTTCGCGGGCAGCAAATCCGAGATGTGACAGTGCGATCCGACCTGAGAAACCTCAAGGTGGAGCTCCAGGGCGGCCTGATTCTGGTAATAACCGCCGAACGGGACGAGCAGGGGCGGCCGCACATGGAAGTAGACGTGGTGGAAGCGGTCCAGGACCCGGCAGCGAGACAGCAAATCGAGGTGCACTTTGATTGAGACTTCGGGCCTCAGCGGACGACCGACGGTTGCGGACCGAATGCGCTTTCAGGTGTTCGGGTTCGACCGGCTCCCGAGCGGGACGTGTCGGGCGCGCGTGGTCCTGTCGTGGATCGATGGCCGGGAGTTCGTGGGGGAGAGCGAGGGGGTGACTTCGCAGGCCGGTGAGCTGCGCTGCTCGGCTGAAGCGGCTCTACGGGCCCTGGAGCAGGCAGTCACCTCCGACGTCGAAATCGAGCTGCTGGGAGTGAAAGCGGTGCGAGCGTTCGACGCCACGGTGGTGATTGTGAGTCTCTCCGTGCGCTCGGAAGGAAATGTCTGGAGCATGATCGGGTCGTATCTCACGGAGACCGACCCGGCGCGCGGCGCGGCTTTGGCGGTCCTCAACGCGACGAACCGCGTGTTGGGCAACTACGTAACCACACGGTGACTATGGATCTTCAACCGGGTCAGCCTCCGAGTGCCGGCCGCGTCAATCGGCCGTCCCCCATGTTCCTGTCCTTGCTCCTGTGCGTCGCCTGTGGCGGCGGCCAGACGCAGTCGCCAATGGCTCAACTGCCGGCGCCGAGCACCGCAGGCCGCGTAACCGCGGCCGCACCGGACTCTACCGAAGCGCGCCATGACAGCGCCCCTCCACCTGCGACGGTACGCGGCGAGGAGGTCGAGCGCGAGGCGGTGCGTCTGTTTGGGCCAGAAGGACGCGAGATCGTCCGCGACGCGACGGCCGTCGGCGGCACGCCGACGTACGATATCGATGTCACGACCTATGCCGCTAACCGTCGCGTGCTGCAGTATCTCGAGTTCTTTCAGGTGGATGCCCGCGATCGGATGGCCATCTGGCTCTCCCGCTTGAACCGCTACGAAGGCATGATTCGCGCGCGGCTCCGGGCCAAGGGACTTCCCGAAGACCTGGTCTACCTCACGCTGATCGAGAGCGGGCTTTCCAACTCGGCGGTCAGCCGCGCGCAGGCGGTGGGGATGTGGCAGTTCATCTCCAGCACCGCCCGCATGTACGGGCTGACGGTGGACCCCTGGGTGGACGAGCGCCGCGACCCGTTCAAGGCGACCGACGCGGCCGTGAACTTCCTGTCCGACCTGGTCAAGCGGCTCGGCAGTGTCTATCTCGCGGCCGCGGCCTACAACGCCGGGGAAGGACGCGTCACACGCGGGGTACGGCGACTCCCGGGCGAATCGGACTCGCTCTCGGACGAGACATTCTTCCAGCTCGCCGACCGGCGCTATCTGCGCCGCGAGACCCGCGACTACGTGCCCAAGCTCATTGCGGCGGCCCTGGTGGCGAAGCAGCCGGCGCGCTATGGCTTCACGGATCTCGCGCACCTGCCGCCGTTGCAGTTCGACGAGGTGCATGTCCCGGATGCCACCGGCCTCGATGTGCTCGCACGGCTCGCCGACACGACGACCGCGGCGCTGCTCGAGCTGAATCCGCAGTATGTGCGCGGTGTGACGCCGCCGGGTCGCGAGGCGACCGTGCGTGTGCCACGCGGTCGCGGCACGATGGTCGCGGAGCGTTACGACACCTTGTCGGCCACGTCCCGCACATCATTCGTGGATCATTTCGTGACCCGGGGACAGACGCTTTCGGAGATCGCGCGCCAGTATCGCGTGTCGGTCACGATGATTCAGGGCGCCAACCCGTATCTCAAGCCCCGGGCCCTGCGGGTCGGACAACGCCTCATCATTCCGATGAACGGCCGGATCGTACCGAACTCGGCGTGGTCCACCCCGGTGGACCCCACGCCGCGTCGCGTCGCCAGTCGGAGCACCACCGCCTCGCACCGTGTCCGGAGCGGCGAGACGGCGAGCCGGATCTCGCGACGCTACGGCGTAGGGCTGCGGGCCCTGCTTGAGTACAACGGGCTCGACATGGACTCGGTCATCAAGCCGGGCCAGAGGCTGCGTATTCCGTCGCGCTGATGCCAGCCGAACCCAGGAGCCGGGGGGTCGGCACAGATACACGAGAGGCCAGGGGAAATCCCCTGGCCTCTCGTGTCACCGAGTCCGGCGGGGCTATTCCGCTGCCGGCGGCGGTAGGCGGTGGTAGCCCTTCATGACGGTTGTGGAGTACCCGTTTTGCGGGTCCACCCCCGCGTTCAACAACTCCTGGACCTTGGCCGGTCCGCGGTTGTAGGCGAGCAACGCATGCTCGAGGTCGTTGTCATAGCGCTCCAGCAGATCGTGCAGGTAGCGGAAGCCGAGCCGGAGATTCGTACCCCGGTGGTACAGCCGCTCCGTGGTCAGGCCCGGCTCGTAGAGCCGGGCGGTGCTGGGGAGGATCTGCGTCAGGCCGATCGCCCCCGCGGAGCTGCGCGCGCGGGGATCGAAGCGGGACTCGACACGGACGAGCCGGAAGGCCAGGCTAGGTTCGATGCCCTCGGCCAGGGCGATATCGTTGATCGCCTCGGCCAGGTCGGCGGGCACAAGGTAGTGGCTGGAGTACTCGATCACGGCGTTCGCACGATCGAGCTGGAGCCGCGCGACCGCCAGCTCGCCCCGTACCGACTCCAGCTGCTGCGACAGCGCCTGTACCTCGCTCAACAGGGTAGGCGCAAGGGACGACGGCTGATCGTCGGCGGCGGCGCGACTGACCCAGCCACCAATGCTCGACACGATCAACGCGCCCAGCATGATCAAACCGCCCTGCAGCTTCCGCGATGTGCGCATAGCCCTCTTGGGTTCAAGTTCCTGCACCGCCGACCGCTTGGCCGGGCGGTTTGGGCGTCAGGCGCGGCGCCAATCTCCGCGCGATCCACCCGTCTTCTCGAGCAGCCGAACCGCGAAGATCTCCATCCCTCGGTCGGCGCTCTTCACCATGTCGTAGACCGTCAACAACGCCACAGAAACGGCTGTCAGCGCCTCCATCTCCACGCCGGTTCGTCCGACGACTCGCACCGAGGCTCGCATGCGCACCCCCGGCAGGCCTTCATCCAAACTGCCCTGGACCTCTACGTGATCGAGGCCCAGAGGGTGGCACAGCGGGATCAGCTCGGCGGTCCGCTTGGCCGCCATCGTTCCGGCCATTTCGCTCACCGCCAGCACATCGCCCTTGGCCACGGCTTGATCCGCGACGAGCCGAAACGCTTCGGACGACATCCGGATCGCGCCCTCGGCGGTCGCGGAACGCGCTGTCACGGGCTTCGCGCCCACATCCACCATGCGAGCGCGTCCCGCGTCGTCGAGATGCGCCAGCGCCATTACGCCTCCGCCATTCCGTCGGCGAGCACCGCCGCGAGCAGCTGCGGATTCACGTTGCCCTGCGCGTGCTCGCGGGCGTCCATCACCAAGGCGATCGCGGCGGCGATCCGACGGGTGTCCCCCCCCGCGCGGGCCTCGTGGCGCAACCGCTCCAACAGGCCGTCCAGCATGTCGGTGAACCCGCCCCGCGCCTGAAAGGGGGTCTGCCGCAGGGCCGCGGCATACCGGTCGGCCGCATCGCCGTGTACGGTGGCGAGAAACGCGTCCGCGGCGTCCCCCCGCCCGGTTCCGGACGACGCCATACGGGCAAGAACCCTGCCGATGGACCCCTCCGCCTCATCCACAAGGCGATCAGCATTCTGGAGGTCTGGAAGCTCAGCATGTATGAAAGATGTCACGACACTGTCCGGCAGCCTGCTCAACCGGACTCGGACTACGCGCGACAGAATCGTCGGGAGAAGGGCTTTCGGCTCCGCAGCGGTAAGCACGAAGACGGCATCGGCGGGAGGCTCTTCCAGGGCCCGCAGCAATGCGTTAGCTGCCTCCGGACTGGATCGCTGGGCAATCAGGCGCTCCGCGTCGCCCACGATAAAGACCTTACGTCGGGCGATTGCCGGGGTCAGAATGAGGCGTCGGAGCAACAGTCGCACCACGGCAATGCTGTGGGCGGCCATTCCCGAGGGCGGCTCATACAACGGGCGCTCCCGCCGCAGGGCAAGTTCTTCTCCCAGTGCCGCTTCCACCAGCTCGACCTGCTTATCGGCGTCCGCCGCCTTCTTGTTTGGCTCGAGCGGAATGAACCAGTGGAGATCTGGGTGCGAGAGTGTGGACACCAAGCGACAGGCCCGGCAGGTCCCACAGGCCTCCCCTGACTTATCCTGCTCGCACAAGAGCGCTTGGGCGAGCCAAAGGGCCAGGCGTTGCTTGCCGACGCCCCGTGGGCCCTCGAACAAGAGTGCTTGGGGGAGTCTGCCGACGCGAAGGGCCCCAGAGAGGTGAGCTCGGGCGAGATCGTGACCGTACAAAGGGCGAAGAGCCATGGCGGAATCTACAGGGTTCGCCTGGGAATCGGCGCATACCTGCAATGCAACTTGAACTGCGGCTTATACTTACGGAGTGCTATCGGGGCTTGTCATTGCGCAACATCATGCGAGACTGGCGTTTACGAGCATAAGTGAGCACACACTCATTATGGTATGGTGTCAGGGTGCAGACAGAACCTCCCGGAGCTTGCGGATCAAATCCTCTGGGGCAAACGGTTTTTGCAGGAACGCCGTGCCCGCCTCTCGGACTCCCTGCAGGACGGTCGCGTCGTCGGTATAGCCGGAGCTGAAGAGTACGCGTACGGTGGGCCGCCGTTTTGCGAGGCGCGTGGCCAGCTCCGGCCCGCCCATCCCCGGCATCACCACGTCCGTGAGCAGCACATGGATTGGACCTGGGTGCCGTTCAGCGAGCGCGAGGGCTTCGGTGCCGTCGGCGGCCGGGAGCACACAGTAGCCGTTCGCCTCCAGCGCCCGGCGGGCAAACTGGCGCACGGCGGCCTCGTCTTCGACGAGCAAGACCGTTTCCGATCCCTTTCCCGTCACCGGTGCTGGCGCGGTCAACTCGGGTGTCGGCAGCGGGCCGGTGGCCGGGGGCAAGTAGATGCGCACGGTCGTGCCGTCGCCGGGGCTCGAGTCGACGTAGATGAACCCACCGTTCTGCTTCACGATGCCATACACAGTCGCCAGCCCGAGGCCCGTCCCCTTGCCCAACTCCTTGGTAGTGAAAAACGGCTCGAACAGGTGCGCCCGCGCCTCGTCGGACAGGCCGCCGCCGGTGTCGCTGACGGCGAGGTGCACGTAGGAGCCGGGGGGGGCGGGCGGTTGGTTTTCCGGCTGCCGCGCATCGAGCACGACGGCCGCCGAGCGAATCGTGATGCGCCCCGCCTGCGGCATCGCGTCGCGGGCGTTGACCACGAGGTTCAGCACGACCTGCTCCAGCTGACCGGGATCGCTGCGCACGGCGATGGGCTGGGGGGTGAGCTCGAGCACGAGGTCGATGTCTTCGCGGATCAACCGGCGCAGCATCGAATCGAGGTTGCGCACGGCCTCGTTGACGTCGATCACCTTCGGGGCGACGACCTGACGGCGGCTGTAGGCGAGGAGTTGCCGGGTGAGGTCCGCGGCCCGGAGCCCGGCCCGGCGGATTTCCTCGAGGTCTTCACGGACCGGGTGCGTCGCCTCCAATTCGCGCAGCGCGAGCTGCGCCGAGCCCAGGATCGCCGTGAGCAGGTTGTTGAAGTCGTGGGCGATGCCACCGGCGAGCCGTCCAACGGCTTCCATCTTCTGTGCCTGGCGGAGCTGGGCCTCGAGGCGGCGCTGCTCGGTGACGTCCCGGGCCAGCACCAGGTTGGCCCGCCGCCCGCCGAAATCGATCGTGTGCGCGACGACTTCGGCCTCGAGCAAGCTGCCGTCCTTGCGGCGGTTGACCCACGCGCTCGTCATTTCGGAGATGTCCGGGTGGGTCTGCAAATACTCGCGGAGCTTTGGCACTTCCTCGGGAGGATGCAGGTCGAAGATCGCGAGCGCGAGAAACTCTTCGCGGGAGTAGCCATAGCGGGCGATCGCCGCCTGATTGACCGCCAGGAATCGGAACGTCTCACGGTCATAGACGTACATCGCCTCGGCATTGGCCTCGAACAACAAGCGGTACTTTTGTTCGTTCTCCTGCAGCTGCCGCTCCAGCAAGCGGCGTTCGGTGACATCGCGCGACAGGATCAATCGCGCCTGCCGTCCCGCGTACTCGATCGAATCCGCCAGGATTTCCACGTCGATCGTGGCTCCATCCTTCTTCCGGTGGTGCAGGGCGGTGCGGGTCACCGCGCCGTCGCGGGGTTGGGACAGCATGCGGTCGAGCGTCGCGTGATCCTGGGGAGGATGGAGATCGTACACCGTCATCTCGAGGAACTCGGCCTCCGTGTAGCCGTAGCTCGCAATCGCGGCCTGGTTCACGGCCCGGATGCGGTAGGAGTTGTGGTCGTACACCCACATCGGCTCCGGATTGGCTTCGAACAACAGCCGATACTTCGCCTCGCTGTCGGCCAGTTGCTGCTCGGCGGCCTTGCGCTCGATGACCAGGGCGATCTGCGTCGACACGAACTCGAGGATCTGGCGCTCCCGCTCTCCGTAGCGGACGCCGGTCGAATAGGTCTGCACGGCGATCACACCGACCGTGCGTCCCGCGGTCTTGAGCGGCACCCCCACCCAGTCGAGCGACGGTGTCCCGATCAGCTCCACTTCTCCCTGCTCCACCAAGGAGTTGTAGATGTCGGGTGTCGCCAGCAGCGGCGCGCCGGTGCGCAGCACGTATTCGGTCAGTCCCCGGCCGAGCGGTTTGGCGGGAAAGCCCGGGTCGAATTCGTCCTCGAAATAGGGGAAGGAGAGGGTCTGGGTCGGCTCATCGTACAACGCGATGTAGAGGTTGCGGGCCGGCATCAGCTCGCCGACGATCGCGTGCACGGCGCGGTACAATTCGGGCAGGGTTCCGGCGGTGTTCGCGGCCTCCGAGATCCGGTATGTGGCCGATTGCACCTGCTCGGCTCGGCGCCGCTCGGTCACATCCCGTTGCGTGCCCCAGACCCGCACCAGGGCGCCGTCTTCGGCGAATCCCACTGAGTTGCTGATGAAGACGCGCTTGACGCCGCGACTGTCGAACTCGTGATACTCCGTTTCGAAGTCGCGGTTGCCGGCGCGCACGAAGGCGCGCATCGCCTCGAAGTTCTTCGGATCGGTCTGGTCGAGGAACTCGTAGATGTGCCGGCCCACGATCTGCTCGGGACGGTCGAACCCATACATCTGCGCCAGGACCGCGTTGCACTCGGCGAGCACCCCCGTGGCGTACTGCGCGCGGATCTGCTCGTCCACCGGCAGGCCCAGGGACACGGGCGGCTGGTGCTCGATGCGGAATACGCCTTCCGACGTGTGGGCGATGAACGCCCGGTACCGCTCTTCGCTTTCGCGCATCGCCCGTTCGGCACGCGCCCGGGCGGTCACATCGCGGAAGCTCCAGACGCGCCCCACCGCCACGCCGTCGAGGCGCTGCGGCAGCGAGAAGCGTTCGAAGATGCGACCGTCTTTGAACTCGAGGATGTCGAAGCTGGCCGCATCGGGGTGCGCGTAGAGCTCCCGCACCTTGGCGAGAAACTGCTCGGCGTCGACGATCTGGTCGACGACATGGTTGAGCGCCCGGTCGTCGTCGCGCGAGTCGAGAATCGGCTGGGGAATCCGCCACAGCTCCACGAACCGCCGGTTGTACGAAACGATCCGGCCCGTACCGTCCACGACGAGGATCCCGTCGGTGGTGGACTCCAACGTGGACTGGAGCAGCGAGACGGTGCGGCGCGCCTCGGTTTCCGCGGCATTGCGGGCCGTAATGTCCCGGTAGTTGACCACGATGGCCCGCACCGCCGGATCGAGCAGCCGGTTGACGCCCACGCCCTCGATCTCGCGCCACGACCCGTCCTTGTGCCGGTAGCGCACGGCCGTGGTGATCGGCTCGGTGGCGCGCTCGAGCAGAACCGCGAACAGATCCTGCACCCGCGCCAGGTCGTCGGGGTGCAACAGCTCGAAGGCACTGCGGCCGACCAGCTCGTCCACGGAATACCCGAGGAGCCTGGTGGCGGTGGGCGAGGTATAGAGGATGGTTCCGGCCGCGTCGAGCAGGGTAATGACGTCGGAACTCTGCTCGAGCAGAGCCTGGAGCAGGCCTCCGGCGAGCGGTGTGGTGACGTCGGCGGCTGTCCCTCGGACGGCGGCAGACTCGGAGGGCTGGGATGGTGGCGCCACGGACTGAATCTAAGCTCCCGAGGAGGGACTCGAACCCCCGACCCGCCGGTTAACAGCCGGCTGCTCTACCAACTGAGCTACTCGGGAACAACGGTGTCAGACGCTGGCGGACAGCCATTAGCCAGTCAGTCGTCAGTCGTCAGTCAAAAACTCGTGGTGCAAATATCGCCCCGTGGCACTGTCAGTTCAACGGCCTTCAGGCCCATTGACGACTGACGGCGGATGACTGACGACTCCCAGTTCCGCCAGCACCATCCCCGTGAGAATCAACCCGCCACCCATCCATTGGAGGGCCGACAAACGCTCCCCGAGGATCAACCAGGACGTGGCGGCGGCGCACAACGACTCGAGGCAGAAAATCAATGCGGCGCGGGCCGAGCTCATGTACCGTTGGGCGTAGAGCTGGAGCGCCAGCGCCACGATCGTCGGGAACACGGTTGCGTAGGCGAGTCCGAGCACGAACGCCGTCGTCCACTGGACGCGCGGCTGCTCGAGCAGCGCCGTTCCGATCCCCGCGAGCAGGGCCGTGCCCGCGAGCTGCATCCAGACCAGACGCCACACATCGAAGCGCCGTGAGAGCACCGCGACCGTCACGATCTGGCCGCCGAACAACACCGCGGTCACGAGGGTCCAGAGGTCGCCGCGGTTGACACCGCCCGCCTCCGGCGCCGCGAGGTAGTACAGCCCGACGGTGGCCACGACCAGCGCGGCCGCGAGCGACCAGCGTGGCCGCTCGCGCAGCGCGGCGGCCGCCATCATCGGCGCGAGCACCGACGAGAGCGCCACGATGAACGCCGAGCGCGACGGTGTCGTCGTTACGAGCCCGACGGACAGCGCGAGAAACCCGATCCCGGCCTGCAGCGCCAGCAACGCACCGCCGGCCAGCTCGGCGCGAGTGAACGGTCTGGTGAGCCGGGCGAAGGGCGCCACGAGTACCGTCGCCGTCCCGAAACGGAGCGCCACGAATGCCAGCGGTGTGATGTAGGTGAGCGTTTGTTTGATCACCACGAAACTCAGGCCCCAAATGAGCGTGGCGGCGAGCAGCAGTCCATCGGCCCGCCGCGGTGTCACGCGACGAGATCCTGGAGGTAGCGACCGGTCACGGACTCCGCGGAACGGGCGACCTCCTCGGGCGTGCCGGCAGCGACCACGCGGCCACCCTCCGCGCCGGCGCCCGGGCCCAGGTCCACGATCCAGTCGGCGCGTTTGATGACATCGAGGTGATGCTCGATCACGAGCACCGTGTGGCCCGCATCCACGAGGCGGTCGAGCACCCGACACAACGTCCGCACGTCATCGAGATGCAGTCCAGTGGTCGGTTCGTCGAGGATGTACAGTTGCCGGCGCCGTCCACGCGCGGGCGAGCTCCGCGTCCCCGCCAGGGTCAGCTCGCGCGCGATCTTGAGCCGCTGCGCTTCACCGCCGGAGAGCGTCGTGGCCGGCTGCCCGAGGCGCAGGTAGCCGAGCCCGACCTGTTGCAGCTGCCACAGGGCGCGCGCGAGTCGCGGCTGCTTGTGAAAGCGGCGCAACGCGTAGTCCACGGTCCACTCGAGCACGTCGTGGATCGAATGTCCATCGAGTTTCACGTCCAGCACTTCGCGTTTGAAGCGTTTGCCGCCGCAGATCTCGCACGGGACGAACACGTTTGCCAGAAACACCATTTCGACCAGCACGTGCCCGGCGCCTTCGCACGCCTCGCAGCGGCCGCCGGGAACGTTGAACGAGAAGGTGCTCGCGGAGTAGCGCCGCTCGCGGGCGCGCGGCAGGGCCGCGAACAGCTGTCGGATCTCGTCGAACGCCTTGACGTAGGTCACGGGATTGGACCGCGGGGTGCGCCCGATCGGGGACTGGTCGATCAGCACCACATCGCCGATCGCCTCCCAACCCTCCAGCGCGGCGACTTCGCCAACCGCCTCGCCGAGGTGCTCTTTGGCGCTATGCCCGCCCTTGAGGCGGCGTTCCAGCTGGCGGTACAGCACGTCGTGCACCAGCGTGGACTTGCCGGACCCCGAGACCCCGGTCACGGCAGTGAGCGTGTGCAACGGCAACCGGACGTCCACGCCCTGAAGGTTGTGCAGCCGGGCACCCCGCACGGTGAGCCAGCGTGCGGCCGGCCGTCGCGCCGAGGGGACGCCGATGCGTTTCTCGCCCGAGAGATACTGACCGGTGAGGGTCCCGGCGGTTTTCACCCCTTCGGCAGGGCCCTGATAGACGAGCTCGCCTCCCGCGGCCCCGCTTCCGGGGCCGAGTTCAACCATCCAATCGGCGATCGCCATCGCGGCCGGGTCGTGCTCCACCACGACCACGGTGTTGCCCGCGTCGGTCAGCCGGCGCAGCAGACGCAACAGACGATCGATGTCGCTCGGGTGCAAGCCGATGGACGGTTCATCGAGGACATACAAGGTGTCCGTGAGGCGCGAGCCGAGGGCGTTCGACAGCGCGATGCGTTGGGCTTCACCTCCCGAGAGGCTGCGCGTTTGCCGGTCCAGCGACAGGTAGCCGAGGCCCACGTCCACCACAAAGGACACGCGCGCCGTGAGCTCCGCCAGCAGGTGCTGGGCGACGGCCTGCTGAAACGGGGACAAGGCGAGTCGTTCGACCCATTGTTGCAGCTCGATCGCCGTCAACGCGGCGACGTGGGCAATGGAGCGCCCGCCGATCCGCACGGCGAGCGCTTCCGGCTTGAGCCGCGTTCCGCCGCACGCCGGGCAGACCTTGGCGAGCTGGTACTGCCGGAGGAAGACGCGGATGTACTGTTTGTAGCGCTTGGTTTCCAGCCGTTCCAGAAACGGGAAGATGCCGAGGTACCGCCCCGTGGCACCATGCAGCAGGAACTCCCGCTCCCGCTCGCCGATCTCGAGCCACGGCCGGTCCGTGGGAATGCCCTTGGCGCGCGCCGTCTCGCGCAGCAGGCGGCGCCGTCCTTCATAGCGAGGTTTGGTCCAGGGGTCGAGCGCCCCATTGGCGAGACTTCGTGCGGGCTCCGGCACGATGAGCGACTCGTCGTACTCGAGCACCGCGCCGAAGCCGTTGCACCCTGGGCACGCGCCCCGCGGGTTGTTGAACGAAAACAAGGCCGGGGTGAGGGCGGGGGCCGGGGTGCCGCACGCGGAGCAGGTGGGGTGGGCCGAGAAGCGCCGGGCGTCTCCGTTGGCGAGCGCCACGGCGACGCCTTCCCCCTCGCCGAACGCCGTCGCGACGGCGTCGGCGAGCCGGCCCCGGTTGTCGCCATGGGCGGCGAGACGGTCCACGATCACGAGGACCTCGCGTCCCGCGCGGACGCGCGCGTCCGCGATCGGCGTGTCGAGCCGCAGCACCTCACCGTCAACGCGGGCGCGCACGAACCCCGCGGCCACCAACTGGGCGGCGGCGTCGACCTCTGGCCGGTGCGCGGAAGCCGGCAACGGGAACGTTATGACCAATGCGGAATGCGGAATGCGGAGTGCGGAATCTGACGTTGGGGGTCGAGCCTCTCCCTTCAATTCCGCATTCCGTATTCCGCATTCCGCAATCAATGTGTCCACCACGTCCTGGACCGTGTCGACTTTCACCGCCGCGTCACAGCGCAGGCAGTGCGGGGTGCCGACCCGCGCCCACAGCAATCGGAGGAAGTCATAAATCTCGGTCGCGGTCCCGACTGTCGAGCGGCTCGACGTGGTCGGGTTCTTCTGCTCGATCGCCACCGCCGGTGAGAGACCCTCGAGGGCGTCGACCAACGGCTTCGGCATGCGCTCCAGGAACTGTTTGGCATAGGTCGACAACGACTCGATGTAGCGGCGCTGCCCTTCGGCATACAACGTGTCGAAGGCGAGTGAGCTCTTGCCGGACCCGGAGGGGCCCGTGATCACCGTGAGGGCGCGCCGGGGCAGCGCCACGGTGATCCCTTTCAGGTTGTGCTGGCGTACGTTGCGGAGGATCACGTGGTCGGGAGCGGCGCGCATAACCTAGAAACATAACCCCACTCCCCGGCCATCCCCAGCCGCCGTACCTTTGCGAACCCAATGGCGCTCGCCCTCACACCGCGGTTGTTGCGCCGCGGCCTCGAGCTGTTCGCCCTCCTCTCCGTCCTTGGCGTCGCGGGGCTGCTGGTGTACGGCGACAACTTCGAGGCGTTCATTGGTGCCCTCCTCGGGATGCACTGGGGGTGGCTGCCGTTGGGGCTCGCGCTGGCGTCGATGGACTGGTTTGGCGGTGGGACTCGACTCTGGGTCGTCGCGCGGCACGTGCATCCGGCGGTGCGCTGGCGCGACATGGTGATTTCGGGCGGGATGAGCGCCTGGGGTGCCTACGTGACGCCGTTCCAGAGCGGCGCCGGTCCCATGATGATGTGGACCATGCGTCGTGCCGGTGTCAGGCTCCCCGAGGCGATGACCTCGACGTTTCTGACTTTCGTCGCCACGGTGATCTTTTTCGCGGTCGCGGGGCCGGTGGCGATCCTGGCCGGGGCGGGCCGCTCGCTGGCCCAGCACGGCGTGGTATTGGGCATCACGCTGTATGACCTGTTCAAGACGAGCCTGCTCATCTTCGTGCTGATCGGGCTCGTGATGGCATTCGCGATGTTCTTCCCGCGGCTGCTGCGCGACTTCGTCCACTGGCTGGCGACGCGGCTCGAGAACCGCAGCGCGCGCGTCGCGGCGCGCATCGACCGTCTGCGCGAGGGTATCGATCGCGCGCACGAGTGCATGGTCGCCTTCGGCAGCCCGCGGGGACTCGTTGCCCTGCTCTGGGCGATCCTCCTGTCCGGGCCGTCCCACGCCAACAAGCTGCTTGCCGGGTACGTGGCCATGCGGGCGCTCGGCCTGCCGGCGCACTTCGTGGACATCCTGCTGGTGCAGACGTTCATTGCGTTTCTGTTGTACTTTGCGCCCACTCCGGGGGCCTCGGGTCTGGCGGAGGTGCTGTCGCTGGCCGTGATGTCGATCTACGTTCCGCGCGCCCTCTTGCCCAGCTACACGTTGTTGTGGCGCTTCATCAATAGTTACGCCACGGTGTTCGTCGGCTCGCTGCTCTTCTGGCGCTGGTTGCGGAGCGGACTGGTGGGGCGCGAAGAAGCCGTGGGGTCGGAAACCGATGGGCTGCCATCGGGCCCGTAACCCACGTCGTCTTGCCCGGTTACGGACCCGGGCGTAACTTCTGGTCTCGATAACCGCCGGCGGAGATCCCAGGCATGTCTATGCTCGAGCTCGGCAACAAGCGGTTCACCATCCCGATGGGGGAGGTGACCTTGGGGAGCGACCCCGCGAGCGTGATTCCGCTCTCAGGGCAGGGGCTCCTGCCGAAGCACGCCCTGCTGGAAGGGCAGCCAGACGGGCAAGTGATCATCCGGAAGGCCAGCCCCGAGGCCGATGTGATGATCAACGGCGTCCGGCTGGGGGCTGAGCCGACGCCGCTGCTGCACGGCGACAAGGTGCAGGTCGGTGGCCACGAATTGACGTTCGTGGATGAACGCCGCAGCGGCAGCACGCAGTACGTTCCGGCGATCAACCCCGCGGCCGCCGGAGGGGGGGCGCCGAAGGGGCCCGGGGCCGTCAAGCCTATCGGCACGACCGGCGGGCGGCTCGTTTCGTTGACCGATGGCCGCGAGTACACGATCGTGTCGGCTTCGCTGGTGATGGGGCGGGAAGCGGGGTGCGACGTCGTGGTGCCCGGGAAGGATGTCTCGCGCCGCCACGCCGAGATCGTGCCCTCACCGAAGGGCTACCTGCTGGTCGATTCCAGCACCAACGGGGTGTACGTCAACGAGGAACGCGTGCAGGGCCAGCGACTGCTGGCCCGCGCCGACGTGATCCGGATCGGCGAGGAGAGCTTCCGCTTCTACGCGGACTCGGCTTCCGTCAGCCCGTCGGGGTCGGTACCGGTCGCCGCGGCTCCGCCACCCGGGGCTGAGGCGCGTCTGCAGAACACCTCGTTCGGGATGCCGGTCACCCCACGATCCACGACTCCGACCGTGGCGCCGTTGGCCAATTTCCTGGTGCGAAACGGTGCCTTGAAGGGGTCGCGGCTGATCGTGAAGACGCCCGTAGCGAACATCGGGCGGGCGGAATACAACGATCTTGTGATCCCTGACGAGTCTGTGTCGACATCGCACGCCAAGCTGCTGCGCCGCGAGGGCGTGTGGATCTTGGTGGACCTCGAATCCACCAACGGCACCCAGGTGGACGGCGAGCGGATCTCCACTGACACACCGATTGCGCCCGGGACGATGGTTCGGTTCGGCGACGTCCAGGTGGTGTTCGAGCCGACGGACGACGCCTTGGGAGTTGCCAAGGGGGGCGGCACCAAGGTCATCGAGTCGTTCCAACCGCCCGCCGGTCCGCCGGCACCGCCGCCACCTGCACCGCGTGCGCCGCCCGTTCCCCCCGCACCGCCCGCGCCGGCCGCTCCGCCCGCGGCGGCCACGGCCGCGCCGGCGCCCAAGGTTCAGGCGCCCAAGGCGCCGGTGACCCCGACCCCAAAGCCCCCAGCGCCAGCGCCGCCCCGGCGCCCCGCGCCCGCGCCGGCTCGAGGCCAGCAGCAAAAGAAGGGTAAGGGGTGCGGGGCGAGTGCGGCGGTTTTCCTGCTGGCAACGTCGGCTCTCGTCTACTGGATCCTGGTGTAAGCGACTCAGTGCACATTACCTGTGCGGGCCGGTCCGACGTCGGCATTATCCGGTCGGGGAATGAGGACAACTACCTCATGGTCCCAGACCGGGGCATTTTCATCGTGGCCGACGGGATGGGTGGTCACGCGGCCGGCGAAGTGGCCAGCGAGATGGCGGTGCGCCATATCGCACGGGAGCTTGGCTCGCTCAAAGGGCTGGGCGACGAAGAGGTGGCGGAGCGGATGCGCATGTCGATCCGGACCGCCAACGGCGCGATCTTCCAGCGCACCCTCACGGAACACGACAAACGCGGGATGGGCACCACCGTTTCGGCGTTGGTGCTCTACGACGCGCGTTTCTTGATCGGCCAGGTCGGCGACAGCCGCGCGTATCTGCTGCGGGACGGCAAGCTCACGCAAGTGACCAAGGATCATTCGTACGTGCAAGAGCAGGTGGATGCCGGCTACCTCACTCCCGAGCAGGCCCGCACGCACCCGTACAGCAACGTCATCACCCGCTGCGTGGGCGCCAACAGCGACGTCTCGCCGGACATCTATGTCGGGTCGGTGAAGGCGAAGGACCTCTTCCTGCTCGCCTCGGATGGTCTGACGGGGATGCTCGAGGATCCCGAGCTGCACGAAATCTTGAAGACCGAAACGGTGATGCCGCAGGAGCAGGTGGACCAGCTCATCAACGAGGCCAACCGCCACGGTGGCCTCGACAACATCACCGCGATCCTGGTCCGGATCGATTCGGTCGAGTTCGTGGACGCCGAGGCGACGCAGCGGACGCAGGCGCCGGCGCGCCTGGGCTGAGCAGCCCCCGGTCCTCGGCGAGTCGCGCCGCCACTTCCTCGCGCGGTAAGCCTACCAACTCGATCAGATTCTTCGCGACCAACCGCACGGGCCGCAACGTAAACACCCGCAACCGCCGCGCCGAGCGATAAAGCTCGGCGGCCACGCGCGGCAGCCCGAGGTGGGCTTCGGCACCGGCCCCGGCAAGCTGCACCACCGCGCCGTCGCGGCGCACCAATGGCAAATCGACTCCGAGCATTTCCCGTTTGACGGGGAAATCCAGGAACAACTCTCCCGGCGCGATCCCGAGCTCCCGCGCCAACCGGTCCTCGACCCGCTCGACGAGATCGGGGTCCGTGCCCGACCAGTCCGCGCTGTCCGCCGGCAAGTCGGTGGCGGGCAGCTCGAGGGCGCGTTTGGCCAGCCGCCGTTCGCGGAGGCGCAGCGCGAGACCGGTGGGGTCGTCGCGTCCCAGCTCGTGGATCAGCCCGTCGTCGGTGGCCACGGCCACGTCTTCGGCACGGATCCGCTCGGCTTTGATCGCCTGTCGCACCAGGCGCTTGAACATCGCGGTGGCGCTGCGCACGGCGTGATGCCAGTACACGTTGCGATACATCTGGTACTTGGCGAACAGCAGAGACTCCAGGGCAGCCAGCCCCTTCTCGTGCAGCGCCAGCGAGATGCGACCACCCGGAGCGGCGGCGAGCGTGAGCGAGGAGAGCAACCGGTCGACGTCGATCACGCCGTACGGCACACCGCACATCCAGGCATCACGCGAGAGGTAGTCGAGTTTGTCAACGTCCACCGCGCCCGAGACGAGACCGGCGAGAGGTTCCTTGCTCTGGCCGCGGATCAACCCGAGGAGTTTGGCCGGTGCCATCCCCCAGCGATCGAGAACGCCGGCCAGGTCGCTGCGCCCCAGATGCCGCTCGGCAAGCGCCTCGTGACTTGGTAGTCCGGCTTCCTCGAGGGCGTGCGAGAACGGGTAGTGCCCAATGTCGTGCAACAGCGCGGCGAGCCGCAGTCGGAGTGCATCCGCCGCGTCGAGGCGGTGGCCGCCCTCCTCGAGGTGGGTGAGCGCGCGGCGGGCCAGGTGGTACGCCCCGAGCGCGTGCTCGAAGCGCGTATGGGTCGCGCCTGGGTAAACGAGGAACGCATGGCCGAGCTGCCGGACGTAGCGTAGCCGTTGCACGGCGGGCGTATCGAGGAGCTCGAGCGCTTCGGGCTCGAGCCGGATGTTGTTCCAGAGGGGATCACGAACGACTTCGAGCGAGCTCACGCCCCGGGGCCGGACGGACCAGCCTCGCGCACCTCGGCCTGCACCTGGTTCTGGAACTGCTCGAAGTTCTTGCGGAACAGATCCGCCAGTCGACTGGCCTGCGCATCGTAGGCCGCCGGGTCGGCCCAGGTGCGGCGGGGCAACAGCACGTCGCCCGGCACGTCGGGCACCGCGGTGGGCACGGCCAGGCCGAAGACCGGCTCTCGCTCCGTCGCCACGCGATCGAGGCGGCCGGCGAGCGCGGCGCGCACCATCGTCCGCGTTTGCGATAGGCGCATGCGGTGCCCGATGCCGAACGGTCCTCCGGTCCACCCCGTATTCACGAGCCAGCACTGTACGCCGTGGCGGTCGATCCGCTTGCCCAGCAACGTGGCGTATGCGCTCGGGTGCCGGGGGAGGAAGGGCGCGCCAAAGCAAGCGGAGAACGTCTCCTTCGGCTCGGTGACGCCGCGTTCGGTTCCGGCCACCTTGGCGGTATAGCCCGAAAGGAAATGGTACATCGCCTGCGCGGGGGAGAGCCGGGCGATCGGCGGCATCACGCCAAACGCGTCGCACGTGAGGAACACGATGTGCGATGGGTGCCCGCCCGTGCCGGCCGGGACGTGGTTGGGGATGTAGTGGATCGGGTAGCAGGCCCGAGTGTTCTCCGTGATCGCGGCGGAGTCGAGATCGAGCGCGCGCGTGTTCGGGTCGATCACGACGTTTTCCAACACCGTCCCGAAGCGGCGCGTGGTCGCATAGATCTCCGGCTCGCCGTCGGGCGACAGCCGGATCACTTTGGCGTAGCACCCGCCCTCGAAATTGAACACGCCGGCGTCGCTCCATCCGTGCTCATCGTCGCCGATCAGCCCGCGATGCGCGTCGGCCGAGAGCGTCGTCTTGCCGGTGCCCGAGAGCCCGAAGAACAACGCCACATCACCCGCGTCGCCGACGTTCGCCGAGCAGTGCATGGGCAGCACCCCCCGCTCGGGGAGGAGGTAATTGAGCACGGTGAAAATGGATTTCTTCATTTCCCCCGCGTAGCGTGTGCCGCCGATCAAGATCGTCCGCCGGGCGAAGTGCAGGACGATGAATGTCCCCGTCTTGGTGCCGTGTGTGGCGGGATCGGCCTGCAGCTCCGGCGCGTGCAGGACCTGCCAGGCGGGAGTGAACGCGGCCAGGTCCGCGGGCGTGGGTCGGAGAAACATGTTGTAGACAAACAGCGTGTGCCACGCGTTGGGCGAGACAAATCGCACCGGGACTCGGTAGGCTGGGTCGGCCCCGGCGAAGAGGTCACGAACAAACAGCTCCTGGGCATTCAGGTGCCGAACGATTTCGGCGTGCAGCCGATCGAAGTGTTCCGGCGAGATCGGCTGGTTGACGTTGCCCCACCATACCTGGTCCGCGGAAGACGGCTCCCGGACTACGAACTTGTCGTTGGGGCTGCGGCCGGTATGCGGGCTCGTGACGGCGCAGAACGGGCCGGCATCGGCGAGTACGCCTTCGCTGCGCCGCAGCGCGTGCTCGTAGAGCGCCGGCGGGCCGAGGTTCCAGTGCACCGCCCGCTCCGGGGAGAAGCCGTCCAGTTTCGCGCCGGAGGACCGGGTGCCCGAGGCGCTTGGGGTCGCAGCACGCATGGCGAGTCCTCTAGTGAGTAGGCCGCGTGTGGCGGCGATGTTCCAGGGCATCCACGGCGGCGATCACCGCGAGGTTCACGATCTCGTTGACCTCCGCCCCCCGTTGCAAGACATGTACCGGCTGGGCCATCCCGACGAGGATCGGCCCGATGGCCTGGGCGCCACCGAGGCGGTCCAGCACTTTGTAGCCGACGTTCGCCGCGTCGAGGTTTGGAAAAATCAGCACGTTCGCGGCGCTGCGCAGCCGGGAAAACGGGTAGGTCCGAGTGAGAATGCGCTCCACCACCGCCGTGTCGACCTGCATTTCCCCGTCCACCTGCAACGCGGGCTCACGCTCGTGCAACAAGTCTACCGCGCGGCGGACTTTCTCGACGGCCGGATGCTTGACCGACCCGAAGTTCGAGAACGACACGAGCGCCACCCGCGGCTCGATGCCGAGGCGCCACACAAACCGCGCCGTCGCCGAGGCAATCTCGGCGAGGCGCTCGGCGTCGGGGTCGATGTTGACGGTGCAGTCGGCGAAAAACAACGTCTGTTGCTGAAACACCATCATGTAGATGCCGCTTACGTGACGGCGTCCCGACTCCACGCCAATGACCTCGAGGGCGGGCCGAATCGTGTCGGCGTAGTGCATGTCCGCACCGGCCACCAGGGCGTCCGCCCGGTCCTGGCGCAGCATGAGCAGCCCATGGTACAACGGGTCCTTCACGCGGATGCGCGCTTCGCGCAGTGTGATGCCGCGGCGCTGGCGACGTTGCCACAGATCCTGGGCCATCGCCTCGCCGTCCACGACGAGTCGCGGATCCACGAGGTCGATGTCCTCGAGCGTCACTCCCGCATCGTCCGCCAGGCGGCGAATCGCGTCCAGGTCACCGAGCAGGATCGGCCGGGCCACGCCGTCATCGGCCAGCACCCGGGCCGCGCGCAGCACGCGCGCATCCTCGCCCTCCGGGAAGACGATGCGCTGTGGATCGTCCTGGGCGCGCGATGAAAACCCGCGCATCACTTCGCGCGCCCGACCCAGCCGCGCGTCGAGCTCGGCGCGGTATTCCTCGACGTCGATCACGCGGCCCGCTACGCCGGAGCCCACGGCGGCCCACGCGACCGCGGGCGCCACCCACAACAGCACCCGCGGATCGAATGGTTTTGGGATCAAATATTCCGGCCCGAACCGGAGCCGCTCGAGCCCGTACGCGCGCATCACCGACTCGGGGACCTCCTCCTTGGCGAGCGCGGCGAGCGCCCGCGTGGCGGCCAGCTCCATCTCGTCGTTGATCTTCTTGGCGCGCACGTCCAGCGCGCCCCGGAAGATGAACGGGAAGCCGAGAACGTTGTTCACCTGGTTGGGGAAGTCGGATCGGCCGGTGGCCACAATCGCGTCCGGCCGCGCGCGGCGCGCCTCGTCCGGCATGATCTCCGGAGTCGGATTGGCGAGCGCGAACACGATGGGCCGGTCGGCCATCGACTGGATCATCTCGCCCGTGACGATGGCGCCGACCGATAATCCCACGAACACGTCCGCGCCCCGTAGCAGATCGGCAATAGTGCGGGCGTTGCTCGATCGGGCGAAGCGCCGCTTATACTCGTCGAGGTCGGTCCGTCCCTCGTGGACGACGCCCTCCGCATCGAACAAAGTAATGTGCTCGCGGCGTACGCCCAGCCGAACGTAGTGCTCCGCGGAAGCGATCGCCGCGGCCCCGGCTCCCGCAAAGACCACGCGCACCCCCGCGATGTCCTTGCCCACCAGCTCGAGCGCATTGAGCAGGGCGGCGCCGGTGATGATCGCGGTGCCGTGCTGGTCGTCGTGGAAAACCGGGATGGAAAGCGTTTCCCGCAACCGCTGTTCTATGTAGAAGCAATCCGGCGAGCGCACGTCTTCCAGGTTGATCCCGCCGACGGTCGGTTCGAGCAGCTGGCAAAACCGGATCAGGTCTTCCGGATCTTCGGACCCGACCTCGAGATCGAACACGTCGATGTCGGCGAACGACTTGAACAGGATGCCTTTGCCTTCCATCACCGGCTTGCTGGCGAGCGCGCCGATGTTCCCCAGGCCAAGGACCGCCGTCCCGTTCGTCACCACCGCGACCAGGTTGCCGCGCGCGGTATAGGTGTAGGCGTCCTCAGCTCGTTTCTGGATTTCGAGGCACGGCTCGGCCACCCCCGGAGTGTAGGCAAGGGACAGGTCGCGCTGGTTCTTGAACGGCTTGGTTGGCGAGACCTGGATCTTTCCAGGTCGGCCCTGCGAGTGATAATCGAGGGCCTCCTGGCGGCGGCTGGGCATCGAGGACAGAAGTCCTTTACGGGAAAGGGGTTATGCTAGGCGGGCCGGGAGGGCGTGTCAAGCTGAGAAAGTAATGATCGCGCTGGGCAAGGCGTGCTGTTCGGCACCGATCGGAATCGTAACTCCGGCTCTGACCGTCGAATACAGCGCACGACCCGGTGGAGCAACAGTTCTACGCCGATGCGTTCGGCGGCGTCGGCTATCAATCCACGTCGTACACGCTGGTCAACGTCGGCGCAGGCTTCGAATTGCCGGTCGGGACTCGGACGGTGAAACTCGACTTCTCCCTGCAGAACGCGTTCAACCGGGCATACGCGGACTACCTGAACCGCATCAAGACCAACGCGCTGAATCCGGGGCAGGGGAGAACATTGCTCGCCAGGGTTACGACGGAGTTTTAAGGGCTCGGGGCGTTACGGCGGTGGAGGCCGGAGCGTGGGTGTCGTGTGGTACAACGTCTCCACCGTGCGCCGGTCCCCCGCGCTCGGCAGGTTTACTCTCGGTGGAGCGGCCATGATGTCGCGCAATGAGTCCGGGCTCTCCTGGAACAGCCCCAACGTATGCCCCAGCTCGTGGATCGTGGTGCGCCGCATGCACGCCTGCACCTGTCCCGGGGTGAACATCGCCCCGGTGAGCACGGTGAGCTGAGTGTGGAAGGGTCCGTCGAACGCGGTGCCGGTCGAGTCCAGGAACCCCTGCGTCAGGCCGCCGCACGCGCTCACCGCCGGGCCGTTGTCGGGCGTCGCGTCCGGTGGGACGCTGTCGGCCCAAATGACAATCACGTCGGCGGTGTTCGAATCGTTCACCATCACGCCACGAAACTCGCCATACAGGAATTGCCGTTCCCAGGTGTCCACCGCGTGAGCGACGATGGTACGCAAGGTGCCGCGCGGGTCGGCGTAGAAGCGCACCGGGAGGCGGTCGGCAGGCCAGTGGAACACGGCACCGAATGCGTCGAACGGATATGTCGGTGCGTGGCTCGGCACCATCGGATCGGTGCACGCCGCGACGAGCGCACCCGCCAGCGCGGCGACAAGCGCATGCGCGCGGTTCACCGCGCCCTCCACAGGTCGACGCGCACGCCGGCGGTCACGCGGTAGACGACTCGTGCATCAATGAATCCCGCACTGCGCAGGGCCGGCGTGAGAAACCGGTGCAGGTCGCCCGCGAGCTCGAGGGCCACCCGGTGCCGCGCGGCAACCGGGGGCGTAATGTCGAACGCGACCGAGCCATACGGGATCACGCTCCCCCCGCCATCGCGAAACAACCCGACCGACGTTGTCGGGACGTACTTCAAGGCGCCCACCGCCAGGCGGCCGTCGAGCCACGACTCGAGCCGCCGTCGCAGGCCCACGCCGAGCCCGATCGTCCACACGCGGGTGATCGGTGTCGTGGCGCCGCCCGCGTCGTGGCGGCGCACCGGGCTGGTGGCGAGGTCCGCCAGGAGCTCGAGTTTCCAAGGGCCGTCGAGCGGCAGGTCGAAGGCGGCGACCAGCGCCGGCGCCACGGCAACGCGCACGTCGAGCGGCGTCACGATCGAATCGTGCACCAGGGGGGAGGTGTAGCGCGCGCCGACGGTGGCGTGTACGGAAGCTTGGCCGCACAGCCGGAGGGAGATGAACAGCCCCGCTGCAACGAGCGTGGTGGTCCGCAGACGTCTGTTCGGGGTCGGGCGGCTGCCGCGCGTCACGCCGGTTTCGCCACGAGCTTGCGAATCCCCGCCGCCACGAGCAGCAGCGCCCCGTACATGCACACGATCAGGGGCCCGGTGGGCAGGTCGCCGGCGTAGGAGAACAGCAGGCCGAGGAACGACGCGAGTGCGCCCGCGCCCCAGGAAATCCAGATGATGGTCCGGATGTCGCGCGTGAACAGGAACGCGATGGTCGCGGGGACCACCAGCATCGTGAACACCAAGAGCACGCCCGCGATGGGGACGGAGAAGGTGACCGCCATCCCAAACGTTACGTAGAACAGGAAGTCCCACCAAGCGAGGCGCCACCCTTGGCGCTCGGCCTGCTCCGGCTGGAACGAGATGGTCAAGAAGCGGTTTCGCAGAAAATAGTGGATCAGGCCGAGGCCGCCGTAGGCGAGCGACTTGGTGAGGATGGTGGGCCAGGTGACCCAGATGATGCTGCCCACCAGGGTGTCATGGATCGCCTCCGCGCCGCGCGGTGCGCGGTCCGCGGCCAGAATCGTGGCCGCCGAGGCGACTACGTAGACGATGCCGATGATGGCCTCGTGCGGCACGCGCCCGCGGCCGAAGGAGCGCGTGAGCGCAAACAGCGCGGCGCCCACCCCGGTGAACACAAGCGAGGCCAGGAGAGCGGTGCCGGAGTCGGGGCGGGCGCCCGCCAGGAGCGCAATCACCCCGCCGAACGCGGCGATCTGCGCGAGCGAGAGGTCCACGAAGATCACTCCTCGCGCGAGCACGTGCACGCCGAGGTAGGAGTGGATGGCCACGAGCACCATCGAGGCCACGAACGGCGCCAGCATGAATTCCAGCACGCTGATCTATCTCCTAGAGGCCGGTTCCAGTGGTTGTGCTTCCCAAGGCGGGGACCAGGGCGGCGAGCCAGGTGTTCACCAGGTCGAAATACGTGTGCACGCCCGGCTCCCCTTCAACCTGGGCGGGCACGATGACGGCGGTGGCACCGGTCCGCGCGGCTATCTGGCGGATCTGCCCCCGGTTGTAATAGTTGGGGGAGAACACCACCGGGATGTGCCGCTCGCGAATCAGCTCCACGATCCGCTGCACGTGGCGCGGGGACGGCGGAATACCGGGCTTCGGCTCGATGTATTCGGCGCACGATATGCCGAAGCGAGCGGAAAAGTACGCCCATTCCTTGTGATAGCAGATCATCTCCCGGCCGCGCACAGGCTCAGCCTGCTTCATCCATCCGCCGAGCCGGGTGACGAGCGGTGCGCCCTGATAGCGATTCTGTTGAAAGAACGCCCAGTCATTGTGGCCTTGGGCCAGGTCGAACAGCGTCTCGGCTGTGAGAATGCGTACCAGTTCCTCGCCGTACAACGCCACAAGGATCCGGCGCTCAAAGTCACGTTCCCGGGCCGTGAACGTCGCGCCATCAGTGGGCGACACGCGAATCAGGCCCGCCAGAATGTTGCGGGCGATGAAAACCGCGTTGATGGGGTCGGTGTGAATGTGAGGATTGCCGTAGATGTGGATGTCCCCTTGCGACCGGCTGAGGGATGCCGGCACATCGAGTAGGCGGATGCCCGGATAGGCCGCCACGTAGCCGCGGCCGCCTTCACTGACGCGCGGATTGCTTGCCTTGTCGAGTAGGGCGGGAACCCATAGCTCCAAGTCGAGCCCCGTCGTGATGAACAGGTCCGCGCCGCCGAGCAGCGGGACGAAGCTCGGGCGAGGCTGAACGAAGTGCGATTCTTCGTCGCCCTGGGCGATGGCGGTCACGCTGGCGCGGTCGCCGACGATCTCACGGGCGATGGCGGCGTAGGTGGGGAGCGAGGTGACGACCTTCAGCGGCCGTTGGGCCGCAACGGGGCCCGCGGCGAGCGCGAGCAGGAACAGTGCGGAGCGCATGGGCCCTCCTCAGTAGGTTTCGTGTTTGTGCGGACCGATGGCCCACACCGCTTGGAGCGCAACGACATTGGTTTTGCCGGACACGTCTCTCGTGTGGCGCCACTCCGCGTGCAGCCGCACGAACTCGCTTTGCCAGAAGGTGAGCGATGGGATGACTTGACGAACGACGTCGTTGGGGCCTTCCGGCGCCTCGACGTAGTCGTAGCGCACCCCGGCCAGCCAGCGAGCGCCGAGCTTGTACTGCGTGCCGGCGTACCATCCAATCCGGGTGTCGCCCACGCCGGCGCGCTCCTTATTGATGGCGTACACCTCGCCGCGCACCGTCCATTCGCGGTATTTCGCGCGGGCGGGTGGGCGCCACGTGAAGCGGAAGTCGAGGCCGGCAAGCGTGGACTTGAGGACCGTATCGGGGTTGGTTCCGTAGGCGGCGGTGGCGCCGATCTGCATGTAGGTGGAGCGTCCGAGCTGCCAGAAATTGTTCAGATGACCCAGCACGGCCGGGCGGTTGCCGCCGTCGAACAGGCCCTCGTTGTCACCGATCGTGAACTGGGCCCAAAGCTCCTGCGTGCCGAGA
>DATBLG010000104.1:0-16345 GCA_036555485.1 Gemmatimonadales bacterium | reverse complement strand
ACGTCCACGGCATCGACGACCTGCGCGCCATCTCGGTGCGCGAAACGGACGGGCTCCCGGCCTATGGTCCCGCCGACGCCCTCGCGGAGCTGGCGACCCGCTTCCGGTACGCGTTCGATCGCACCGCGCCGCCGCGGCCGGGGACCAGCAAGCCGCAGCTCGTGGCCGTCCCGCTCGACCCCGACCAGCCGGTGGACATCGCGGGGATCCAGGTCCTCCCCCTGGCATTGCCGCACGGCGACATGACGGTGTACGGCTACCGCATCGGTCCGATCGCCTACATCACCGACGTGAAGTCGGTGCCCGAGGCGGCGCGCCAGCGGCTCGCGGGGCTCGAGGTGCTCGTCCTGAACGCGCTCTTGCCGCGGCCACACCCGCTGCACCTCTCGATTCCCGAAGCGGTCGCCGCCGCGCGGGCCATCGGGGCGCGCCGCACGCTGCTCACCCATCTCACGCACGAAACGCCGCACGCGGAGCTCGCCGCGTCGCTCCCCGCCGGCATCGAGCCCGCGTACGACGGCCTAGTGGTCGATCTGGACGCGGTCTAGATTCGCGATCCAATCATGGCGCGGCGGCAGGTAGAGGGCTGGCATCAGTCCATCGGGGGCGTAGCGAAGCGCACGTTCGAAGCGGCCTACGAGGACAACATCCCGTTCCTCGCGAGCGCCCTGACGTTCGATGTCATGCTCACCGCCATCCCGTTCCTCATCGTGCTGGTCGGCGTGCTCGGCTCGCTGGTGCACTACCAGATCACCACCCATCAGGTCAGTCTCACCGAGCTGCTGCAGCGCTTCATGCCGCAGCTCGAGGGACGCGGCGCGGAGGCGGTGCAATACGTCGAATCGGTGCTGGAGCAGGTGATCGCGAGCCGCGGGGAGCTCACGTTGGTCGGCTTGCCGTTGTTTCTCTTTTTCTCGACCCGGCTGTTCGGGGGCCTGCGCGCCGCGCTGAACGAGGTGTTCGACACCGAGGAGCGCCGCCCTTGGTGGCTCGGCAAATCGCTCGATCTCCTGCTGGTGCTGCTCACCGGCAGCCTGCTGCTGTCGTCGGCGCTGCTGCCGGCGCTCGAGGCCGGGACGCTCGCCAAGCTCGGCGGCGGCGGGTTCGTGGTCGAATGGCTGTACCGGCTGAGCCTCGAGGTCGTCGCCTTCGCGTTCAGCACGGTCCTGTTCCTGTGCGTGTTCAAGATCCTGCCGAGCCGCCGCATCGCGTGGCGCACGGCACTCGTGGCCGCGGGGTTCTGCGCGCTCGCCTTCGAGGTGGCCAAACGGCTGTACGCCCTCTACCTCAGCAACTTCGTCACGCTCGACCGCCTGGCCTCCAACGCGAACGTCGGCGCCTTCATCCTGCTGATCGTGTGGATCTACTACACGAACTGCCTGTTCCTCATCGGAGGAGAGATCGCCGAGTCCTACGACCTGGCGCGCATGCGGCGCGGCCAGCGGGTGCAGCTCGGATGAGTCCCGTCGGGATCGACCTGCGCAGCGACACCGTCACCAAGCCCACGCCCGAAATGCGGCGCGCCATGGCGCAGGCCGAGGTGGGCGATGACGTGCTGGATGGCGATCCCACCACACGGCGGCTCGAGCAACGCACCGCCGAGTTGCTCGGCATGGACGACGCGCTGTTCTTTCCCTCGGGCTCGCAGGCCAACCAGACCGGGATCGCGCTGTGCACGCGACCCGGAACGGAGCTCGTCGTCGAGGCGAACGCACACCTGGTGACGTTCGAGGTGGCCGGGGTCGCGGCGCTGTCCGGCGTGCAGATCCGTCCCGTCACGACACCCGACGGCCGGCTCACGGCGCCCCTCGTGCGCGAGGCGTTGCGACCCGTGTCTCCGCACCTGCCGCGGCAGAGCGCCATCGCGGTCGAAAACAGCCACAACGCGTCCGGTGGTCGGGTCTTGCCTCCGGCCGAGATGGCGGCCATCGTGGCCGTAGGGCGGGCCGCGGGGTTGGAGCTACACCTCGATGGGGCGCGCCTCTGGAATGCGGCGACGGCGCTACAGGTTCCCCCGGCACGGCTCGTGCTTGGGGTAACAACGGTTATGGTGAGCTACACAAAGGGGTTGGGTTGCCCCGTCGGCTCCTGTCTCGCGTTTGCCGGCGGGCGCCGGGCGGAGGCATGGGAGATCCGTAAACGGCTGGGCGGGGGTATGCGTCAGTCCGGGGTGCTCGCGGCGGCGGGGCTGTATGCGCTCGAACACCATCTCCCGGGCATCGCCCAGGATCACGAACACGCGCGACTGCTGGCCGAGCGGCTGGCGGACTGTCGCGCGGTACGGGTGGAAACACCGGAGACCAACATCGTCATGATCGATCTCGTGCGGGACGCGGACCTGGCCGACGCGGTGGCACGCCGGCTCGAGGCCGCCGGGTTGCTCGTCACCCCGTACGGGGTGCGGCGGCTGCGTGCCGTCATCCATCGGGACGTGGGCCGCCCGGAGATCGAGCGCGCCGCGGCGCTGGTGGCGCAGGTGCTCCAGTGACGGGGGCCACGCCGCCGCCGCCGTCGCCGGGCGGCGGCCGCCCGTCCGAGGTGCAGGGTACTCACTTACAGAGAGTGCTGCCGCTGGCTCAGTCGATCCTGTGGCATCCCACGTCACCCGGCAGTGGTCCGCGTCGTCCGCCTTCCGGGCCGTACCCTGTGTTCTTCGACCAGAAGGCGCTCGGCGCGATTCACGCGCACTACGAGACGGCGGGGCGGCAGGGGATGATGGGCTTCCTGGTGGGCGACCTGTTCGAGTGCCCCACCTCGCGCCAGCGCTACGTCGTGGTGGACGCCACCATTCGGCTGAACCAGGCCGTGTATGGCGACAAGACGCTGGTGATCGTGTCGCGCCTGTGGGAGCGCATCCAGGACGAGCTGCACAAGATCGAGGGCCATCTCATCGGGTGGTATCACAGCCACCCGCCCATCAACGTCGAGCTGGCTCCGGGCGACGTCGAAACGCACCTGCAGTACTTCAAGCGGCCCTGGCACGTGGCGCTGGTGCTGGGCACCGAAAACGAGGGACCGGTGGCGGGATTGTTCCGGCCGGCCCCGGGCGACACGTCGCCCAACGTCTCGCTGCCGTTCTACGAGCTGATCGAGAGCGACGAGGGATTCGCGGGCGGCCGCAAGCGGTCGATCCTGCCGTGGATCAATTTCATGAGCGACGACAAGGCGGCAATGCACAGCGACGAACCGTTGTCGTTCGTCTCGCTCGTGCCGGGCGCCGGAACGGTCGAGGTCGTGCGTCCCGCGGCGCCGCCCGCGCCTCCGCCACCACCGCCTCCACCGACCCCGCGACCCCCGCTCCCAGGAACGCAGGCACGTCCCGCGTTGAGCGCCACGGCGCCGCCGGCGACGGACCGCGAGGCTTCATTCCGCGCGTCGCCGCCGCGACCGGACGGGAGTCCCTTGGGGTCGGCACCACCGGCACCACCGGCACCGCCAGCGCCTGCGGCGCCGCCGTCCCCGCCTGTCTCACCGCCCGTCTCACCGCCAGGCTCACCGATCGGAAGGCGGCAGACGCAGATGAAGCCGCCGCCCAACGCGCTCTCCAGCCTGCCGCTGCTCGCGGCCGGCGGGTACGACCTGGGCGAAGTCGAGGCGCGCGATTCGGATGCCGGCGTCATCACGCCGCGCGTGCAGGATCATCCGGCGTTGCCGCGGCGAACCGTAGGGAGTCCTTTAGGGCGAACCGTAGGGAGCCCGTTGTCGCACGGGACCGTAGGTGCGGTGGGACGTCCGACCCAGACCCCGAAACCGTTCGCTCCGGCGCTGGTACCGCGGCGCCGTGGCGGCAGCGGCGGCATGGTCGGGTTGGTCGTGTTGCTGCTGGTGCTCGGCGGAGCCGCGGCGTGGTACTTTTTCCTGCGCAAGCCGGCGCTCGAGAGCGCTCCGGCCCAGCAGGCCGTCACTCCGGCCCCGGCCGAATCGGTGACGACTCCGGTGCGGGACTCGTTGACCGCCCCCGCGACCGATAGGGAGTCCTTAAGGGCTCCCGCCGCGGTCGACACGACGTGGCTCGGCTTCGATCGCATCGCCGACTCGGTGACCAAAACGGTCGGCGTGTACGGCGACCGGAGACGGCAGTTCGACGGCGGCCGGATCGACTGCACCGGCCTGTCGCGGGCACTCGTCTCGGTGGAGGATTTCTATACCGAGTACAACGTGGGGAAGCGAAACGCGCCACCGCTCGACGCGCCCCGCGCCGCGCGCGATGCGACGTTGAACGCGACCGTGGATAGCGTGGGGCGGCACTTCGACCGCTCGGGATGTCCACGACCATGAAGCAAATGGGGAATGGGGAATGCGGAATGCGGAATGTAACTGGCAGGTCGAGCGGCCGAATCGACCTTCCAGGCCAATTCCGCATTCCGCAATCCGCATTCCGCATTGAAGCCTGGCTGGCGCTGCTTCTGCTGTTTGCCGTCGCAAACCCCGCCGGCGCACAAGTGGAGGGCGCTCGCCCCGAGCCGCTGCGGAAGACCGACCTGATCCGCATGCTGACCGGCAACACGATGACGCCGGCCCAGATCGCGGCACTGGTGCAGCGCAATTGTCTGTCGTTCACGCCGACCGCCCGGGACCGCCAGAACCTCACCCAGGTTGGCGCCGATTCCACCATCATGGCGCGCATCGACGGGTGCGTCCGTGCGGCGCGCGCGCGCGCGGCCACGCCGCGTCCGGCGGCACCGCCGCGACCCGCCCCCGTCGAGCCTCCGGCGCCGGTCGCACCGCCCGCGCTCGTGGCGGTGCCGCTCACGACGCGCATCGCCGTCCCGGCTGGTGGCATGGCGTCAGTCGGCGTGGCGTTGAAGCGCGGCACCACGGCGGTCGTCGGTACGCGTCTGGTGCTGCGTGGCACAGGGCGCCTCGCGGGCACCTCCGACGACGCCGAAGCCGTCACCGACGAGCGCGGCATCGCGCAGTTCCGGTTCCCGGTCGGGAGCCGGGCGGGAACGGTGCAGCTGACGGCCGCCACTCTCGATGGGGACGCGCTCTCCGCGCCGGCGGAGATCGAGCTCGCGACCTTCGCACCCGCGCCGCCGCCGCCACCCCCGGTCCCCGTGGCACCGCGCCCCGCGCCGCAGCGCACCGGTTTCGCCGCCGGCATGGGGCAGCGGGGCCGCGTGGGCGAGACGGCGACATTGCCGGTCGTGTTCGAGGTGCGGGATTCGGGCGGCGCGCCGATCGCCGGGTTCCCGGTCACGTTGCAGATCGTGAACGGCCGTCTGAACGGTGCCGCGCGCGAGACCGACGCGCAGGGGCAAGTGCGCGCGCAGGTCGTATTCGGCGATCGGGCGGGCGTTCCCACCGTGATCACCGGCAGCGCGGGCGCGATCGTGCGCGAGACGATGCTCTATCCCATGCCGGGTCCGCCGGCGCAGCTCGTCGTGCTGCTCGACGGCAATGCGCTCACCGGCCAGGTGGTGTTCCAATCAGGCCGCGTGGCGACCCTCCGCATTTTCTGTCGCGATGCCGTGGGCAACTCGGTGCCGCTCGCCGCTCTCAGCGGCGCCACCCGGGATGAGCGGCTGCTGCGCGTGACTGGCGTCACCTCGGACTCCCTGGGGGGGTCGATTACGGTGACGGCGGAGCGCGCTGGAGCGACCACGTTGGTGATCCAGGGCACCGGGTTGCGGGCCGAATTCGACGCTCTGGTGCGTCGCTAAATCGAAGGGGGGACTGGGTTTCGGCGAGCACATCCACTATCTTGATCGATGCCCCAGGTCCGCGGGGCTTCCGCTCGTGAACCGCGTCAGGCCCCCGCAGGGAGCAGCGCTTAACGATGTCGGGAGTCGCTGCGGGGTGCCTGGGGCATTTTACGACCCATCCCGGGAGCCCTTGAACCGGCGGGGAGGCTCGGATGCCAAAGAAAAAGCCCGCCCGCACTGCCAAAAAGGCCCCTCCTGCGCCTCCTCTCCCCAGGGTGCTGTCCATCGAGGACGACGCCGCCATGGGCCAGTTCTTGCGGGCGGTGTTCACTGTTCAGGGGTTCGCGTTCGACCTGGCGAACGACGGTAGACTGGGCCTGTCGCTCGCCAGGGAACGCCGCCC
Organism: Gemmatimonadales bacterium; assembly: GCA_036555485.1. Taxonomy (GTDB): domain Bacteria; phylum Gemmatimonadota; class Gemmatimonadetes; order Gemmatimonadales; family GWC2-71-9; genus DASTHG01. The sequence goes on along the minus strand of DATBLG010000104.1, from coordinate 10,297 downwards.
CGATCTCGTGATCCTCGATCTCCTTATGCCGTATAAAGATGGGTTCGAGGTGCTGCGGGAGCTGAAGCAAGATCCCGTGACGCGCCCGATTCCCGTCATCGTCCTCTCGTCCAGCAGCCGGGAGGAGGACATGGTAAAGGCCCTCAACGGAGGCGCCGAGGACTTCGTTACCAAGCCGTTCCGCGCACGCGAGCTGATGGCGCGGGTGCGCAAGGTCCTGGGGAAGGCGCCCGATCCGCAGTGACGACGCCCACGATGTTGCAGTTCATCTGGGCGGTCATTGTGATGTTGGCGTCGCTGTTGCTGGTGGTGCTGATCCTGACCCTCGGGCACAAGCTGATGACGCAGATTCGCTCGGGCTACGAGCGGCGGCAGCGCGCCGTGTTCCTGCCCGCGATCCAGTCCTACATCAACGCCGACAGCGGCGCGTTCGCGACCTACGTGCCCGGGCCGCTCGGCGCCTGGGACCGCCGCGTGGTGCTGTGGACGATGCTGGACCAGATCCGACTGGTGCGGGGAAAGGCGCAGGAGCGTATCAGCGCCGCATTCGAGCAGCTCGGCTTCGTGGAAGAGGAGCGCCTCAAGCTCAGCGACCGGCGCTGGGCGCGGCGCGTCGAAGGGGCGGAGAAGCTGGGGCGCATGATGAGCCGCCAGCCGCTCTCCGATCTGGTCAAGCTGATGCGCGATCCGGTGCCGGAGGTGCGCATCCGCGCGGCCAAGGCCCTGGGCGCGATCGGCGGGCTCGAGGCGGTGGAATCGCTGCTCGCCGCGCTGCGCGACACCAACCGCTGGTCCACGCTGCGCATCGCCGACATCCTGGCGCAGCTCGGCCAGGCGGCGGTCGCGCCGCTGCTGCACGAGTTCCCCCGGCTTCCGGGGCCGGCGCGCGTGCCGGCGATCGACATCCTGGGCCGGCTGCATACTCCCGAGGCGGTGCCGTTGCTCGTGTCGCTGTTGCACGACGCCGACCAGAACGCCCGCGCCCGCGCCGCCCACTCGCTCGGCCTGATCGGCGATCCGCGCGCCACCTCGCAGCTGGTCGCGGCACTCGGCGACGAAGCGTGGCCGGTGCGCGCCATGGCCGCCAAGGCACTCGGCATGGTGGCGGGCACGGACGGGATTCCGGCGCTGCAGGCGGCGCTCGGCGATCGCGAATGGTGGGTCCGCTCCAACGCCGCCGAGGCGCTGCGGCAAAAGGGCGAGCCCGGCTATCTGGCGCTGGCCACGCTGCTCGACAGCGGCGATGCCTACGCCGCGCAAAAGGCGGCCTGGATGCTGCAGGAGGCCGGCGTGTTCGACGCCACCGTCACCGCGCTGGTCGAAGGGTCGCCGCGCGAGCGCAAGGCGGCGCAGGATCTGTTGCGCAAGCTGATTGCGCTGCAGCGCGTCGATCTCCTGTCCGACATCGCGATGCGCCACGACGACGAGCGGGTGCGGGTGGCGGTGGCGCGGCTGCTCACGACGGCGGACGCCGAGGGCGACACGTGAACTGGCAGCTGATCGTCGCCCGGGCGATCGAGGGGTTCAACGCCTTCGTGCTCGCCTATTTCCTGATTCTCAACATCTCCTACATTTTCCTGTTTCTCGTCTCGCTGCGTGAAGTGCTGCGCTTCCTGCGGCGCACCTTCTTTTCCGACTATCAGCAGATCCTGCGCTCCAACATGACGCTGCCGATCACACTGATCGTGCCGGCGCACAACGAAGAGAAGACGATCGTCGACACGGTGCGCTCGCTCCAGATGCTGAACTATCCGGAGTTCGAGATCATCGTCGTGAACGACGGCTCGCGCGACGACACGCTCAGCCGGCTCTTGTCGGCCTACGAGCTGCGCCGCGTGGACCGCGTGTACAAGCGCAGTCTCCCCACGCGCACGGTGCACGCCCTGTACGCCTCGCCGCTCGTCCCCAACCTCACCGTGGTGGACAAGGAGGGCGGCGGCAAGGCCGACGCGCTGAACTGCGGCATCAACCTGAGTAAGTACCCGCTGTTCTGCTCGATGGACGCCGACTCCGTGATCGAGGACGACGCGCTGCTCAAGGCCGTCAAGCCGTTCATGGAGTGGCCCGACGAGACCGTCGCCGTGGGCGGCATCGTGCGCTGCGCCAACGGCTGCACCGTCGCCGACGGCCGCGTCACCAAGATCGCGCTGCCCAATCGCTTCCTGCCCGTGTTCCAGGTCGTCGAGTACCTGCGCGCGTTCCTGTCGGGCCGGCTGGGGTGGAGCGCCATGAAGGGGCTGCTGCTCATCTCGGGGGCGTTCGGCGTGTATCGCAAGTCGGCGGTGGTCGAGGTCGGGGGCTACGACGGCAACACCGACACGGAGGACCTGGAGCTGGTGATGGCGCTGCACCAGGTGAACCGCGCCAAGCGCCGGCCGTACCGCATCGTCTTCGTCCCCGACCCGGTGTGCTGGACCGAGGTGCCGGGCAACTGGAACATGCTGCGCCGCCAGCGCAACCGCTGGCACCGCGGCATGCTGCAGAGCCTGTCGCGCCACCGGAAGATGCTGTTCAACCCGCGCTACGGCGTCATCGGCATGGTGGTGTGCCCCTATTTCCTGATCTTCGAGACCATGGGGCCGTTCGTCGAGACGCTGGGCTACATCTCCGTGCCGCTCGCCTGGGCGCTGGGCCTGCTCAACACCGAGTTCTTCATCCTGTTCTTCGTGCTCGCGGTGGCGTTCGGCGTGTTTCTCTCCGTCGCCGCCATCCTGCTCGAGGAGATCTCCTACCGCCGCTACCCGACGTGGGAAGACCTCTGGAAGCTCCTGGTGTGCGGCATCCTCGAGAACTTCGGATTCCGTCAGCTGCTGGCGCTGTTCAAGATCCAGGCGTTCTGGGAATACCTGCGGGGGCTCAGGCGGTGGGGCATGCTCGAGCGCGCCGGGTTCCACAAGGGCGACCCCGACGACCTCTCGCCGGCGGATCGCGTGTCGTTGTCGCGCATCGAGCGGGTGGAGACGAGGTGAGGCGTGCGTCGAACGACTCGGCTGAACTGTCACTGATAGTGACGCTACGCGTCGCTTTACGCGACAGTTAGCCGAGACACGGCTTTAGCCGTGAACATCCGAACGCGCATCTCCCCTCGTACTTCGCCATCTCTTCGCTCTCCATATTAGATTGATCTCGGATGATCGCCCTCGCCCGCAAATACCGTCCCAAACAGTTCGCCGACCTGATCGTCCAGGACCACGTCGCCGCCGCGTTGCGCGGCGCGGTAGCGCTGGGGCGGGTCGCCCACGGCTATCTCTTCGCCGGCCCGCGCGGGGTGGGGAAGACCACCGCCGCGCGCATCCTCGCGATGGCGCTGAACTGCGAGCAGCGCACCGAGGGCAAGGGTGAGCCGTGCGGCGAATGCGACTCGTGCCGCCGCGTGTGGACCGGCCAGGCGAACCTCGACGTGGTCGAGCTGGATGCCGCGTCCAACCGCGGCGTGGACGACGCGCGCGACCTGCGCGAGCGCGCGATGTACGCCGCGTCAGCCGAAGGGCGCTCCAAGGTCTACATCGTGGACGAGGCGCACATGCTGACCCGCGATGCCTGGAACGCGCTGCTCAAGATCCTGGAAGAGCCGCCGCCCGGGGTCGTGTTCGTGTTCGCCACCACTGAGCCGCAGAAAATCGCCCAGAGTGCGGCGCCGGTGCTGTCGCGGCTGCAGCGCTTCGATTTTCGCCGCATCGGCCCGCACGCCATCGTCACCCGGCTGCGCCAGGTGGCCCAGGCGGAGCAGCTCGCCGTGGATGACGATGCGTTGGCGCTGCTCGCCGCGAGCGCCGATGGCGGCATGCGCGACGGCCTGTCGCTGCTCGATCAGGTCGTCTCGTTCGGCGAGGGACGGGTCACGGCCCAGCGGGTGCGCGAGGTGCTCGGCCTCATCCCGGACGACCTCTACGGCGAGCTGCTCAGGCTCACGGCCGAGCGCGACAGCCGCGCCGTATTTCCGCTGGTGGACCGCCTCGCCGAGGCGGGCGCCGATTTCGGCGAATTCGTGGCCGGCGCCGGGCAGACGCTGCGCGCGGTGCTGCACGTGGGCCTCGGCGGCGAGCCGGAAGGGCTCACCGAGGGGATGCTGGCGCTGGTGCGCCAGTACGCGACGCGCCTCCCGCCCCCCGACGTCGTGCGGCTGCTCACCATCCAGGGCACCCTCGAGGCCCAGATTCGCACGAGCGGCCACCCCCGGCTCGCCGTCGAGCTGTTGCTGCTGCGCTGGGCGATGATGGACCGGACGGTCGAGATCGGGGAGGTGCTCGCAGCGTTGGGGAAAGGGGAAGAGGGAAGGGGGAAGGGTACGCCATCGGCTCCACCTCAAATGCGGGACGTAGCTCCCACACGCACCGTTAGCACCCTTCCCCCTTCTCCCATCCCTCTTACCTCAGCCGCTCCACCTTCCGTCGGCCCGCTGACGCTCGAGCGGCTGCGTTCCCTCTGGCCCGGCATCGTGGCGCGCGCGCATGCGGCGGCCCCGATGATCGGCACGCTGCTCGCCGAAGCGGAGGTCTCGGCCGTAGACGGGAGCAGCGTGACGCTCGTGTCGCGCGGCAATGTCGAGGGACTGGAGCACAAACGTGACGCGATCGCGAAGCTCGTGGGCGAGTACGTGAGCGGACCGGTCAAGGTGGTGATCGCGGCGGCGGCGGATCCGGCGACGGCCAGGCAGCCCGCCGGCTCGCGCCCGGCGCGGCTCACCGAGGAGACGGCCAACGCCGAGCGGCTCAAGGTGCTGCGCGCCAAGGATCCGACGCTCGGTGCCGCGGTGGATGCGCTGGATCTGGAGATCGTCGAGTAGTATGACGCCGTTATCGCGGGCGCTTGACACTTCACCCAACGTCGAAGCGCTCCGCCTCGACCTGTACCGGCGCATGACGCCCGAGCAGAAGGCCCGCCGCGTTTCCGACTTGACGCTCGGGGCCTGTCAGCTGGCGGTCGCAGGTCTCAAGCAGCGGTTCCCTGAAGCCGGCGCACCCGAGCTGCTGCTGCGCCTCGCGGTGCTGCGCCTCGGCGCCGAGACCGTCGCGCGCGTGTACGGTTGGGTCGCGCCGCGCGATGGCCCCTGACACCCTCCCCGAACCGCTTCGCGTCGCGCTGGCCATCGCGGCCACGCTCGAACGGTTGCGCGTGCCGTACGTCGTGGTCGGATCGTTGGCCAGCTCACTGTACGGGGCACCGCGCTCGACGGACGACGTGGACTTCCTCGTCGCGCTCCCGCCCGACGCCGTGCCGCTGTTGGTGACCGCGCTGATCCCTGAGTATTACGTGAGCGCTGAGGCCGCCCGCGACGCGGCCACCGCACGGCATGGAGGGGCGTTCAACGCCATCCATCTCGGGTCCGCCGTGAAAGTAGACCTGTTCGTCGCGGGCGACGACCGCTTCGATGCCGAGCGCCTCGCCCGCCGCCAGCTAGTGCGCCTGACGGGCGAGTTGGCAGCCGCGCCGGCTGACGTGTTCGTCGATACCGCCGAACACACCGTGCTCCGCAAGCTCGAGTGGTACCGAAGGGGCGGAGCGGTATCCGAGCGCCAGTGGGGCGACGTCATCGGCGTCGTGCGAGAACAGGGCGAGCGGCTCGACCGAGACTACATGCGAGCGTGGGGGGAACGACTTGGCGTGGGTGACCTCTTGGATCGGGCGTTTCGGGAGGGAGGCTCGGACTAGGCTGGCGCCCGGTCCCCTCCATCCCGAAATTGCCCACCTATGCAGAATCCCCGGCCTCACTTCGTGCACCATGGTCCTCACCCCCTGCGACCGTCAGAGAGCCCTTTAGGGTCCCCCTCTCCGTTCCGGAGAGGGGGCACGGCGTTCACCCTTCGTTCCCCTTCTCCCGAAGAGCCTGCCCTGAGCGGAGCGAAGGGGAGAGGGGGCCAGGGGGTGAGGACCTGGTTCTTCCTCGCCCTCCTTCTCCTCCCATTCACCCTCTCCGCCCAGGACGCCTCCCCCTACGTCCCGCTGCAGCACTGGGGCATGCCGTACATCGAGACGTTCATCGCCGCGGGCAAGCTGGTCGACCCGTCGCCGCTCACGCGGCCGCTCAAGCAGGGCGACGTGGTGCGCAGGCTCGAGGCCATGGACACGCTGCGGCTGTCAGGTGGAGAACGCAGCGTCCGGCGGGCGCTGCTCGCCGATCTCAGGCGCCGGTCGGTGGGTCAGGACCGGCGTGAGACTGCTTGGGGCCGGATCGACGCCGACATCGGCATCGCCGCGGCGACCCACTCGTTCCGGGATCCGCTCGAAGTCGACCGCGGCCTGCCGCCGCGGAGCGGGGCCACGAATCGCGGCTTCGCCAATGGCGGCCTCTCGCTACAGCTCGGCTTCGGGCCGATCGTCGCGGTCACCCATCCGTACTTTGACACTCGGTTGAAATTCGATCCCGACTGGTACGGCAAGAAGGACCGCACCATCGCGGGGCGGACGGCGGAGGCGTACATCAGCGCGCAGTTGCGCTGGGCGGAGCTGTTTTACGGGCGGCTGGATCGCAACTGGGGACCGAGTGGCGTCCAGGGGGTGCTGTTGTCCGACGCCCCCTATGGGCTGGACCACTTCGGGGTCGCGCTTGGCACATCGGGGGTGCAGCTGCAGGCCATGGTCACGCAGCTCGACACGCGCCCCGACACGGCGGGCGTCGCGATCCGTCGCTACATGGTGCAGCACCGTCTCTGGCTGCGGCCCGGCCGCTGGACGGTGGCGCTGTGGGAGGGCGCCGTGCTCTCCGGCGCCGATCGCGGCATCGAGCCGTGGTATCTCAACATCCTGAACCTCGCGATGCTCGAGCAGGTGAACAGCGGCACCAACGTCAACAGTTTTCTCGGGGTGGATTTCGAGCGCCGCGGCGGCGTCACGCTGTTCGGGCAGCTGATGCTGGACGATATCCAGGTGGACCGCAGGACGCCCACCGACCAGAAACCGGTGAGCTACGCCGCAACGATCGGCGCCAAGGGGGGCTTTCCGTTCGCGGGTGCGTGGACGCTCTGGTACTCGCAGGTCGCGAATCTCACGTATCGCAACGAAGACGATTTACAAGTTCCGCTGTATCACGGCCTCGGCACCGGCCGCAATTTCTCCGACTACGATCAAGCCACGGCGCGGTTCAGTTTCATCGCGCCCGGTGGCGTGCTGCTCGAGCCCGAGGTCACGCTCGTGCGCCAGGGGGAAGGGGATCCGCGCTTGCCGCATCCCGTGCCCGCGGCGTACACGTCGACCGCGACGCTGCTCGAGGGCGTGGTGCAGCGCACCCTGCGACTGGCACTCGGCGCCCAATGGAACGTGGGGCCGCTGCACTGGAGCGCCAACGGCGGCGTGCACGCCGTCACCAACGACGGCCACGTGCAGGGCCAGAGCCGGACGCGGTTCGTGGGGTCGATGGCGTTGAGCTGGCGGTTCAGGGGGGAGGGGGTCCTCACCCCCTGACCCCCTATTCCCCTCACCGTTCCGTCCTCACCCCCTGCGACCGTCAGGGAGTCCTTTAGGGTCCCCCTCTCCCCTTCGCTCCGCTCAGGGCAGGCTGCTCCGGAGTGGGGGGACGGCGTTCACCCTTCGTTCCCCCTCTCCCGAAGGGAGAGGGGGCCAGGGGGTGAGGACCTGCTTGCGCCCTCCCCCAAAAGCCGTCTATTTGTAGATCCCCATTGGTCTTACGAGGTCCGTATGCGTGCCACACGGATGCTTTGCGCGCTGCTCTGCCTCGCTGCCGCCCGCGGCGGGGCGCAGTCGGGGGGTTGGCGGCTCGCGATCGAGTTCAACGGCCAGCCGTTGGCCGGGGGCAGCGTCATGGCGCGGCCGGACACCCTGATTCTCACGGTGGCCCCGGAGGATGCGTTGGGTCGTCCCATCCCGCTCGTCGGCTTCCAGGCGCAGCCGGCGGATCAGGACGTGCTGGTGGCGGTGGGAACGACCCTCGAGGGGAACCGCGCGGTGACGCGGTTCGTGCCCCGCAAGCGTGGCCAGACGACGATCGAGGTCAAGGCCTCGGGGATCAGGCAGTGGATCACGGTCGACGTGGCGGAGCGGGCGTTGGGGGTCGCCCCGCTGGCCGCGCCGCCCGAACGCCGTGCGGGGGGCAACTCGTTCGCCTCGCCCGTGGTTGGCGCGCGGTTCAGCTATGCCCGCTACGAGTACACGTTCAATCAGCAGACCGCGTTCAAGGGCGACGCCGGGTTCATCGGTGAGCTGTACGCCGGGCTCGACTACTGGTACGGCGTCACGATGGTTGGCGGCTTTGGGTTCGGCATCCTCGGCGCCGACAGCTCGGGCTCGCCGGTCAACGCGCAGGTGATACAGCTCTTCTTCCGGATGGACTACGCCTTCCTGTCGGGGAAACACGTCCGACCCGTGGTCTCCGTCGGTGGGGGAGCCTATCGCATTCGCACCGGTGGCGACGGCTCGGGGCTCTGGAACACCAGTCTGTCCTGGATGGTCGGTGCCGGCGCGGATGTGACGCTCAGTCCCAGGCTGGTTGGCGAGCTGCGCCTCTCGACCAATTTCCAGGAAGAGATCAACAGCCGGCATCAGAACGGGCACGTCGGGAACCTGCTGGTGATCGGGGCGGGGCTGCGGTTTCAATTCTGAAGTCGTCCTCACCCCCTGCGACCGCAGGGAGTCCTTTAGGGTCCCCCTCTCCGGTTGGTCCTCACCCCCTGACCCCCTCTCCCCTTCGCTCCGCTCAGGGCAGGCTCTACGGGAGAGGGGGAACGAAGGGTGAACGTCGTCCCCCCTCTCCGGGACGGAGAGGGGGACAGGGGGTGAGGACCTGACACCCGGCACCTGACACCTCGCTTTGCCGAGTTGCCCCACCGGCGCCGGGGGCCGCACTTGCGCGTGTATCTCGATTGGGATACATTGTGCCAATGACTGGAGGGGCCATGCCGAAAAGCGCGATGATCCGTGCCCGTGTGGAGCCGGACCTCAAGGAGCGAGCAGAGGCGATGTTCGAGGAGCTGGGACTGTCGCCGACGACGGCGATCACCCTCTTCTACCGCCAGGTCGTCCAGTTTGAGGGCCTCCCATTCTCGGTTCGCATCCCCAATTCGGCCACTCGCCGTGCGATGCGGGACGCGGAGGCCGGCAGGAACCTGATCCGCGCCGGGTCGATGGATGAGCTGCGCGCGAAACTCGACGCCGCCCACGAGCGGCGGCGGGCACGGTCCCGAAAGCGCAAAGTCCGGAGCGGTCGGTAGCGATGCTCCGCCCGCGCGCTACCAGTGCCTTTAAGAGGGACTGGAAGCGTGCGGACCGGCGAGGGAAAGACCTCGACACGCTCGACACCGTCATGCGACGGCTGGCTAGCGAGCAGCAACTCGAGCCGCGGTTCCGTGACCACAAGTTGACCGGGGACTGGCAGGGATTCCGCGAGTGCCATATCGAGTCAGACTGGCTCTTGATCTACCGGGTCGAGGGGGACGAGATCACCTTCGTTCGCACCGGCACCCACGCGGACCTATTCGACGAGTAGCGCGCAAGGCCCCTATGAAATCCGGCCCTACGCCCCAACCGCCTCCAGCATCCCGCGGGCGACCGCGATCTCATCGGGGTGGATGGCGTGCCCCAGTCCCTGATAGAGCCGTTTTGTCACCGTAGCCCCTAACCGCTCGAAAACCGTCGCGGCCTCGTCCACCCGCCGTTTGGGGAGATGCGGATCGGCGTCGCCCGAGCCCAGGAACACCGGCGTCCCTGCGAGGGCGCCGTTGTAGTCGCGGGGCGTGCCCTCGGGCCCGAGCAGGGCGCCGGAGAGCGCCACGAGCCCGCCGTAACGTCGCGCGTTCCTGGCGGCGAATTCGAGGGCGACCGAGGCGCCTTGTGAGAACCCCAGCAGCACGACCCGCTCGGGCGGTATCGGCGCCGCCTCGATCCGTTCCATGATCCGTTTGACGAGCGACAGTGCGGAATTGAGGTGCGGCCGGTTGCGCTCGACTTTTTCGAGCAGGCTGTAGGGATACCAGTGCCGGCCGGCGGCTTCGGGTACCAACCAGGCGAAGCGGGGGCGATCGAGATCCCGGGCCAGGTCCAGCATGTCCTGGGCCGATCCGCCGCGGCCGTGCAGCAGCACGAGCGCGCCCGTGGCCTCGGCCAGAGGGGCGCCGCCCAGCAGGATCGGTTGATCGCGGTGGGGGTCGCGGGGCATGGGATAATCTACCGTCCTCGTCCCGGCATCGTTTCGATGGGCGATGAGGATTGTGATGACCCGGACTGCCGAGCGTAGCATGGTGAACCGGTTCAATTACCGTCCTTCACCGTCCTCCCCCGCCCAGCGCCTGGCCGTTCGACGGCGTGCGGCGTATCGTCCAGGCAGCGCGTGAAATTGGTGACGCTT
>DATBLG010000103.1:0-9093 GCA_036555485.1 Gemmatimonadales bacterium | reverse complement strand
GAGCGTCACCCCCTATCGGGACCTACGAGTAGTAGATCGAGACTGCTTGGAGTGGCACGCCTCGCTATGGCGCACCCGACGCTCCGCTCGTTTTTCTGTTCCGCTTGGCTCCGCTTAGGTAGCGATGACCGGGGCCCCCTTGTCTGGTTTCAGAGTCTTATGACCGCTGCCGGAAGCGTCCACTATCCGGCCCATGTACCGTTTGTGTCCCGTCCTAGGCCCGGGCGCGATGGCGCTCCAACGCCTTCCCCAACGCATCCAACACCGCGTCGAGCCCGGCGGCCTTCTCGAGAATCACCTTGATCCCGAGCCGATGCAGCCGGGCGATGTCCTCCGTCGACACCCCCGCGGTCACGATCAGGACTTCCGAGTCGAGCGTCCGACCCGGCGCGAGCAACCGCTCGACCAGCTGCGCCGCGTCCAGATCCGGCAACGAGAAATCCAGCAGGATCACCGCCGGCTGCGCGCGGCCGATCTCCAGCAACCCGTCCATGCCGGTCGGCGCCGCGGTGAGGTCCACCGGCAGGCCGGACGTCTGGATGGCCTTCAGCAACATCTTGCGATAATTCGGGTCGTCCTCCACCACGACGACCGCATCGCGCAGTTCCACGGGCTCGATGTTCTCGAACTCGGGCGGCACCGGCATGCCATGGTCGCGCAGAAAGGCGACCAGGTCCTCCACCGCCACGCGGCGGTGTCCGGTCGGCGTGCGATGGCCCTTGAGGTGCCCCTGGTCGATCCAGTGCGCCACCGTGGCCGGAGTGACCTGGCAGAGCCGGGCCACGCGTTGCGTGCCCAAAAACATCATAGTTCCAGTAGAAGACACGATACCAGAAATAAGCGTAAAACCGATAAAACGCAAGTCCCACTGTCACAGGGACAATGGGACCTGGATCACATATCTGGAAGCGATTGCTACTCAGCGACTTATCGTCGTGTTCCCCGCCGAAAGACCTATCGTCGGGCATCCGCCCAACGGTTTGTCGCATCTAGCACCGCCAAAACCGCCCCGCGCTCCGGACTCTCGCGGATTTCGCAGGTCCCGGTGAGCAGCTGGGCCTCGCGCCCGCCCAGGCCGTGGACCGCCACCAGTACGAAGCGACGATCGAACGCGTCGATCACCGCGGCGCCTTCCAAGGCGATCGAGTTGTCGGGGAGCAGCTCGTCGAGACAGGCCGCGGCCGCCCGCGCGGCCGTTTCCACGCGATTGCGGTAGGTGTCGGTCCCCTCCTGCTCGTGCTCGGCTTCGCGATCGCCGTAGACCAGCTTCACCCGCACCACGATGCGCTGCAGCTTCTCCGACGGCCGCACCGACAGGTCGCGGAAAATCACCACGCGCTTCTTGGCGCGCGAGTTGATCGCCTCCTCCTGCAACGCCTCGATCGGCCGCACGTCGGCGGTCTGGGCCACGCTGATCTTGCGGTGATCCACCCGCACGCCGAGCTGCGCCATCAGGGCGGACTCGATGTTGCGCACCACCTGTTTCGGTTGCACGTCGGGTTGCGACAGGACGTGGATCTCGCTGATCTCGCCCTGCGGGGTCACGACGATGCTGGCCGACAGCACCCCGGTGAGTCCCGCGATGAGATTCTCCGCGCGCTTCACCCCCCAGGGATCGGGAGCGGGATGCGCCGAGGGCGTGGGTCTCTGGACCTGGGGTTCCTGGTCCGCGGGCTCATTCGTGTCGCGAATCGGTCTCGGGGTCGTCACAGTCAGTTCTCTCCAGTCGCTACCCGGTTGCGGCCCGACGCCTTGGCGCGATACAGCGCCCGGTCGGCTGCCACCAGCACATCCTCGTCGTGGTCTTCCTGCGGCGTATAGGCCGCCACTCCGATGCTCGCCGTCACCAGCTTCGCGGGGTAGCCGAGCGACCGCCCCATCGCCTCCACCCGGGCCCGCGCCTTTTCGGCCACCATTCGGGCGCCATCCGCCCCAGTGCGGACCAATAGTACCACGAATTCATCGCCGCCGTAACGAGCCGCGAAATCGGTGGTCCGCACTACCGCCAGGAGCTCCCGGGCGGCCTCCTTGAGCACCAGATTCCCCGCCTCGTGGCCCCGATGATCGTTGACCTTGCTGAAGTTATCCAGATCCACGAACAGCACGGCGAACTCGTCGCCGCTCCGCTTGGAGCGGGCCACCTCGGTGGCCAGCCGGGCGCGCAGCAGCTTCAGGGTGGCGAGCCCCGTCAGGTCATCCATCGCCGACTGCGCCTGGGCCTCGTGCGCCTGCTTCCCGAGGTAGGGCGGGCAGGACTTGAGCGTCGTCCGGCCCTTCACCGCCGCCTCGGCGAACGCCCGGCAGGTGCCGTAGCCGCAGGCGCCGCAGTCCCAGGGCCGGCCGTTGGGCGCGAGCCCGATCTGCGCCAGCACCGCCTCGACGTCGACCGCGTTGGGCCGCTGGCCGCCGCGCTCGATCGCGAACACCGCCCCCAGCTCGATCCGTCGCGCCACCGCTTCGTCCACGACCGGTTCCCGCGACCGCGGCGGCTCGGTGGCGTCTACGATCTCGCGCCGCCGGAACAGCTCCTCGCGCGCCCCCATAAGGGGATGGTCGAGGCACCCCTCGTACGGCAAGATGTCGACGAACCCCAGGTCGATGCGATCCACCGCCACGGCGTGTGCCAACGACTCCAGCGCCCCGAGGCCGCGCAGCTTGCGGAACCGCCGGCTCACGTGCCGCTCCTCCAGCAGCATCTCGTGCGGCATCCCCCCCGCGGTGCTGAAATGACGCCGGCGCTCCTCGGGAATGCGCGTGAAGTACGACGCCTGATCCTCGAACCGGACGCCGCGGCGTACGAGCAGCTGGGCCAACTCCTCGAAGGAGATGACGGCGTCGACATCGCCGCCTCCCTCCGTGAGGCACACGCCGGCGTAAACGATCGGTGTGGCCGGACCGTAGATCGCCCGGAGATAGCGCGCTTCGGCCGCGATCGGCGTCGTCACCGGCGCCAGGTACGGCAGCAGCTCCGGGTAGCGACCCCGCACCATGTCCACGATGATCGGGCAGGTGCTGCGGATCAGCGTCCCCCATCCTTCTTCTTCCCACAACTTCAAATACTCAGCGGCCACCAGCTCGTCGCCCAGGATGCCGCGCTGCACCACGCGGAACCCCGCCGCATAGCAGGCGTTGACCACCTGTTCAGGAGTGGCGGGGAAATAATAGGCCGCCGATTCGACGCTGAGAATCAGGGCGGCCTGCCCTTCGATCGCGAGCGCCAGGGCTCGATCGGGATCCCCGGTCGCCCGGATCGCTTCGTGGGGGCACGCCGGCACACACACGCCGCAGCGGGTGCACGCCTCGTCCACGATCCACACCCGCTCCGCTGCCACGGCCACCGCGTCCGCCGGACAAACACGGACGCAGGCCAAACACGCGACGCAGAGTTCGGGATCGATCCGGTAATCCACTGGTCTGTGGTTCTCCGCGGGCGCTGGACCCAGGTGGAAAGCCGCACCAACATAGAAGGTCGCCCCGCCAAGTCAATATGTCGGTGGACGTCCTACGACGGCGTAATCAGTTGTGGAGCTGACGGTTAGGCGATCGCGTACTGCTTGATCTTGCGGTACAGCGTGCGCTCGCCGATGCCCAGCACCTCGGCGGCTTTGCGGCGATTGCCGCGCGTGTCGCGCAGCGCCGCCTCGATCGCCGCCCGCTCGACGTCGGCCATGGACATCCCGGCGCGGTACAGCACGGTCTCGGGCTCGGCGGCTTCGGCGTCGATGGTAGCGAGCGCCGGTCGGTGGGAATCGACTTCGATCACCTCCACCCGGCGCGGCGCCGGGCGGTCGTCGAACCGGCGGCGCAGCTCTTCGACCTGGAGCTTGAGCTCCACCAGGCTCCGGAAAATGAATTCCAGCTCCTTGCCGGCGACGTCGCGCGACGCGCCGACGATGCGCATCGGGAGGCCACGGACGCGCTCGCGGATGTCGGGCGGGATGTCGCTAGCCCGGATCTCGCCCTCCGGCGCGAGCACCACCATCGATTCGATCAGGTTGCGCAGCTGCCGCACGTTCCCGGGCCAGTCCGCGTCCACCAGGATCTCGAGCGCCTCGGGCGTGATGCCTTTGAACTTGCGGTCGTGCTGCGCCGCGAACTCCGCGATGAAGCGGCGCACCAGGAGCGGGATGTCGCTCTTGCGCTCGCGCAGGGGCGGCAGGTAGATGCTGAGGACATTGAGCCGGTAGTACAGGTCGTCGCGGAATTGGCCCAGCGCGACGGCGTCTTTCAGGGGCCGATTGGTCGCCGCTACGACCCGCACGTCCACCTTGATCGGCTGCACCCCTCCCACCCGGAAGAAAGTGCGGTCCTCGAGCACCCGCAGCAGCTTCACCTGGGTCGCGGGCGCCATCTCGCCGACCTCGTCCAGGAAAATGGTCCCGCCGTCCGCCAGCTCGAAGCGTCCCAGGCGCCGCTCCGCCGCCCCGGTGAACGAGCCCTTCTCGTGCCCGAACAGCTCGCTCTCGAGCAGCGTTTCGGGCAGCGCCGCGCAGTTGACGGTGATGAACGGCTGGTCGCGCCGCGGCGAGAGATCGTGGATGCCGCGGGCGACGAGCTCCTTGCCGCTGCCCGACTCGCCCTCGATCAGCACGGTGGAGCGGACCGGCGCCATCTGCTCGATCTTCACCAGGACTTCCTGGATCGCCGGGGACTCGCCGATGATGCCGGTGCGTTGCTGCAGCCGGCGCCGGTCCACGAGCCGGCGCACCACGAGCGCCACTTCGCTCGGGTCGGCCGGCTTCTCGAGGAACGCCGTGAGGCCCAGCTCGCGGGCCAGGTCCTTGGGATCGGGCTCGGTGGCCTCGACCAGGCCCAGGGTCGACACCGCGCGCTCGCGCGCCAGCGCCAGCAGCCGCGCCGTCCCGGGCTCGTGCAGCGCCCCCGTGAGCACGAGGCAATCGGGCTCGCGCCGCCGCAGCGCGTCGCGCACGTCATCGAACGAGGTGATCATCGCCGTGCCGAATCCCGCCGCCTCGAGCTGCGCGTTGACCTGCACAGCAGGCTCGAGATCGCCGGTGGTGACCAGAACGCGGTCGGGCATCGGCTAGTGGCTGTGGTCGGTGCGCCGGCCGGTCACGAGGTCGACGGCGTGGTCCAGGATGTCGTCGAGCACCGCGAGGCCGTCCTTCACGCCTCCGGTCGAGCCGGGGAGATTGACGATCAGGGTCTTGCCGCGCGTCCCCGCCACTCCGCGGGACAGCCAGGCCCGCGGAAATCGCGGCGCGGTACGGGCACGCAGCGCTTCGGCGATTCCCGGGGCAGCGCGCTCGAGGATGGTGGTGGTCGCTTCCGGCGTCACGTCGCGCGAAGTGAGCCCGGTGCCGCCGGTCGTGAGGATGACGTCCACCGAGCCGGAATCCGCCCAACGGGCCAGCTTGCCCGCGATCTGGCCCGAGTCATCGGCGACAATGCTGCGGACGACGACCTCGTAACCCATTGCTGCTGACCAGCTTAGGATGGCTTCGCCGGACGTGTCGTCGCGGCGGCCCTGGGCGCCGAGATCCGAGATGGTCAGGATCCCGATCCGCATCGCCTCACCGCTTGGTCCGATGCGGCACGAACGGCAGCTTCACCACCTCGGCAGGTGCCCGGCGTCCACGGATGTCGATCTCGAACGTCGTGCCGGGTTTCGCCTGGTCCTTGGGCAGATAGACGGTCCCGATCGCTTCGTTCAGCGTCGGGGTCACGGTGCCGCTCCGCACCACGTCCACCTTGCGCCCGTCAAGCCACACGTCGAAGCCGTGGCGGGCCACGAGCTTCGGCTGGGTGACGCGAAACCCGACGAGCCGGCGGGTGATGCCCTCGAGTTTCTGGCGCTTGAGCATCGCCTGGCCGGTGAACGGGGCGTCCTTGTCGAGCTTGACGATGAAATTGAGACCGGCCTCGAGCGGAGTCGTGGTGTCGTCGATGTCGTTGCCGTACAGCGGCAGGCCCGCCTCGAGCCGCAGCGTGTCGCGCGCGCCCAGGCCGCACGGCTCGGCGCCCCGCCCGGTGACGGCCGCCCACAGCGTCGTCGCGTCGGCATTGCGGCAATACAGCTCGAACCCGTCCTCGCCGGTATACCCGGTGCGCGACACGAAGCATTGCGCCCCGGCGACGGTGCCGCTCGTGAAATGGTAGTAGGGAATCTCCGCGACCCTGAGCGGCGTCAGCATCGCGACGAGCGCCTCGGCACCAGGGCCCTGGATGGCGATCAGGGCGGTTTCGTCCGAGATGTCGCGCAGCCGGACGTTGGCGCCGCCTTTCTGCGCGACGATGTGCTCCCAATCCTTGGCGATGTTCGCCGCGTTCACCACCAGCATCACTTTGTCGTCGAACCGGTACACCAGACAGTCGTCGACGAACGTCCCTTTTTCAGTGAGCAGCCCGGAGTACTGCGCCTGTCCGGTCCGTAACGCGGAGACATCGTTGCAGGTTACGCGCTGCACGAAAGCATTGCGGTCGGGGCCGGTCACCTCGAACTCGCCCATGTGGGAGACGTCGAACACCCCGACCCGCTCGCGCACCGCCTTGTGCTCCGCGCTGATGCCGGCGGGATAGGTGACCGGCATGTCGAATCCGGCATACGCCACCATCTTGGCGCCGAGGGCGACGTGCAGGTCGTGCAGCGGGGTCCGCTTCAGCGAAGAGGGGGTGGATGCGTCGGCCATCGGGAGTCCCTGGGATCAGGCCATGAGGGTGGCGAGGAGTGCTTTCTGGACGTGCAGGCGGTTTTCCGCCTCGTCCCACACCCGCGACTGCCGGCCCTCGATGACGTCGTTGGAGACTTCCTCGCCGCGGTGCGCGGGGAGGCAGTGGAGAAAAATGGCCTTCGGATGGGCGAGCTTCATCAGCTCGGCGTCCACGGTGTAGCCCCGGAACGCATTCCGCCTGGCCTCAGCCTCGGCTTCCTGCCCCATCGAGGCCCAAACGTCGGTGTTGACGACGTGGGCGCCCTCGACCGCTTCCTCGGGAACTTCCGTGACGCTGACGGTGGTCGCCTTGGCGGCCCGCTCGAACTTTTCGCGGTTCGGCTCGTAGCCTTCCGGACACGCGAGTCGCAGCTCGAACCCAAGCACCTCCGCCGCCTCGAGCCAGCTGTTGGCCATGTTGTTTCCATCGCCGATCCAGGCGACCCGCTTGTTCTCCCAACCGCCGAGCGCCTCCCGCATGGTGAACAGGTCGGCAAGCACCTGGCAGGGATGGGACAGGTCGGTGAGGCCGTTGATGACCGGAATCGTGGCACAGCGGGCCAGCTCTTCGACCTCGGCGTGATCGAAGGTGCGGATCATGATGCCGTCCACGTAGCGCGACAACACGCGGGCGGTGTCCGAAATGGGCTCGCCGCGGCCGATCTGGATATCGCGCGCCGAGAGGAACAGCGCGTGTCCGCCGAGCTGGAACGCCCCAGCCTCGAACGAGACCCGGGTGCGAGTGCTCGACTTGGCGAAAATCATTGCCAGGGTCTTTCCTGCGAGCGGGGTCTCGCGGTACTGGCGTTGCTTCATGCGATCAGCGAGGTCGAACAACCGGACGATCTCATCCCGGGTAAAGTCGGTGACCGTGAGAAAGTCTCGTTTCGACATGGGTTCCCGGGGGCAGGTCAAAATGACAGTCTGTGACAGCAACTCTACCTAAGGCGGGGGAGAGTCGTCAAGCGGAGGAGCTAGAGGATGTAGCGGCGCAGATCCTCGTCATCCACGATCTTTTCGAGCCGTTGACGCACCGATTCCGCATCGAACACGATCTTCTTGATCGGATAGTCCGGGAGCTCGAACAACACTTCTTCGAGCAGCGTGCTCATCACCGTGTGCAGCCGCCGGGCGCCGATGTTCTCCATGCGCTCGTTCACCTTGGCCGCGATCCGCGCGATCTCCTTCACGCCGTCAGGAGTGAATTCGAGCGTCGCGCCTTCGACCTGGGTGAGCGCCGCGTACTGCTTGGTGAGCGCGTTCTCCGGCTCGGTCATGATGCGGACGAAATCCGCCTCGGTGAGCGGTGACAGCTCGACCCGGATCGGGAACCGGCCCTGCAGCTCGGGGATCAGGTCGGAGGGCTTGGAGACGTGGAACGCGCCGGCGGCGATGAACAGCACGTGGTCGGTGCGCACGTAGCCGTAGCGCGTCTGCACGGTCGAACCCTCGACGATCGGCAACAGGTCGCGCTGCACCCCCTCGCGTGACACGTCGGGTCCCGCCGTGTTGCGTTCCCCCGCGATCTTGTCGATCTCGTCGATGAAGATGATGCCGTGGTTCTCGACCCGGTCCAGCGCCTCGCTCACCACATCGTCCATGTCTACCAGCTTCTTCAGCTCCTCGTCCACCAGGATGCGCCGCGCTTCGTGCAGGTGCACGGTGCGCCGCTTCTTTTTTTTCGGCAGCATTTCCTGGAGCATCTCGGTGAAGTTGACGTCCTGCCCCTCCATGCCCGGCGGTGGTTGCATCCACTCGAGCATCGGGTAGGACTGTTGCTGCACCTCGATTTCGACGTCGCGCTCCTCGAGTTTGCCCTCCTTCAGCTGCTGGCGCAGCTTCTCGCGGGTCCGGCGGCGCCGTTCCATCGCCTCGGCGTCGGCTTCCGGGGCCTTCGGCGTCACGTCTCCTTTCGACGACACGACGAACAGCGGCCGCCCGCCTCCCTGCTCGCCACTGGGCGGCGCCACCGGGCCGGGCACCACCGGCCCCGGCGGGAGCAGGAGATCGAGCAGCCGCTCTTCCGCCCGCTCCTCGGCCAGGGGGAGGACCTCATCCTCCCGCTCGCTGCGCACCATGTTGATCGCCACGTCGACCAGCTCACGAACCATCGACTCGACGTCGCGGCCGACGTAGCCCACCTCGGTGAATTTCGACGCCTCGACCTTGAGGAACGGAGCGCCGGAGAGCCGCGCGATACGGCGCGCGATCTCCGTCTTCCCGACGCCGGTGGGCCCGATCATGATGATGTTGTTCGGCAGGATCTCGTCCCGGATGTCCTCGGCGGCCTGCGAGCGCCGCCACCGGTTGCGGATCGCGATCGCGACGGCCTTCTTCGCCTCGTCCTGTCCCACGATGTAGCGGTCGAGCGCCGCCACGATCTTCTTGGGCGGCAGCTCCTCGAGCCACGGGAGCGCGTCCT
>DATBLG010000080.1:0-4477 GCA_036555485.1 Gemmatimonadales bacterium | reverse complement strand
CGCGAAGATGAGCTCGCAGTCGACCCTGATCGAGTATCACCGTTCCGGGGGCATCACGGGACGCGAGGAGAGGCTGGTGGTGCTGACTGATGGCACGGCGCGCCTGTCGCGCCAGGGCGCCGTGGCGGCGGATTACCAGGTGGGCGCCGACACCCTCACCGAGCTCCGCGCCATGCTGCAACGCATCGATTTTCGCGGCATGCGCGACGAATACCTACCCGCCCGGCGCGGGGCCGACCTGTACGAGTACGTGGTGATCTACGAGAATCGCCGCATCCGCACCATGGATACCGCCGTCCCACCGGAGCTCGGGCCCCTGATTCAGCTGCTCAGCGGTCTCGCCAACCGGGCCCGCTGACCCCTCCCTTCGCGCTGGTCCGCCCACCGCGTCCACAACGCCCACGTCACGAACGTGAACAACACCATCGTCCCTTCCCACAGGAGCGTGTGGGCCAGGACGAAATGGCGCGGGGCGTGGATCCCGAGATAAAACAGGTGCACCAAGCGTAGCAGGTTGACCGCGAGGACGAGTGGGATGCCCACGAGGAGACCCCGCCGTTTCGCGCCCCACGCTGCGGGCGAGGCGAGGATCGCCACGGCCAGCACGGCGGCCGGCAACAATCCGGTGCACCCGAGAGTGATGTCGTAGGCGAATCCGCCGGGAACGAACAGCACCGTGCCGGCGCGCCCCGCCGCGATCCCGATCGCGTGCAGCACTCCTTGCGTGACGGACGCGACGAGCCCGGCCAGGGGGTCGAGCAGGCGCACCGGAGCACCAGTCCAACCGCGCGCCAGCACGATCACCCCCAACCAGACGAGCGCCGCCGCGAGGCGCAGCGCCGACCGCACTACGCCCGCGCCCACCGGGCGCGCGCCCGCAGGGCCGCCGCCACGAAGATGAGCAGCGCCAGCGCCAGGAACCCCGTGACCGACAAGTCGGGCACGCCCGGGATGCCGCAGCTGTTCGCCGGCGGCGAAAACGTGCCGGTCAACCCGACAGCGCCGAACCCGGTATTCACCGCCTGCGCCTGGGTGCTGGACATGCCGAACAGGTCCTCGGCCGCCTGCAGCGCCGCGGCGCGTGAATCCTCGAGCGTCGACTGCGGCTGCAGGTACACCGTAAGGGCCCGGTAGAAGATCCGCTCGGCGTCGCCTTTCCCGATGCTGTTGGCGACGTTCACGAACGCCTTGCTCGGGATCCCGCTGTTCGTGTGGACCCCTTCGTTGTCGCCGCACGTAGCCACCCAGCCGCTCGTGTTGCCCGGCTGTCCGAAAGCGCCCGGGTTGGCCATGTCGCGGATGGCGCCAATGGGCAGGTCCTCGCCCATCAGGTAATCGTCGCGGTCCACCATCGCGCCGAAGATGTCCGAGATGCTCTCGTTCAGGGCGCCGGACTGCCAGCGGTACTCGAGGTTGGCGGTGCGCTCGGTGACGGCGTGGGTCAGCTCGTGCGCGGTCACGTCTTTGACGGGAAACCCGTCGCCATAAACCATCTGGGTGCCGTCCCAGAACGCGTTCTGGTAGTTGACGCTGTAGTGGACCGTGGCGATCAGGGTGGCGCCGGCGTTGTCGTAGCTGTCGCGCGCATGCGTAGCGGCGAAGTAGTCGTAGGTGGCGCCCACGAAGTTGTGCGCGTTGTCGACATCGGCGTCGCCAATCGGCCCTGCGGTTTCGTTACGTCGCAGCGTGCCGGGCAGCGACGTCCCGTTGTTGGCACTATAGGTCTGGCGATTGCGCGCGATGTAGAGGCGGTCGATGATGTCGAGCAGCTTGCCGCGAGCGGCGTCGATCACGTAGTCCTTGCGGGCCGGCACCGAGTCGTCGCGCACTTCGACGATCCAGGCGAGGTCCGCCGCGGACTGGCGACGCTGGCCCGGATACACCGCCAGCCGGGACGACACCGCCACGCCGCGCGGCAGCTGCTTTGCGGCGATGGCCCGCGCCGAGTCCTGGGTGATGCCGGGTTGCGTTGTGGACACGCGAACGTCGGGCACCACGTTGCTCGTCGTCGCCACGATCGCCCCGTCGGTCGGGGTCTGATGCACGGTGACGGTGGCGGCGTAGACGTCCACCCCCTGGACCACCTGCTGCATGGTCGTATGGCGCATGCCGAGCGAATCGACGCTCGACTCCACGAAGCGCAGGTCCTGCGCGGTGCTGTCGGTGCCGAACAGCGTATGGTAGCGCTGCATGAAGCCGTAGGAAATAGCACGCGAGGTATCACCGGGTTGCAGCCCCATCACGGTGGCGGGAATCCGGCCGCGGATGAAGCTTGGCCTGCCGGTGCGTGGGTTATAGGTCACCGCGACGGGCGCCTGGGCGTCCTGGGTGAGTGACTCGACGTTGACGGCTTTGGGAGCTTGGCGGCACGACAGAGCGACAGTGAGACCAATCACGACTCCCAGCGGAACCGGGATCCGCTGTGGCAGCGGGTGCGTCATACACGACCTCCCCGAGTTGGGCGATGAGCGGTTGTTGCGTGGTGCGCAGTATACACCTCAGGGACAGCCAGTTGCAGACTAGGTGAGCCTCCGGAGCAACGAGCGTCGTTGAATCAACCGGGCCATTGGTCACACCAACTGCGGTCGGATGCCGGGCGTAGCGATCCCTTGGCGGCCGTGGTGAAGTTGCGGGTTGTCGTATTTCGAGTCTGCTAGGGAAGCCAGTCGACGCCTGGGACGGTCTTTTGACACGGCCCCCGCGACGGCCCTGGAAGATGGGCTAATCGCTTGATTCTCAACGTGTTGACATTTCGTTGATCTAGTCTCCTTATTGTGTTGTAGCCGTCGTTCGGAAGGTGTCGTGGTCTCACAGTTCCGCTTGCTCACGTTGGGCGCCCCACTCCTCCTCACCGCCACGGGTGAGGCGGTGCGCTATCGCACACGCAAGCACTTCGCGTTGTTGATTCGGTTGGCGCTCGAGCCGGGGAAACGACTCGCCCGGGAATACCTGATCGAGTTGTTGTGGCCCGACGCATCCCTGCAGCACGGCCGTCATTCGCTCTCCCAGGCAATCACCGTATTGCGATCGACAATCGGCCGCCAGTTTCTGGCGGCCCACCGCACCACGCTCGCACTGGCAGAGGGAGCGGTCGACGTGGACGCGCGGAGCCTCGACAGCAGCGAGGCGGAGGTTCGAGGGCGATTCCTCGACGGGTTCGAGTTGCGTGGCGCGCGGGGCTTCGAGGAATGGCGCGAAGGCTGGGCTGCGCGGCTGTACCCGCGCATCCGTGACTGTCTGGTTAGACAGATGGACGCAGGGCGGCGCATCGGTGACTTCGCCACCGTCGAAAAACATGCGTTGGTGCTCGAAGAGCTCGATCCGCTCGCCGAGGACGCGGTGCGCGGCATCATGGAGGCCCGCGCCTGGGTGGGCGATCGCAGCAATGCCCTCAAGGCGTTCAACCGTTTCGCGATCCGGCTGGCCGAGGAGCTCAACGCGAAGCCGAGCCCTGAGCTGGTGCGGATCGCAGATCTGTTGCGGGAGGGGCGTCGTGCGACGCCGCGGCCGACCGAGGATGGGGTGCCGCGGCGGGAGGAGCGTCGCTTCGAGGCGGAAACGATCATCGGCCGTGAAGCCGAGTTTTCCGCCCTGTACGACGCATGGCTCGCGGTTCGGCGGCGCCAGCCGCGGGTGATGGTGTTGCTCGGCGATCCGGGCATCGGCAAAACCACTCTCACAAACGCCTTTGTATCGTCATGCCAGATGGAAGGAGGTGTGATCGCCCGCGCGCAGGCGTACGACGCCGAGCGCGAGCTACCCTACGCGGTACTGGCGGAGCTCGTGCGCCAACTCACTCAGCAACGGGCGATCGGGGCCGCCGAGCCCGAAGCGCTCGCGGAGTTGTCGCGGCTGACGCCCGAGATCTTCAAGGCGTTTCCAGGAGTGGAGAAACCGTCGGAATGGCCACCGGAAGTGGTTCCGCTGCGGTTGGCGGATTCATTCCTGAAAGCGGTGACGGCCGCCGCGGAGGAGAATCCAGTCGTCCTCGTAGTGGACGATATCCACGCCGCCGACAACGCCAGCGTGGCGATTGTGCACCTGTTGGCGAGGAAGCTCGAAGGTCTGCGGCTGCTGCTGATCCTCACGGCGCGGTCTGGAGACATCCGGAGCACGACCGCCGCCCGAGCTCTCGTAACCGACTCCAGCATCGAAGCACTGGGCACGATCGAACTCGACACGCTATCGGCTGAAGCGGCGACCATTCTCGTGGCTCGGGTCGGCGCCAAGGGAACAGCGCGGTGGGGTGAGGCACCGATCGCGAAGATTACCCGATCGGGGGCCGGCAATCCCCTTGCCTTGGAGCTCCTGACCCGTGAATGGGTGGCCAATGGCGGCGACTCCTTGATTGGGCAACTGGAGTCTCTCAACACGGCTCCACCCGCTTCTCTGAGCCTGCCGCAGGCAATTCGCGCCATCGTCGAGCGCCAGACGCAACAACTCGACGAAAAGACCCGTGCGGTGTTGGATCTGGCCG
>DATBLG010000029.1:0-2283 GCA_036555485.1 Gemmatimonadales bacterium | reverse complement strand
GGCGAGGCTTTCCGCCGACAGCGCCGGCACGACGATCCCTGCCTCGTCAAGCAACTCCTCCATCGGCGAGCCCCCCGGAATGATGGCCGGCAAGCCCATGAGCAGCGCTTCAGCGACGGGAAGGCCAAGGCCCTCATACGTCGACGGGTACACGAGGGCGATCGATCGACTATAGAGGTCCGCAAGCCGCTCGTCCGTTGCGTCGTGATCGATACGAACCTGTTCCTCCAAGCCGAGGTTTCTTAACTGACGTCCGATTGCACTCGGGATGTGCCGAGCCACGATGTGCAGCGGATGCTGAAGGCGAACGGCCTCCGCCAGCCTGGCATACGCCTGCAGCAGCAGGCCGGTGTTTTTCCGAGGGTGCGCCCCCACGGCCACGAAGCCGCGTCGTTCAGACCATGCGCGGGTGCTCCGGGCGGCGAGCGGTGTGCCACCCGGGGGCAGCGCCACCGTGCGTTGGCGACGCCAGGGGAGCCAGCGATGCAGGGCACGCTCGACCGCCGGCGAGATCGCCAGGAGCCGGTCCGCAAACATCATCGACGGCAGGTTGATCAAGAACCCTTTGGCCAGGTCCTGTGGATGGGTGAGTAACGGGACCTCGAAGGAAGTCAGGTCGTACACGAGCAGCGCGGAGGTCGCTCGTCGCGGCCCGAGAAACGGAATGCTATTCGCCAGCCCGAGGAACACGGATCCCGATCTGGCACGCAACTCTTGCCTGCCGCGTCGCTGGACCCAGGGTTCTGCCCTTCCGTCGTGGTCGCCTTGCACCCAGATCACGTGATCGCCGAATTCGGCTCGGATCCCGGGAGGCACCGGCTGTGGCGTCAACAGCACCCATTCTTCCGTGGCACCACGAACCAGTCGCCGAGTGAGCTCATAGGTGTAGCGGCCGATCCCGGTCATCGGGTAAGCCAGCATTCGGACATCCGCCACGATGGCCTGTCGCATATCCGCTCAGGCCCCGAGCGCCGCGACCCACTGGGACAGCGAATAGACGGCCAGGAGCTCGCGCTGCATGGCACCCCCCCGCCCTTCCGCGTCTGCGGCGAATGTGGACATCGCCGAGCGGGTCAGCAGACCGCGCGCGATGAGGGGCTCCATCCAGCGTTGCGGCGCGGCAAGCGGCCCGCCGCTCGTGCTGAGCCAGCGCTCGAGCGGTGTCGTGAAACCCCGCTTGCGTCCGATGCGTTCACCGAGGCCGCCCAGCTTGCGCGCGAGCGCGGGTGGCAACGACCGAGCCGCGCCCTGCCGATACAGCCACTTTCGTTCGCCGATGCGCGACACTTTGTACCGGCTTGGCATTCGCTCGACGAGCTCCAGGAACTGCAGGTCCAGGAATGGGACACGCAGCTCGACGGAGGCGCGCATCGAAAAATGATCGGCGATGACGAGGAGATCATCCGCCAGCGACAGTCGTGCGTCCGCCCGGAGGAGATCGTTGAGGTCGTCGCCCGTCTCCTCGTCCGCAACCCAACGACCAATGGCGGCGCGGCCGAGCTCGCGCGACGGGGCCCCAGCGGGGATCAGGGCGTCCACCACCTCCGGTCGCAACACCGCGAAGATCTCCAGGTAGCGATCGATCCGATTGGTTGCGCCCAACACCCGCTGCAGACGACGTCCGGCACCCGCCCCCAACAGTCGCTCCGCGACCCAACCACTCGCCCGCGGGGCCAACCGTCCCAGGCGCCGCAGCCGTTCGACCATGTGACGCGGATAGCCCCCCAACGGTTCGTCCGCTCCCTGCCCTGACAACACGACCTTGTGGGTGCCGGCGACGGTCCGGCACAACCAGTGAACGAGTAGTCCACCCGAATTGCCGATCGGCTCCCCGACCTGGGCAAACGCCTCCGGCCACGCTGCCAGGTATTGATCGTCATCCACCCACGTTGGCGTGAACGGCACGCCCAGCGCACCCGCCGCCCACTGCGCCGCGTGGGTTTCACTCGCCTCCCCGTGGGAGCGGAACCCGATCCCGAAGGCCTGAGGGTGGTACGGTAGGTGCCGGTCCATCAACATCGTGATCATCGATGAATCGACGCCGCCGGACAGGAGCGTCCCGACCGGGACATCGCTCATCAGCTGGTGAGTCACCGCTGATTCCAGCTCGACCATGAGCGCCTCGCGCCATTCCATCCGGCCTTGTGGCGCGGCCGACGAACGGACGGCGGTACGGTACGACCGGAACACCGGAGCGCGCCCAGCATCCGCCGGACGCAGCAGCACGCAGTAACCGGGCGGCAGCTTCCACGTACCTTCGAACACCGCGCTTGGCGAGGGGAT
>DATBLG010000018.1:0-14640 GCA_036555485.1 Gemmatimonadales bacterium | reverse complement strand
CCTGCGCGTCTGCCAGTTCCGCCACGGTCGCGTGGTTGTCCTGCCTCAACTTAGCGCGTCTGCCGTTCCGCTACCCGAGCGCTACGCATCCTGCATTCGCTTTCGCAATGTAGAGACCGCGACTCGAAAGGCGCGCAGGTCATTGGGCTTGAGCCGCTTCATCTTTTTCAAGAACGCATCGACGTGCTTGATATCGCGGAACCGTTTTGCGCGCTCGGCTCTCCACAACGTCTCGAATCTGCGGACCTGGCGCCTCCATTCAGCTCTATACTTCGCCGCTGCGAATGCGCTCGCCATCAGCCCTCCGTAGTGCTGGCACAGGAATGATTCACACCCTGATTACTCGGGCGCCCCCATTGCCGGAGGAAACGGGAACACCACCTCGGCCCAGACCGGCCGATGGTCGCTCGCGTGACGGGTGTCGCGGACTACCCCCGTGCTCGTGATGTCCCGCAGCTCGAGTCCCTTCAAAAACACGTGGTCCCAGTTCCAGAAATGCTTGGTCCGGGGGTTGTGCTCGGTTGGCCAGACGTATCCGGCGGCGCGGAACTCGCGACCGATGCCGTGACTGTTCATGTCGCCGCTCACGATGACGTGAGGATACGCCGCGGCGTCGGCGAGGACCGCCTGCGCCTGGTCGCGTTTCGCGCCGGGACCGAGGTCGATGATCGTCCCGAGGTGGACGCTGTACACCCGGACCGGAACACCAGCGACGGCGATCGTCGCGGCCGTCGCGGTTCTCAGGCTCTTCGCGAGACGTCCAAGATGCGGCAGAATAATCTTCCGGTCGTCCGAGATCGGCCACCGGGAGAGAATCGCATTCCCGAAATCCCGGCCCGTGGCCGATCGCAGGGTGGCGGGATAGTAGACGTACGACATGCCGAGCGCCGCGGCGATCCGGCTCGTTCCCGGTGCGTCCATTTCCTGAAGCGTGATGATGTCCGCACCCGCCAGCTGCTCCGCGCTTTCAAGCAGCGCCAGCGCCGAGTCGATCTGACGGGCGTACTGAATGTTGAATGTGACGACGCGGATAGTGGCGGTCTCGGTTTCTACCACGCGCGGCGCAACCGTACTGCCGGCGTAGCGCGGACCCCACGGACCGGCGTAGTTCACTCCCGTCCGGCATCCGGCTCCGGCCACGAGGCCGCATACGAGTGTGGTCGTTGCCCGGTACCGCATCATGCGCTCCTCGGACTACCGTTCCACCAGTATCACCGACACCACAAGCAGATTGGGTGACAACGGCGCTTCGCTCAACCCCCCGCACTCACGCCGCTCCGCCGGCGGGTACTCCATGCGGAATGCCAGACCAGGACGTGAGTCGAACCAGACGCGCAACACGCAGTCCGCTTCGGATGCGCCCGGTGCGCCATAAAACTCCTGGAGCTGCGCCAGCGTCGACCCCACTCCGAGTCCTTCGACGGTCCCGGGACCGCCGGCGGCGAGCTCCACGCGATGCAGCGTCCCCGTGGACAGCGTGTCGCTCACGAACGCCGTGACTGTCGCCCCGCCGAGGCGAGCGGCGACCGTCGGCACGGTGTAGCCGTCGGAGATCAGCACCCAGCCGTACAACAGGCGCGGGCAACGACGCCGAAGCTCCTCGATCGATTCGCCCAGCCGGAACGGCCCAATCGAATCCCCGGTAATGCGTGGCACCCCGGTGCCGCATGATGGCACAGCAGTCGCCGCGCCGGTGATCTGCCTCGCGAAGCGGGTCGTGTCCCGATCGGCGGGGAACGGTGAGACGCCGGGCGTCGCCGAGGCGACGCCGCCCGGCTGAGTGACGCTGTTCGCCGAATCGATCGTCGCCGCGACGGACGGCGGCGGCGCCGGAGTCGCCGGCCGCTCGGCCTTCTCTCCACAGGCGCTCAACACGATCACACCCATCACGGCGATCCGTCTGATCACGACTCCCCCACGCTGGTTGGATACCGGTACCAACCGAAATATGGCACCGACCGGCCCTTTCATACCCTGTTCCCTGCGCCGCAATCCGCGAGGGGGCTGCAAACGAGGAGGTACCGCTATTTCTGTGCCAAGCACACGTTCATGCGTGAGTTTCGCGGCGCTCAACGTTTGACCAGGGCCTGGAATCGCGGGTGGCTCAGGAGGGAGTCGAAGTCGGAGTCGTGTTCGATCCACTCCCAATGGCCGAAGCCGTTCTTGACGGCGTTCTCGAGGCAGTCGATCGCCGAGTCCTTGAGTCCGAGCAGGGCGTACACACACGCGACGTTGTACAGCACGGCGGAGTCGTCCGGCTCCATCGCCACCGCGCGTTTGGCCCACTCCCGGGCTCGGCTGGAGTCGCCAAGGCTGGACAGACTCCCGGCGCCCAGATACAGCGCGCGCTCGTCGTCGGGGACGAGCTTGAGCCGTCGCTCGGAAAGCGCGAGCGAGCGCTGCTGGGCCGCCCGCGCTTCCTCGGCGCGGCCCATGCCGACGTACACGCTCGAGAGCAGCGCGGGGATCGAGTAGTCCTCGGGTCGCAGCGCGCTGGACGACTCGAACCACCGGGCCGCCTCCTCGAATCGGCCCCGCGTCCGACAGTGACGGGCATAGTGGTAGTGGGCTTCGGACAGGTTCGGCTTGAGCCGCAAGGCCGCTTGAAACTCGACTTCGGCATCGTCGTGGCGCTTGTTGAGCGATAACGCCACCGCATTCGCCATGTGCGTTTCGGCGAGCTCTGGGGCGAGCGCCACGGCGCGGGCGCCGGCGGCTTCGGCCAGCCGCAGGTGGTCGTCGCTCGACTCCCAGTAGGTGAAGAGCAGGGCGTGGGATTCGGCGAGCCCCGCGTGCGCGAGGGCGAAGCCCTGGTCCGTCTTGACCGCGTCGCCGTACATCTGGAGCGCGTAGTTCTGGCTCACGCGACGGATTTGGCCGGAGACGTGACGCGCGCGCAGGTAGGGGTCCAGGGCGCGCAAGTCGCGCGTGGGGACATGATCCAACGCCGGTCGCTCCTCCGCAGTCGGCGCGGCCTGCAGCGTGGTGAGGATCCGGTCGGTGATCTCGCGCAGCACCGCGAATACCTCGTCGTACTTCCGGTCGATGTGCTCCGACCAGACGGTCGTCCCGTCCGCGGCGGCGATCAACCGCACCGCGATCCGCAGCTGGCCGCCGAGTCGCGTCACGCTGCCTTCGAGCACGGTGGCGACGCCGAGCTCGCGAGCGAGATCCGACAGGGCCATCTGGCTCTGGAGGGCGGCGGCCGCCCCGCGCGACGCGACCCGCAGCGCGCGCACGCCGGTGAGGGCGCTGTGGAGCTGCGCCGTCAGACCGTCGGCGAAATAGTCTTTCTCGGGGTCGCCGCTCGCGTTGGCGAGCGGGAGCAGGGCGATCGACGCGGCCGGCGCGCCGGCGCTCGAGGTCACGCGGGTTTGCCCTTCCGCCCGCCGCTGCGCCGCCGCGGGCCGCGGCGCGCATCGGCGGCCTTGGCGATCAGATCCTCGATGGCTCCGCCAGGATCGAACTCGGTGAAGCCCAGGGTCAGCTTCAGCTCGTAGTTGCGGATGGTGCGGTTGTTCCACTCCTGCACGTTGTACTGAATGCGAGTCGAGACGATCGGCGCCTTGTCGGTGTTCGCATCCACCGCCATCACCACGAAGGCGCCGCCATCGAGCCGCGCCAGGAGATCCGAGTCGCGGAAGCTTTTCTTCAGGATTTCGGCCACGGCGCGCAACACCGTGTCACCTTCGTCGTAGCTCGCCACCGTGTTGATCTGCTTCAGTCCGGCGACGTCGACCGACACGATGAGAAACTGCCCCTTTTGCCGCTGCGCCCGTTTGATGTACGGCTCGGCGAGTGTGACAAAGCCCCGTTTGTTGTAGAGACCCGTGAGCCCGTCGATGAACGACAGGCTCCGCAGCGCCGCCTGCAGATTCGAGATGTGCACCGCCGAGCGGATCGCCCGGGCCACAACCTCCCCGGAAGTCTTGCCCTTCTGGAGGAAATCCTGCGCGCCGGCCTGGAGCGCCTGCGCGGCGAGATCGTCCTCGCCGCGCGCCGTGAGCGCGATGATCGGAATGTCTTCGTGCCGCTCGCGGATGCGCACCAGGGCATCGAGCCCGGGCGCTTCCGGCAGCGACAAATCCAGCAGGACAATGTCGAACTCGAACCCGTTGAGCTGGTCCAGCCCCTCGGGGAGCCCGGTGACGTGCGTCAGCTGGTAGGGCTGTGAGCCGGAAACCGCCGGGACCACGTCGCCCATTGTCTCCTGCAGGAGTTGGGCGTGACGTGCGTTGTCCTCGATCAGCAGGATGCGGATCGCTTCGGTGCCGATGTCCGTCAGCGGCTGACGGGCATTCCGGCCGGAAACCCGGGACAGAGCCACCTCCGACGAATGGGCCGATTCCACGGTCCGCGGGTAATTTCCGGGGTATGGGGGCAAGGCGCCAGTCACGAATCACCAGGCGGACGTGCATGCTCGGCCTTTGCGTGCTCGTTGCCTGCGAGCACACCCAGCCCTACGGCGTCGCCGCGCCCGGACCGCTCGGTCCCTGGGTCGGTCCGCCCCCGCAGCGCCTCACGTTCAGCCCGGGCGACGATCGACACCCGGCCGTCACGGGGGACGTCCTGGTGTACAGCCGACTGGACCCCGACGAACGCGGAAACGAGCGCTGCCTCGCGTTCCTCCCGGCGGCGGGAGGCACCTTGCTGCGAGCAGCCTGTCCACCACCGCCGCGAACCCCCGCCGACACCTTCGTGGATACCTGGATCGAGCCGGCCCTGTCGCCCGACGGTCGGCGCGTTGCCTACATGTGGCAGCAAGGGTCGCTGGTCGGCGTCCTGGGATTTGGCGACACCCGAGTCGTGGTGGCCCCGGTCGAGCGGGCGGGGGATTCGAGCGAGTTTTTGTGGCGAATCTTCTATGTCAGTCCGAGCGGCATTCCCGCTGACGCGGTGAGCGAGCTCAGCTGGGTGGACGACCACACGCTCCGCTTCCTCCTCGGCCACGAATACATCTTCAAAGTCAAAGGCGGTGGACTGATCCGCTACACCGACACGACCTTCCAGTCCTACGGTCTGGCCCAACTCGATCTCTCGACCGGCGCGCTCAGCTTGATCGCGGGCGGTGACAGCGCGTTCGCCTACGCGGAGGCGCCCGGCGGCGGGCTGTGGCTGGTCCGAAACGAATCTCGGCAAACCTTGCGATATCTGAGCCCTGGTGCCGATAGCGCTACCGCGGTCGCAGACTTCTCTGGGCCGGTTCAGGGACTCGCGAACGTCGCGGGTGTGCCCGTAGCGATTGTCGCGGATACGACCGTCGAATGGTTTGAGCCGGCCGATACGGTGCCCCGGCGTCTGGTGATGGGCGCGGCCGGCCCATTGCGGCGCATCGAAGCCGTGCCTGGGGCCCGCCGCTTTGTAGCCGAAATCGAGCGGGGATGGGCGCTCTTCGGCGACCCCGCAAATTTTTGGCTATACGATTTGCCCTAGCGTTTCCAAGCCAGTCGGAGCCCCAGACCCACGAACACGCCCCCACTCACACGACCGGCCCACGTCGCCAAGGTGGGCCGGCGCGGCTGCGTGGTACACACCCTCGCCGTGGCGCTCGGCGTCTCGGGGCTGCTCGCGGCGGTCCCCATTGGTTGAGCGCCAGGGTGGCCGCCAGAAACACTCCCAGGTCGTTCACGGCGCCGGGGCGAGCGCGTCGCGACCCAGCCGGCCCGACTTAGGATCGAAGAAATGCTCCGCGGCTACCGTCGCGACCAGCGCCACGATTTCCCCTTCGCGGTAATGAGACCGGGCCCTGACGAGAATTTCGGACGGGAAGCCGCCCTCCGCATCGGCGAACCGGGTTACCGCGTCGGCGAGCGCGAGCGCGGCACGCTCTACTTCGGAGAAGTGCGACGCGCGAGCGTGATCGATCACCGCATCCAGCTCGCCTGCCGTCAGACCCATTTTGAGCGCGAGGTGGCGGTTGTGCTCGGCGCAATACCCGCACCCGCTCCGCACGGCCGCGAGTTGGGAGACGAGCAGCCGCAGCCGCGGCGACAGTAGTTCGAGCGGTGCCCGCATGCTCGCGAACCGGGCATATGCCGGGAGATCACGCGGTCCTGGGAGTGAAGCGGTGACGGTCGGGCTCATCGACGGCTCTTTCGGAATTGCCCATAGAGATCGTCCAGGACCGCGGCGCCGCGCTCCAGCCGAGCGGCATCGTCGGGGTGCGAGCGGGCGATCCCGTCGATCACCATCCGGATGCCCGCCGTCTCGGGGCGGTCGAATCGGTTGTCCTTGAAGTCGATGTCGTGGACAATCTCGCCAATCGCCGTGAGGGCGGCATCCGCGAGGCGGAAGCGGCGGCACAACGTCTCGAAGGTGCAGGAGTCCCCCTCGTGCGTGAACTCACCTTCGAACATGTCAAAGCGGAGCTCTCCCGGCTCAGCCCGATGTCCCTTTGGTGCGACGCAACGGAACCGGGCCTCAGGGTCGATGAAACGACGGATGAGCCAGGCGCTGGCGATGCGATCCACATGCACGCCCGTGCGCGTCACCCAGGTCCGGCCCCTCGGGGCTTCAGAATCGACCCCCGCGTCGGGAGGCACCGTGTCACGCCGCGTCACCAAGGCCTCGAGCGCCGCCTCAGCGTCAGGCCGGCCCGGCGCACCGAAGTGGTCGAGCGCCGTCACCGCCGCCAACCGGCGCTTGAGCCGTTCGGCGTCCGGAGACTCGCGCCGGGCCGCGTCCTCGATTTCGGCATAAGCCGCAGCGTGCGTCGTTTGGAATGCTTCCACCAGCCGCTTATCCGTCGTCACATCGAGGAAGGTTGCCTCGCACATCGTCGCCTCGCCGCCATCCGCGCGGATTTCCCGGGCGAGCCATTCGAAATCTTCGTGCGATTGTTCGGTCAACGGCAACACATAGACCGTCCGCTTCAACGGCACCGCCCCAATTCCCTGCAGTCGGCGGCGCAGCTTGACTCGGAGGTAGTCGGGCTTGGGCGGCAACCGATGTATCAGGAGCAGCCAACGCAGCCCATCAATAGCTTCTACAGAATCAGGCATTGATACAATAGTATCATGACATGATCGCCAAGTCAATCTGAAGCAACAGTTGTGGGGTATTGACCGCCGTTCCCCCGCGGCGTCATTTCAGTTCCCCGGGGGGAGACCTGCACCCCTTCACCTATCGGAGTCACTCATGCTGCGTCACGTACTGCTGCCGGTCGCGCTGCTCACCGCCGCCCCGTTGGCAGCCCAGGATTTTCAGAGTTTCTGCCGCGGGACCGTACCGGTCCGCGTCGGGGCGTGGGCGTCCTACAAGTTCACGGGTGGGCGCTCCGACGGCTCCACGATGCGCATGGCGATCGTCGGCTCGGAGAAGTTCGGAGACTCCACGTACTACTGGTGCGAGATGCAGATGACGGGCACCGTCAATAACAAACCCAACCACACGATCGTTCAAATCCTGATGGCCGGGATCGCCACCCCGAAACCGGCCGTCCGCGGCCTCGTCATGAAAAACAATAACGAACCGGCGATGCGAGCCCCCGACATGATGATCGGCATGATGAGCCAACGAGCCATGCCGGGCGTGAGCAACTATATGGAGAAACATTGCAAGGCGGGCGGCATTCAGGTGCTGGGTGTCGAATCCGTAACGGTTCCCGCCGGGTCTTTCCAGGCCCTGCACGTCAAGGACAACGAGGGGGGAGAAGCCTGGTTGCAGACTGGCGTCGGCGTCTTCGCCATGGTCAAGGTGCTCAGCAAGGATGGCATGGTCATGGCGTTGACGGGGCGCGGCAGCGACGCCAAGTCGTCGATCACTGAAACGCCCAGACCGATGATGCAATAGTGGACCGTCGCTCCCTGCTCGGGCTGCTTGGCGCCACCGCGGCGGTCGCGGCGGCGCCAGGCGACCTCGCCGATGTCGGACGCGCCATTCACCGCCGCCTGGGAGGGGCTTCCGCGCGACGCGTTCTCGGTCCGCATCAGGACGCCACGGTCGTTGCGCTGACGGACGTGATCCTCCCCGCGACCGACACGCCGGGCGCGAAGGCGGCCCGGGTCAACGAGTTTGTCGACCTGCTCCTGGCCGAATGGAGCGAAGCGCAAGAGCGCGACAGCTTCCTGGCCGGTCTCGCGACGGTTGACACGCGCGCCCGCGAAATGTTCGGCAAGGATTTCGTGGATGGGACGCCAGGCGATCAGACCAAACTGCTGACCGTGTTGGACAACGAAGCGGCCCAATGGAATGCGAAGCCCAGGGGCAGGCGCGGCCCGGAGCCGTTCTACCGCCGCATGAAATGGCTCACGCTGTTCGGGTACTACACATCCCAAGTGGGCGCCGAGCAGGAAGCGCACTTCGCGATCATACCGGGTCGCTTCGTGCCGTGCGCGCCGGCTGACAGCACCGCCGGGTCGGAGTAGGAGGGCGCCCGTGCCCAAGACCTACGATGCGATCGTGGTCGGCTCCGGCATGACCGGCGGATGGGCCGCCAAGGAGCTCACCGAAGCGGGTCTCGAGACACTCGTGCTCGAAGCGGGCCGCATGGTGACGACGGCCGACTATGTCGAGCACGTCCCGACCTGGCAGGTTCGGTTCCGCGGACTCGACGACCGGAAGACCCGGAGCGCAACCCAGCCGATCCAGCGGGAGTGCTACGCCTGCGACGAATGGTCGTCCAAGTTCTTCGTAAACGACCACGACAATCCCTACACCACGCCGCCCGACAAGCCGTTCCTGTTCCTGCGCGGCCGGCAGGTTGGGGGACGCTCCATCATGTGGGGCCGCCAGACCTACCGCTGGAGCGATCTCGATTTCGAGGCCAACCTACGCGATGGGGTCTCGATAGACTGGCCGATTCGCTACGCCGATATCGCCCCGTGGTACGACCACGTGGAGCGGTTCGTCGGCATCAGCGGTGAGAAACTCGGCCTCCCCCACCTCCCCGACGGCCCGTTCCTGCCACCGATGGAGCTGAATTGCGCTGAAACGATGGTGCGCGATGCCGTCGCCAAGCACTGGCCCGGCGAACGAGTGCTGACGATCGGCCGTTGCGCCGTCCTGACGGCAGACCACAACGGGCGCTCCGCCTGCCACTACTGCGGCCCCTGCGAGCGCGGCTGCGTGACGCGGTCGTATTTCAGCTCCGTCAACGCCACGTTGCCCGTGGCCCAGGCCACCCGGAAGATGACGCTGCGGCCCCACAGCGTCGTGCACAGTCTCGTATACGATCGAAACCGCCGTCGCGTCACCGGGGTACGGGTGATCGACGGTCAGACCAAGCACGCCATCGAATTTCGCGGTCGCGTCGTATTCCTCTGTGCCTCGACCCTCGAGTCGGCCCGGATCCTGCTCAACTCGAAGACCCCCGAGTTTCCCAACGGCCTCGCCAACTCGAGCGGCGAGTTGGGGCGCAACCTCATGGATCACGTCATGGGTGGTGGCGCGAACGGGAAAATCAACGCGCCGGCCGACAAGAAGCCGGTGGGTCGGCGGCCCAACGGGATCTACCTGCCGCGGTTCCGCAATCTTCAGGGTGGGCCGAAGTCCTCGTTCCTGCGCGGCTATGCCTATCAGGGCTGGTCGGGTCGCGAGGGATGGGGGCGCGGCACCGATATGCCCGGGTTTGGCGCCGACTGGAAGCATGCCCTGCGCGAACCCGGACCGTGGCACTTCACGTTCTACGGATTCGGGGAGTGTCTACCCGATCGCAGCAATTTCGTGGAGATCGATCCGACCACGGTGGACGCCTGGGGTGTCCCCGTGCTCAAGATTCATTGCGTCTACGGTCCCAATGAAACAGCGCTGATGCAGGATGCCTCGATCGCGGCCGCGGAGATGCTGGCCGCGGTGGGCGCGTGGGACATCTCGCCGTTCGTCGACAACAATCCGCCCGGCAAGGCGATCCATGAGATGGGCACAGCCCGCATGGGGCGGGATCCGAAGACTTCTGTGCTGAACGCGCACAACCAGGCGCACGACATCCCGAACCTGTTCGTCACCGACGGCGCCTGCATGACCTCGTCTGCGAATCAGAATCCATCGATCACTTACATGGCCCTGACGGCACGGGCCTGCGCGTATGCCGTGAACCTGATGCGGAGGAGAGAGCTATGACGCCGAGACGAGGGACCAGCCGACGGGAATTCGTTGAAGTGATGGCAGCGGGCGTCGGCGCCCTGACACTGCCTTCGTGCCTCCGCCCCCGAATCACGACGCGCATCGACAAGATCGGCATTCAGCTGTACACCGTGCGCGATGTGCTCAAGCAGGACTTCGAAGGCACGCTCTCCCGCATCGGGGCGATCGGCTACCGCGAGGTGGAATTCGCCGGCTATTTCGACCATACCCCGGAGCAAGTGAAGGCCGCGCTCGCGAGCGCCGGATTGACCGCACCCGCGACGCATGTCGGCCCCGATAACCTGGACAAGGGCTGGGATGCGGTTGTGCAAACGTCGACCGCCATCGGCCACGAATACGTGATCGTGGCGTGGATTCCCGAGGAACGACGGAAGACGATCGACGACTGGAAGCGGATTGCCGGGCAGCTGAACCAGGCGGGGACCGCGTGCCGCGCGGCGGGGCTGCAATTCGCCTACCACAACCACGACTTCGAGTTCGTGCCCATCGACGGACAGGTTCCTTACGACATCCTGCTCGAAAGCACCGATCCGAACCTCGTGAAACTGGAGATGGACCTCTTCTGGGCAATGTTCGCCGGCGCCGATCCGCTCGCCTATTTCTCCCGCTCGCCAGGACGCTATCCCCTGGTCCATGTGAAGGACATGACGCCCAAGCCGACGCCGGACGCCGCTTCGGAGCGAGTCATGGTGGACGTGGGGAAGGGGAGCATCGATTGGAAGCGCATCTTCGCCAAGTCGAGCGTTGGCGGGATTCAGCACTACTTCGTCGAGCACGATCAGCCAGCCGACCCGCTCGCGAGTGCCAAGGCGAGCTACGACTTCCTGCACCAGCTCGAGTTCTAGCCGGGGTCAGGGCTTCCGTTCGGCGCCCAGCCGGGACAATCCCGCGCGCGCTTCGGTGACATACGGCTGCAGCACCGAGTCCGCGCGGGCCCAGACGTCCACGACATAGTTGAAATCCGCCGCGGCCTCCTCCCGCCGCCCCAGCCGCTCGCGCAGACGGCCTCGCACCAGGGTGCGGACCACGTCTGACGGGAGGGCTGGGAGCAACGAGGGGCCGGACCGCTCGAGGGAGGCCAGCGCCTCCTGGTCCCGCCCACGCGCTTCCAGGAGCTGGACTCGTTGCAGAACATCGAGCGCGCAATAGGTGAAGCACGCCGAATCGGGCAGCGTGAGAAACTGCGCCAAGGCCCGGGTCGTGTCGCCGCGGACCAGGGTGAGGAACGCATTGGTGGATTTGATCATGTAACCGATCAGTTCCTTGGCGATCGGTGGAACGTTGGGTGGCAGTTGGCCGATTGCCCCTTTCAGCCGCTGGTCCAGCTGGAGCAGCGCCGCCGTGTCGCGCCGCGCCGCTGCCCAGGCGATGGTCCACGGACCCGCCTGGTTGGGCGACTGCAACAACTGGGCGAGCACCAGGTCGGAGCTGTCCCGGGCAACTCCGCCGAGGACCGCGATATCCGCGTACAGAAACGGATTCTGCGTCCCGACGTCGCGGTAGGCATCCAGCAGATGTCCGCGATAGGCGTGAGCCAGTGCCAACGATTGGCGCGCCTGGACGGACTCGGCGGCCGAGGTCGCGCGTCGCAGCCGGTAAGCGGAAAAGGCGCTGGCCACGCGCACCTGGGTTTCGGCGGAGTCCGGCCAATGGTCGAACACGCCGCCCAACATGAAGGAAAGCGTCGGAGCGAGCGAATCGAGCTCTTGGCTCGTCGCCGCGGAGCGGGCGGCGCGCGGATCCACCAGGTGCACGAACAAGCGATACAGGTCGGCGTAGCGGCCCACACTACTGGCCTTCAGGAAGTCCGCGGCGTACCTGCGGGCGACCTCGGGTCCGCGCAATTGGAGTGCGAGGCCCACGGCGTGAATGTAGGCGGGAGAGAACGATGAATCGAGTTCGATCGCCCGATCGAACGCTTCGAGTGCTCGCTCCGGGCCAAGACCCGCGGTCAAGCCGAGATGGTACCGGGCATCGCCCAGGGTATACCACAACTCGGGATCGGTGGGGTAGCGTCGCACGGCCTCGTCGAGCGTGGCGAGCAGGCGCTTCCCAACGGTCCACCACTTGCCACCCAGGAACTGTGGGCCTCCGAAACCGACGGCCATGAGCGAGTCGGCCTGGACGATGAGGCTCTCACGCGGCGCGAGTCCCTTGTTCAGCCGACCCGCCGCGAGGGCGTAGATGCGCGTCAGCGTGTCCCCGGCGGAGTGCTGCCATCCGGCCGCCATCGACGCATGGCTGAGCGCCAGGACAAACGTGCTGTCCTGGGCGATCGCCTGCTGGTGATAGAACAGCGCCGAGTCGTATTGAGAGCGCCGCAGGAACTGTTCGCCCTGCAAGAACGCCTTGAGCGCCGGCAATGACCGCGAGCCGAGCGGGGTGCCGCGCACCGCGCCGATGGCGCGGGTGCGGCCCATCGTGCGGAGCACCGCGACCGTCAGCGAGTCGGCCAGACGGTCCATGCGATCCGCGACGCCGTGCAGCTCGAGCTCATCGTGCGTGCCGCTGCCCGCGTCGAGCACCGTGGCCAGCAACCGTACCGAATCGGGGCCGGCGCTCAACAGCTGGCCGTACACGACGGTGCGGGCGCCGGTGCTGCTTCCCAACGCCTGCGCCGTCGCGACGTCACCGCGGCCACCCCACCGCTTCACGACCAGCGTGGGCGATACCGTGCGCAACGGCCCCGCGCCATCGAGGCTCCGCGACAGCACGTCCACCAGCCCTTCCCGCCAGAGGGAGAGCGACGGGTCCAGGACGTCGAACGGAGCGACCGCCACCCGGTTGCCATCCAGCCGGTCCGGGCCACGCGCGCGCAAAACCATCCAGAAGCCGGTGGCGAGAATCGCGACGGCTCCCGCGGCGATCCCGAGCCGCTTCCAGGGAAATGCGTGACGTCGTCCGAATCGCACGGTGGTCGTGCCGCCGGTTGGCGTCGCCATCCCCTCGAGTGCCGGAACGAGCTCCGCCGCCGTTTGCGGTCGATCGGCCGGGTTCTTTTCCAGGCACCACATCACCAGCTCGGCGATGCCGCGCGGCAGCTGCGGGCGATGCTTGGTAATGAGGTCGATCGGGGCCGTGACGTGGGCGGCCAGCACTTGCTGGGGTGCCATCCCGGCGAACGGGGGACGACCAGCGAGCATCTCGTACGCCATCGCACCGAACGCGTACAGGTCGGCCCGATGGTCCACGTTGGGATCGCCCGCGGCCTGCTCCGGCGCCATGTAGTTCGGCGTTCCGATCGCGACACCCACGGACGTGAGCCCCGACGAGCCGCTGGATTCGCTCAACGCCTTGGCGATCCCGAAATCCGCTACGAGCGCATGCCCACCGGACAGCAGCACGTTGTCCGGTTTGATGTCCCGGTGCACCAGGCCGCGGCCGTGCGCGTAGGCGAGCGCGTCCGCCACGTCCCGCAGGATCCGCAACGCGTCACGCACCGGCAGCTCACGCTCGCGCGCCAAGCGGGCCCGCAGGGCCTCGCCCTCGATCAGCGGCATCGTGTAGTAGAGCAGCTCGCCCGCGGCTCCGGCAGTCAGAAGCGGCACGATGTGTGGGTGCTGCAGCGACGCGGCCAGCTGCGTCTCGCGCCGGAACCGGTCCACGTTCACGCCCGCCGCGAGCTCGGGGGCGAGCACCTTGACCACCACCCGCCGGGCGAGCCCAAGCTCGAGCGCGACAAACACGCGACTCATCCCACCGCCGCCGAGCTCCTTCTCGAGGCGGTAGCCTTCGCCGAGCGCGGCCTGCAGCTGGGGCAACAGTTCAGCGGCCATGGTGGAGGAAGATAGGCAGCATGACCGCTAGCCGCACCCGTGGAGCGCCCTCGGGTCCTTCAACCGGTCATGGTCGTTCGACGATATCTCCCTTGAGTGTGGACACCGCGGCCAGCACCTCCTGCTGCTCCTTTTGCGGCACCTTGAACTTGTCGAGCGTGGCGACCAGCAGCTGTACCGCCCTGTCCCAGTTCGCCTGCGTGATGCCGAGCCCGGCGTGGGTCGTCTTCATGTCTCGGCCGATGTACACACACGGTCCCCCGGTGACGGCGCACAACTGATCCAGGACGAGCTGCCGGATCCGACCCTTCGAGTCCTTGCCGTGCCCGCCGAAAAACCGAGTGAGCGAGGAGTCGGTGACCAGTCTCCCGATGAAATCGTCGGTCACCGCCGCGAGGGCGTCGTAGCCACCCAACCGCTGGTACAGGCTGGGTGCTGGAGTGGGCGTCTGTGCAGTGACGGGCCGTAGGGCGCCCCCCAAGCAGAGTAGGGCCGCGGTGAGCGGGAGGGCGTAACGCGGCGTGCGGATCTGGTTCATCGAGCCTCCTGGCAAAGAGTGAACGCACCGAAACTGTATCGCTACGTCGTGCGCGTCCAGTCGGATTGGCACGCCGCTGATTGCCCGGCCTCCGGGGGCATAGTAGTTTCTTGTGCCTTTTCGACCCCACGGGAGACGCTCGACTCCGTGCCGCCACCACGCCGACATCTCGTCTCGTGCATCGCCCTCCTCGGCCTCGGGATGCTCGCCGCCTGCGGCGGACCGTACCCGCAGTCGACCTTG
>DATBLG010000016.1:0-7441 GCA_036555485.1 Gemmatimonadales bacterium | reverse complement strand
AGGCCACGACCGACGGCGTCGTCCGGCCGCCCTCCGCGTTGGGGATGACGACCGGGTCGCCGCCCTCCATCACCGCCACCACGGAGTTCGTCGTCCCTAGGTCGATCCCGATGATCTTCTCCGCCATGATGCCCCGCTCCTATCGTGAGGGTGATGCATACGCCACGCCAGCCGTCGCAGAAGCAACCGGCGTGCCCAAAAAAGGTGCCAAATCGGCAGTTTGCGCAAGCGCTTGGCTTGTCATAGGATTCGCGGCGTGATTCCGTTCCGGGACGATAACCCCACAACCCGCGCGCCGGTCGTGACGGTCGGCATCATCGCGCTCAACGTCCTCGCCTGGGTGTTCCTCGAGGGGTTAGGCGCCGAAGGACCGCTGACTGCGGCCGTGTGCAATTACGGGCTGATCCCCGGGGAAGTTCTACAGCGACTGCCACCGGGTTCCGGTATCCAGATGGGTCCAGGGGCGTTCTGCGCCGTTGACCCTGGACCGCAGTATTGGACCGTCCTGACCTCGATGTTTATGCACGGCGGCTGGATGCACATCATCGGCAACATGGTGTTCTTCTGGGTGTTCGGAAACAACATCGAAGACGTGATGGGGCATGGCCGCTTCGTCGTGTTCTACGTGGTGTGCGGAATCGCGGCCGCCGCCGCCCAGATCGCCATCAATCCAACCTCCGCGGTCCCGATGGTCGGCGCGTCGGGGGCAATCAGCGGCGTGTTGGGTAGCTATTTGCTGCTGTACCCGCGCGTCCGAGTGCACGCTTTATTGGCGCTCGGGATCTACTTCTCGAGGATCACGCTGCCCGCGTACGTGATGCTCGGCTACTGGATCCTGCTCCAGATCCTGGGCAGCCTTCCGGCACTCGGCGCCCAGGAATCAGGCGGCACGGCCTTCTTCGCCCACATCGGCGGCTTCGTGGCCGGGCTGGTCCTCATCCGGTTGTTCGCCAAGCGGGAGTATCTGGAGCAGCGGAAGGTGCTCCCGGGCGGGTACGGGTACTACTGAAAAAACACGCAGCGCGACAGGTTACGCCGTCTCCTCCGCGTGGTGCTTGATCGTCTTTCCCTCCACCATGAACACGACGTCCTCGGCGATGTTCGTCGCCAGGTCCGCCACCCGCTCCAGATTCCGACTCACGAGGAACAGCTCCATCGCCGCGCTGATGATATGCGGCGATTCCATCATGTGGGTGAGCAGGATGCGGAACACCGAGTCGTGCAGGCCGTCCACCTGGTCGTCGCGACGGCACAATGCCCGTCCTGCCTGCGCGTCCGCGCGGACAAAGGCGTCGAGCGCATCCGCGAGCATGCGTCGCGCCAGCCGGGCCATCTCCACGATCTCGGGCTCGGGGACGATGGGTGGGCTGACGAGCAATCGTTCGGCGGATTGGGCGATGTTCACTGCGTGGTCGCCGACGCGCTCGAGATCGTTGGAGATCTTCATCGCGGCCATGAGCAGCCGCAGGTCGCGCGCCATCGGCTGCTGCGTGGCGAGCAGCTTGACGACCTGT
Organism: Gemmatimonadales bacterium; assembly: GCA_036555485.1. Taxonomy (GTDB): domain Bacteria; phylum Gemmatimonadota; class Gemmatimonadetes; order Gemmatimonadales; family GWC2-71-9; genus DASTHG01. The sequence goes on along the minus strand of DATBLG010000016.1, from coordinate 5,927 downwards.
TCCTCGATCTCGAGCTCGAATCCATCGATCCGGTGATCGCCCGAGATCACCTGGGCGGCCTTGGTGGAGTCGCGTTGCAGCAGGGCTTCCACGGACGACGAGAGGGCCGTTTGGGCCTCCGCCGACATGGCGAGCAACGTGGACTTGAGCTCCGAGAGCTCGTCGTGGAAGTGGCGGTGTGCCAGTTGGGGGCTCATCCAAACCGTCCTGTGATATAGGCCTCGGTACGCTCGTCACCGGGCCGCGTGAAGATCTGCGCCGTTTCGCCGAATTCGACCAGGCGGCCGAGGTAGAAGAACCCCGTGAACTCGGAGACCCGGGACGCCTGTTGCATGTTGTGCGTGACGATGATGATCGTATAGTTCCGCTTGAGCTCGACGATCAACTCTTCGATCCGCTCGGTGGCGATCGGATCGAGCGCCGAGCACGGCTCGTCCATCAGCAGCACCTCGGGCTCGTTGGCGAGGGCGCGGGCGATGCAGAGCCGCTGCTGTTGCCCACCCGACAGACCGGTGCCGGGCTCGTCCAGGCGGTCCTTCACCTCGTCCCACAGCGCGGCGTGCCGCAGGGCGCGCTCCACTCGCTCCGCCATCTCCCGCTCGGGTGCGAGCCCATTGGTCCGCGGGCCATAGGCGACATTGTCGAACACCGACTTGGGGAACGGGTTGGGTCGCTGGAACACCATCCCCACGCGGCGACGCAGCTCCACCACGTCCGTGCCGGAGGAGAACACCGACACCCCTTCGAGCAGGATGTCACCTTCGTGCCGGGTGCCGGTGATCAGGTCGTTCATCCGATTGACCGAGCGCAGGAACGTGCTCTTGCCGCACCCCGATGGACCGATGAGCGCCGTCACTGCGCGACGCGGAATGGTGAGCGTCAGGTCGAACAGCGCCTGCTGTTTGCCGTACCAGAAGTCGTAGTCCCGGACATCGACGACCGGGAAGGGACTGACCGGAGCGGCCGGCGGGATGGTGACGATCGTCCCGCGCTGCAGGCCGTGGGTCAACCCGCCGCGCACGAGCGACGGGGCGGTCAACCGAACCTCCCGGTGAGGTAGGCCTCGGTTTGCTCTTTCGCCGGCTTGGTGAAGAGCTTGCTGGTGCGGTCGATCTCGATCAGCTCTCCCAGGTAGAAGAAGGCGGTGTAGTCCGACACCCGGGCCGCCTGCTGCATGTTGTGGGTTACGATCACGATCGTGTACTGGGCCTTGAGCTGGTGGCACAGCTCCTCGATGTGCTGGGTGCCGGCGGGGTCGAGCGACGCGGTCGGCTCGTCCAGCAACAGCACCTCCGGCGCGGGCGCGACGGCGCGGGCAATACAGAGCCGTTGCTGCTGGCCACCGGATAGCGCCACCGCGCTGGTATGGAGCCGGTCTTTCACTTCCTCCCACAGCGCCGCCTGGCGCAGTGCGCGCTCGACCGCTTCATCCAGCTGGGCGGGGCGGAGCGCGGCGCCCACGCGAAGCCCCGCCGCGACGTTGTCGTAAATCGACATCGTGGGAAATGGAGTCGGGCGTTGAAACACCATCCCTACGCGTCGGCGGACCGCCACCGGATCGAGGTCGCCGCTGTAGATGTCCTCGCCGTCGAGCAGCACCGCGCCCGTCGCCCACCCGCCATCCGACAGTTCGTGCATCCGGTTCAAGCACCGCAGGAAGGTGCTCTTGCCGCATCCGGACGGACCGATAATGGCGGTCACCGTGTTGGTCGGGAAAAACAACGAGACTTCCTGCACGGCCGTCTTGCGCCCAAACAAGGCGGTCAGCCGGCGGGTTTCGATCCGGACCAGCGTGTTGTCGATTGCCGGCGACGCGCTGGGTGACGGCTCGAGCCGGACCGGGACCTCGGCGGGTTCGCGTGCGGTGACCGCCGGACGCTCGACGCGGGCCAGAGAGTTATCGAACGCCATAGCGTTCCCGGGTGACCCAGCGGGCGGTGATCGACAGCAGCAGCACCAGTCCCATGAGGACGAGCGCGGCCGCCCAGGCGAGGCGGTGCCACTCGTCGAACGGGCCCGTGGCATAGGTATAGATCTGAAGCGAGAGTGTCTGCATCGGGTGGCCGACGGCCGTGGAGAAGTTGAGGTTGCCCAGAGCGGTGAACAGGAGCGGTGCCGTCTCGCCCGCCACGCGCGCCACCCCGACGAGCGCCCCGGTGACGATGCCAGCCATGGCGGTGCGCGCCACGACGGCGAGCGAGGTGCGCCACCGTGGATAGCCCAGGGCCAGCGCCGCCTCCCGCAGCGAGTTCGGGACAAGCCGGACCATCTCTTCGGTGGTGCGCGCGAGCATCGGGATCATCAGCATGGCGAGCGCGACCGCTCCGGCCATGGCTGAGAAGTGCCCCACGGGGCGTACCAGCCAGGTCCAGGCAAAGATGCCGACGACGATCGACGGCGTGCCATTCATGACATCCGCCACGAACCGGACCAGCCAGCCCATACGCCCGCTGCCGTACTCGGCGAGGAACAGCCCGGCGCCGATCCCGACCGGGAGGCCGATGACGCACGCCATCCCCACGATGATCCCGGTCCCGACGATCGCGTTGGCGACGCCGCCCCCGGTCTCACCGGCTGCCACCGGGCTCTTGACGAAAAAATTCCAATCGATGGACGTCGCGCCCTTGTGGATCAGATCGCCGAAAATGAACAGCAGCGGCAGGACGGCGAACAAGCCCATGGCCGCGACCACGACGGTCATCGTCACGCTCTTGGCGCGCCGGCGGAATGCGCGCGCGGTCACAGCGCCTTACTCCCCACCGCCGCCCCGCGGGCGACGCGCCACACCAGCAGTCGCGCGAGGGCGTTCACGGTCACGGTGACGACGAACAGGAGGAGGCCCACCGCGAACAGCGCGGAGAGATACATCGGGGTCGTAGCCTCGCTGAACTCGTTGGCGATCGCGGCGGCCATGGTGTAGGCGGGCTGGAGCACGGAGATGCCCAGGTCGTGGCGGTTCCCGATGACCAGTGTGACGGCCATCGTTTCGCCCAGGGCCCGGCCGAAGCCGAGCATGATCGCCCCAATGATTCCCGCCCGGCCGTACGGCAACACGGCGGTCCAGACAGCCTCCCAGCGGGTAGCGCCCAGCCCCATCGCGGCCTCGCGCTGGCTCGCCGGGACGGCGAGCAGCACTTCGCGCGACACCGCGGCGATGTAGGGCACGATCATGATGGCGAGGATCACCCCCCCAGCGAGCATCGAGTTGCCGTAGAACACCCCGGTGAAGAACGGCGTCCATCCGAACAGCGCCTTGAGCGGCGGCACCGCGACGGTCCGGAGGAACGGAATGAGCACGAACACGCCCCACAACCCGTACACTACGCTCGGGACCGCGGCGAGCAGCTCGATCAAGAACCCGACCGGCTGCCGCAGCCAGCGCGGCGCAAACTCGGTCAGGAAGATCGCGGCGCCCAGGGCCAGCGGCACGGCGATCAGGAGACCGAGCAGGGACGAAGCAACGGTGCCGAAGATCATCGGAGCGGCGCCGTACACCTCCGCCACCGGATCCCAGGTGGAGGTCCACATGAACGCCGGCCCGAACCGCTTGAGCGCCGGCCAGGCGCCCACGGCGAGCTGCGCCGCGACGGCCAGCAGCATCAGTGGGACCAGCGAGGCGAGCAGCCTGAGGACGATCGGGTAGGCACGGTCCCCGGCGTTCACCGAGTGGCGCCGCACCAGGGCGGGCCGCGGCGGCGCCGTCCCGAAGATGGCGGCCTTTACCTTGCGCTGGGGGTCGATGGTACCGTTGGTCACGCCGAAACTTATGGGGCCCCCGAGAGCAACCCATGACGGGAGTGTAACGATTTGGTCACCGGAAAACGGAAAAGCCCCCCGCAGGGAGTTACCCTGCGGGGGCGAACCGGCAATCGCTCGGAGGGGTTAGCGAGTTGCCGGGGCTTTCCACACCGCGCGGCCACTGGCCGACACGGTCTCGAGGCGCGCCTGGATCCAGGGGACCATGGCCTTGGGAAGCGGCGCATAGCCCAGGCGCGGGGCTTGCGTCTGGCCGTCATTCACGGCCCACCACAAGAACTTCATCAGCTCCCGGGCCTTGGCTGGGTCCGGGTAGGCCTTCCGGATCATGATCCAGGTGAAGCTGGCGATCGGGTAGGCATCGTCGCCGTCCGGGTTCGTGATCGACACCCGGAAATCAGTTGCCGGTCCCATTGCCGCCATCGCGCCCTGGGCCGCCGAGGTTACCGACTCAAGACTCGGGGTGATGAACTTCCCCGCCTTATTCTGCACCTGCCCAGCGGGCATCTTGTTGATGATGGCATAGCCCAGCTCGGTGTAGCCGATGGCCCCGGGGGTCTGTCGTACCGTGGCTGAGACCCCTTCGTTGCCGCGCCCGCCGAGTCCCACAGGCCAGTTCAGAGACGTTCCGCGCCCGACCTTTTGTTCCCACTCGGTGCTCACCTTACTGAGGTAATCGGCCCACACGAAGGTGGTGCCGGAGCCATCCGAGCGGTGGACGACGATGATGTCCAAGTTGGGCAGGTTCGCGCCGGGGTTGACGGCGGCGATGCGCGGGTCATTCCACTTGGTGAGCTTGCCGAGGAAGATGTCGGCCAGGAGGTCCGGCGTGAACCGGACCGTGGCGGTGAATCCCGGCAGGTTATAGGTCGGCACTACGGCGCCGAGCACGGTCGGGATGTGGATCACGTCCCCCCGAATGGCGGCGATCGCCGAGTCGGTCATCGGCGCGTCGGTGCCGCCGAAGTCCACGGTCTTGTCCGAAAACTGACGAATGCCGCCGCCCGAACCGATCGACTGATAGTTCAGCTCGACGTTGTCGAACTTCTGGTTGTAGGTCAGCATCCAGTTCTGATAAATGATGTTCGGGAACGTGGCCCCCGCGCCGTTGATGCGCACTTGCGCGGCGGCGGGGGAGACCAGCGTCCCGATTATGCCTACGATACTTGCGAGTTTGCGAATCACGGTCAGCTCTCTTTTTATTAGAAGTTGGCTTGCCAGGACACTCTGACTTCACGTGCGCTTTGACTGGCGCCGGCGGCGTCCTTGTACTTGTACAGATCGAGGCCAGCCCGGAGCACGACGGTGTTGCCGAAGTAGACGTTCAGCACCGGGCTGATGAGCAAGCCGCCGTCGCCGTCGACGTCGGTGTTCGGGTCGAGTGCATCCACGCGGAGCGCCGGCTCGAGCATCTTGACGACACGGGTCTCCGCGCCAGCCGTCATGATGCGGTAGGCGCCGATCAGGCTGACGCCCCGGAACGTCCGCGTCACGCTGTCATTGCTGGTGCGGACATTCCCGGTGTTCCGGCCTGTCGCGGTCCGGTTGGCGATCGGCACATTGTCGCCGGTCGCGAAGTCGGCGATCACGTGCAGCCCTGGCCGAAAGCCGCCGTATTCCAGGTCAAAGCCGAAGGCGGTGGTCTTTTTCGACGAATCGGGGAAGTAGGCGGTGCACGCCCCGGTCGCCGGGGCGGAGCAGACGGCCCGATCGCGGGCGGCGAATGAACCGCCGATCTGGAGCATCGGCTGGTCGTCCGAGTTGTTCAGGACGATGGCCGTGGCGCGTCCGTAGAAGCTCTTCGCGTTATTGACGTCCGTGGAGCTTTCCCGCGAGCCGTTCGCGACGCCGAGCTTCAGCGTGAAGCGGTTGGCGGTGGCGGCGTAATCGACGAACGCCCCGAGGTCGTGCGACGTGTAGCCGTTGTTGGTGAGCAGGTCGTTGAGCCCCTCTTTGTTCGACAGCCGGAGGATCCGGAGGCCGCGCTCGATGGAGGGCAGGGTGTTCGAGCTGGTCAGCTCATAGCGCTGGAACGGGGATTTCTCCTGTCCCAGGGTCACGCCGAAGTGCGGGCTCAACCCGACGCGCAGGAACGCGTCCCGCATCCGCAGCGAGCCCATTTCGAAGCTGGGCTGGATCGACAACGTCATGTTGTCGCCGAAGCGGACATT
>DATBLG010000155.1:0-2340 GCA_036555485.1 Gemmatimonadales bacterium | reverse complement strand
TGATCGGGCCGACATGGTTCAGCGTGTAGTAGAACAGGCTCGCGTTGAACGCGAACCCTGAGTCCACCAGCCGCTTCTGGAATTTGCTGGCGGGATTGGCGAGCACGGTGGAGAGCACGTCGGCGGCATAGGTCGCGACGGGATCGCGGCTCACGCTGGGGCCGTGCCAGCGTATCGTTAAGCTCACCGATCCGACCGGGCGCTCGACGATGACGGCTTGCGATTGCGTGAGCGGCGCTGGGTCGGGCGCGGGCGTCGCGAACGGGTCCGGGCCGCGCGGCCAGTCGCCGAACACCTCTGCGGCGAGGCGGAAGCCCCGTGCCGGTGTCATGTCGCCCGAGAGGATGAGGGCCGAGTTGTTCGGGACGTAGTAGCGCTGCTGGATCGCTCGCATCTTTTCCGGCGTGGTGGCGGCGATCGTGTCGCGGTTGCCGATCACGTTCTTGCGTGAGTAGAAACCCCTGCCCCACAGCAGCGTGTCGATGCCGCGATTGAGATGGAAGAAGTGGTTCGCCTCGTTGCGGTCGAACTCGCCGAGCACGACGGGCCGCTCGCGCACCAACTCCTCGGGCAGGAACAGCGGGTAGCGGATCGCGTCCTCCATGAATCGGAGCGCGGGTACCACGCTATCCGTGCCGACGGTCACGAAATAGTTCACGCGCTCCTCGGAGGTAGTCCCATTCCAGGACCCTCCCAGCTCGCGCAGCCGCTCGAGGTACCGCTCCTGCGACGCGATCGTCCGGTTGGCCTTGAAGAACATGTGCTCGTAGAGGTGCGCCAGGCCTTCGTGCTCGGGCGACTGCGTGTACGCGCCGTTCCTGACGTCCAGCTCCACCGTGACCAACGGCAACGCGTGATTCTCGATCACGATCACGTGGAGCCCGTTGGCGAGCGTGGTGTCGGAGATCGGAAGGTCGGCTTGTGCGGTGAGCGGCGTCGCTAAACAGAAGAGCGCTGCGATGAGCGCGTACCGCGCGGTTGAGCGTGTCATGTTGGTGCCCCATGGCGGATAGGCCTAACGTAGCTCCACTGGCCGGTTCTGTTGAGGTCGGGGTGCCGGGGCCACCCGGGAAGCCGCCGGGACGGGAGCTCCCTTTTGTACTGGGCGGTCGCGGCCGGCACCGGGGGACCACGGGGTGCTCGCCATCCCGTCTGGCATGAATGCAACTGACCTCTGAGTACGCGCATCCAGATCTCGGCCGAGACGACGCAGGCGCGATCACCGTCGGCGATGACCACGTAGACCGGGCCGGTCGAGGAAAGGTCGCTCACCCGGTACCAGGGCGTACGCCGCCAGTCCAACAAGCTCGAGAAGACAACCGTGTGTCGCACGGGGAAGACGGGCGCCGGCGCGACGCCGGCGGTGGCGCACCCCCACACGAGAAGCGCCAGGGCACAGAGGGGTTGCAGCGCGACCTTTCCCCTTCCCGACGCGTCCAAGAGACATGAACACACCCCGTCTGTTGGCCGCCGTGGTCACGCTCCTCGCCCCGGCCACCGTTACCGCTCAGGCGGTGCCAGCGCCTGCGCCTCCCGCCCTGAGCGAAGCCGCGCTGATCGCCCGTCTCACCACCACGCTCGACAGCCTCGCCGGCCGCGATGAGTTCTCCGGCGTCGTGCTGCTCGCTAGGGCCGGGACCCCCGTCTTCCAGAAGGCCGTGGGGTTCGCGGACCGAGAGGCCCGGCGACCCAACACGGTCGAGACCGCCTTCAACCTCGGCTCCATCACTAAGGTCTTCACCGCCACCGCCATCCGGCAGCTCGCTGCCCAGGGCAAACTCAACCTCGACTCGACGGTGGGCCGCTACTGGCCCGACTATCCCAACGCCGCGGTGGCACGGCAGGTGACCATCCGCCACCTGTTGGAGCACCGGGGCGGGCTGGGCGGCAACATCTTCGGCGTGCCGCCCGGCGGCACACGGCGCGATCTCAAGACCCTGCGCGATTTCCTGCCGCTGTTCGCCGCCGAGCCGCTGCAGTTCGCGCCCGGTACCGAGCGCGCGTACTCCAACGCGGGATACCTCGTGCTGGGATTGCTGGTCGAACGGCTGTCCGGCGAGACCTACTACGACTACGTCCGCCAGCACATCTACAAGTCCGCGGGGCTGGAGCACACGGCTCACTTCCGCTCCGACGCGCTCCCGGCGCACGTGGCCCTGGGGTACACCCGCGAGGGCGGGCCGGCCCTCGTCCGCAACACGGACCTCCTGCCCGGCATCGGGAGCTCGGCGGGTGGCGGGTATTCCACTCCTCAGGATCTCGCGCGGTTCGTGCAGGCGCTGCGCGAGCAGCGGGTGCCGGGCGGACCGCCGTCCGGACTCGGCGCGGCCGGCGGAGCGC
>DATBLG010000057.1:0-16700 GCA_036555485.1 Gemmatimonadales bacterium | reverse complement strand
TCGGCGCGCCATGGCGCGCGACGCCGGGTGTGCGCGTGACCGTCGGGGTCGGCATGGAGTGGCTCGGCGTGTTTCGGGTCGAGGCCGGCTACGGCGTGCAGAGTCGCCGCGCCCACGTCACGTTCGACGTGACACGGGACTTCTGGAGCATCCTCTAGCCCCGGAGCGCGCTCTCCGGCTAGGTTTCCTCCAGACCCGTCTATGCCCGAAACCAACTTCCCTGACGAATGGCTGGTCCAAACGATGGAGGTGCTCACGCCCGAGCGCCTCGCTGAGCTGCGCGCTAAGGCGGAGCCCGGGAAGACGTTGTGGGAAACCGTCGTACAGGAAAAGCTCGCGACGGACGAGGAGATTCTCGAAACGGTCGGCACCCGCTTCCGGTTGCGCGTGGCCGACCTCGGGCAGCTCGAGCCCGGTGCCCGGACCGCCCTCCCCGAAGCCCTGGCGCGGCGGTATCGCGTGCTCCCGATCCGGGAAACCGATTCCTACCTCGAGGTCGCCACCGCCAATCCATTCGACCTGGACATGGAGAAGACCCTCGCGTTCGCCACGGCTCGCGAGATCCGTCTGCTGCTGATGTCACCGTCCAAAATCGCCGAACAGATCGAGGTACAGTACCGTCCCGAGAAGGCCCTCGACCGGTTGCTCGAGAACATGGGGCAGTCCGCCGAGCTGGTGCAGCTCACCGACGACATCGCGCCCGACGAGTACAACATCACCGAGGCCGCCGCGGCCGCGAGCGAGCGGCCGGTGGTGAAACTCGTGGATCTCATTCTGTCGGAGGGGATCCTCACGCGCGCCAGCGACATCCACATCGAGCCGGAAGAAGGCGGGGTGGCTGTACGCTATCGCATCGACGGCGTGCTGCGCCAAGTGATGAAGATTCCGCGATCGGCCGGCGTGCCCTTGATCTCGCGCATCAAGATCATGTCCTCGCTCGACATCGCCGACCGGCTGCGTCCACAGGATGGGCGCGCGCGTGTCGCCGTGAACGGGCAGCCGATCGATTTGCGCGTCTCGACCCTCCCGGCGGCCCATGGCGAGAAGGTCGTGATCCGCATCCTCGACTCGCGAGCGACCGTCAAATCGCTCGACACCCTCGGGCTGAACCCCAGCGAGATCGAGGCGATCACGAAGCTGCTCGAGTACCACGAGGGCATCATCCTCGTCACCGGCCCCACCGGCTCGGGTAAGACGACCACGCTGTACTCCATGATCAACCAGATCAAGAGCGAAGGCGTGAACATCGTGACGGTGGAGGACCCGGTCGAATACCGGATCCAGGGCATCGTCCAGGTCCAGGTGCAGGAGAAACAGGGCCTCACGTTCGCGGCGGCGCTGCGCTCGATTCTGCGCCAGGACCCGAACGTCGTGCTGGTTGGGGAGATCCGCGACCGCGAGACGGCGCAGATCGCGGTGCAGGCCTCGCTCACCGGGCACCTGGTACTCTCCACGCTGCATACCAACGATGCCGCCAACGCGGTCACCCGGCTCGTCGACATCGGGGTGGAGGCGTACAAGATCGCCGCCGCGTTGCGGGGCGTGCTGGCGCAACGACTGATGCGCCGGGTGTGCGAGACCTGCAAGGAAGTGTGGATGGAGGCGGTGCCGGACCGGCTCAAGAAGTGGATCCCGCACGGGACGCCGCTGTATCGCGCCGCCGGCTGCCCCGACTGCGCCATGACGGGCTATCGGGGCCGATTCTCGATCCTCGAGGTCATGACGATCACCCCCGAAGTCGAGCGCCGCATTGCGTCGGGGGAGACGGCGGATCGCATTTCCGATGCGGCGCGCCGGGGCGGGATGCGGTCGCTGTGGGACAGCGGCCTGGCCCACGTGCTCCGAGGGGAGTCGAGCGTCGATGAGCTGTTGCGCGTCGTGGACGTCCCGACGGAGGAGGAGCGCGCGCCCGAGCCCGTGCGGAAGAGCGGATCCCCTCCGCCGGCCGCCGTCTCCGGCACCCCCGTGCGGGCATCGCCCGCGGCCGGCACGGTGAACATTCCCGAACCGCTCGCGACGAGCTTCGAGCTGCTGGACGAAACCACGACGACGCGTCGCTCCGGGCCCCACGGCTCCGGGCACAAGGTCCTGCTGGTGGACGACGAAGACAGTCTGCGCAAGGTCCTCAAGGATTTGCTCGAGCGCGAAGGCTACGAAGTCTCCGAGGCGCGCGACGGCGTACAGGCGTTGGACCAGGTGGACCGTATCGGCCCCGACATCGTGGTGCTCGATCTCAATCTACCGGGCCTCGATGGCTACGGCGTGTTGTCGCACCTCCGCTCGCGGCCTGCGACGGCCGGCCTGCCGGTCATTGTGCTCACGGCGAAGGGCGACGAAGACAATGAAGTGCGGGTGTTCGCCCTCGGCGCCGACGACTTCCTCCAGAAGCCGTTTCGCGCGCGTGCGTTGTCCGCCCGCCTCGAGGCGGTGCTCGGACGGCGTCGCCCGACGCTTTGAGTCGCGGCGCGCGCCGGATCGCGTGACGGCGATCCGCGTCTGTTTCGTCGATACGCTCGTGCTCCGTGGCGCGGGCGAAACTCTGGAAGTCCTCGTCCTGCGGCGTGCTCCGGGTGGGCGCAACCCCGGATCGTGGGAAACGGTGCACGGAACGATCGAACCTGGCGAGACGCCGGTCCAGGCGTCGCTCAGGGAGCTGCAGGAAGAGACCGGACTCGCGCCCGTACGCTACTACAACCTGAGTCGCATCGAAGGATTCTACCAACACACGACCGATGAGCTCGCGATCATTCCCGCGTTCGCCGCGTTCGTCTCCGCGGATGCCGTGACGCAACTCTCTGCCGAGCACGACGCGTTCGACTGGTTGTCGCCGCCGGCTGCCGCCCAGCGATTTGCCTGGCCCCGAGAGCGCAGAGCATTGGAGGACGTTTTGTCAATAGTGGGGTCGGGGGGCGGGGGCTTGCTGGATGACGTGCTCCGGGTATTCTAGCGGCGTCCCCCACGCGGTGTGGCATGGAGCCGTCCTCGTTCAGACCCAATTCCGACGCGCCGAAGTGGCGCGCGACGCGCATCGCGTGAATCCGTTCTACCATCGGATCTACCGCATCGTCCGCCACATTCCCAAGGGACGGGTTGCCACCTACGGCATTGTGGCGCGGCTCGCTGGCCGTCCGGGCGCGGCCCGCACGGTGGGCTGGGCGTTGTCGGCACTTCCCGAAGACAGTGACGTGCCGTGGTGGCGGGTGATCAACGCGGCGGGTCGCATTTCGCTCGCAGGGGAGCACAGTGCCGTGCTGCAACGGGCGTTGCTGCTGCGCGAAGGGGTGAAATTCGTCCCCGGCGGCGCGGTCAACCTGGGGAGTTTTGGGTGGCCAGCGGAAGCCTACGACAGCGTGGTCGCGGCCCACAGCCGCGCCGCTTCCTCTCGCAGGTCCCGCAGGTTGAAGGGCTTCCGCACGTAGCGCAGGCCGAGCCGCTCCAAGGCCTCTTCGGTGGACGGGCGCACGTCGCCTGTAGCGACCAGGGTCCTCGTCTTGAGCGCCGGGTGTCGCGCCATCAACTCCTCCACGAACAACTTGCCCTGGGCGCTCACCTGTCCGTCGGCGAGAATCAGGTCATAGGGCCGGTCGCTGGCGAGGGCGAGCGCGTGCTCCGCGTTGCGCGCCACATCCACCGCATGCCCCTCCCGGCCGAAGAGAGCCTGCACCAGGCGCCGCACGGCGGGGTCGTCATCCACCAGCAAAATGGCCCGTTTGGCGAACGAGGGCGGCAATTGCGGGACTGGCGATTCGGGTGCCGGTGCCGCTGGACGGGTTGCTGGGGCAAGGGGCAGATCGATACGGAACGATGCCCCGCCTTCGGGCGACCGCTCGTAACTGAAGTGCCCGCCGTGGGATTCTACGATCGAGTAGGAGATCGAAAGGCCGAGGCCCGTCCCATGCCCCGGCTCTTTGGTCGTGAAGAAGGGCGTGAACAGCTGTCGTACCAGGTCCTCGGGGACGCCGGGCCCGGTATCGCTCACCCGCAAGTGCACCTGCGTATCGTGCCAGGTCTCGATGCGGATGCAGCGGACGCGGTCCTCGCCGAGACCACCCACCGCCTGGGCCGCGTTGGTGAGCAGGTTCAGGACGACCTGCTGCAGCGCGTGGCGATCACCGATCACTTCGGGGAGATCATCCGGCAGCTCGGTTTGCGTCTCGACGTCGCGCAACCGGAGATCGTAGCTCACGAGCAGCAGGGTGCGTTGCACCAGGTCGTTCAGGTCGAGCCGACTGCGTTCGGTCGGACCCTTGCGGGCGAAGGTGAGCAGGTTCCGCACGATACGGCCGGCCCGCTCGGCCTGTTCGTGGATCACCTTGAGATGGCCGCGGTCGCCGGGGCCGAGCTCCTTCTGCTCGAGCAGGAATTCGGCCAGCCCACTGATCGACGTGAGGGGGTTGTTCAGCTCGTGGGCGACGCCGGAGACGAGCTGTCCAACCGTGGCGAGTTTTTCGCTCTGGATCAGCTGCGCCTCCATCGCCTGCTGTTCGGTGACGTCCTGCACCAGCACCACGGCCGCCTGGTTAGGGTCGCCGCCGGGCATGCGGGCCGCGTTCACGCGAAACGTCCGGCCCTGGGGCTGGTGGGCACGCTCGACCAGGGGCGCCGGGCGGTCATCGTGGCGCACCGCCGCGAGCAGCTCATCGAGCGCCTCGGCCCGCCCCAGGAGCGCGGAGGCGAGGATTTCGCCGATCACCGCCGGGAGCGGCTGGCCGAGCATGGCCGCCAGAGACCGATTGGCGCGACGGACACGCCCATCGTCGTCCACCACGGCGAGTCCCTCGGACAACGCGTCGAACGTCGTCTCCCACTGTTCCTTGCCGCGCCGCACCAGGTCGAAAAACCGGCCGTTGGCGAGGGCCACGGCGGCATGGGTCGCGACCGTCGAGAGCAGTCGCACGTCGTCAGGGGCGAGAGCCCCGCCGCGGGCGTCGGCGACGACCAACGAGCCCACCACCACCCCGTGTGCGCGCAGCGGCACGGCGGCGGCGGAGTCTACCACGAGCCCGCCCGCCAGCTGGGCGCCAGTCTCGCTGTTGCGGATCAACTCGAGACGCTCGCTCCGTGCCGAGCGTGCGACGAGGCCGGGGTCGGTCGCCGAGACCCTGGTTCCCTTCAGCTCCGTGAGCGACCCTTCCGCCGCGGCGATGGTGAGGGGGTCGTCGGCGTTCTCGCCGGCGAGCGCCACCAAGGCCCCGCGAGCGTCGATGAACCGCATCGCGTAGCGCACCACCTGCTCGACGATCCGCTCGAGCTTGATCGATTCGGAAAGGACGTAGGACAGCTCCTGCAGCCAGAACAACTCGGACAGACGGCGGTTCAGCTCGTCGGCGGTGCGCTGGCGGTCGCGTTCCAGCGCGCGCACGCGTCGGCGGGCCTGACGCACGGTCCACACCGCGAGCCCGGCGCCCGCGCCGATGACGGCGATCTCGATGGGGAGTGGGATGGACAACACGTGAAGTATTCTCATACAATCGCCGTCGCAATGCCAGCAGGGCCCGCGTGGGCCCAAGCCGGATGGCGCGCTTTCGTCGTGGCCGCCGCGCTCGCTGTCGCCGGGTGTCGCACTCCCGCATCGCCGCCGACTGTGGCGCGCGCCTGGGAGGCGATGGGCGGAATCTTCAGCGTCGCCGCGTGGGGGCGCGATTCCGCGGCGCTGGCGCATGCCGCCGATCAGGCGCTCGATTCGGTGCGCCGGGTGGATTCGTTGCTGTCGGGCATATCGAAGGTCTCGGAAGTCGCACGGATCAACCGGGGCAGAGCAGCGCGGGTTTCTACCACCTTCGTCGCAGTGCTCGTCGCGTCGCTGGACGTGGCGCAGCGCTCACACGGCGCGTACGATCCCACGCGGCACGATTGGCGGGGAGTGACGTTCGACCGGGCGCGCGGGATGGTATCGCTGCGGCGCGGTCTCGCGCTCGACTTCGGCGGCATCGCCGAGGGGTATGCCCTCGACCGCGCGCTACTCTCCCTTGGTGCTGTCGCCGACAGCGTGCTGCTGAACCTTGGCGGGCAGTACCTCATCAAGATGCCGGCGCGAACCACGAGCGCGCCGCGCGTGGGGCGGCGCGTCGGCGTTCCGGATCCCGACAACACGTTGCGGACCATTGCCGTGATCGAGATTCCGCCTGGCACCTGGTCGGTGCGGACTCTTTCCCCGGTGGATCAACCAGCGCCCATCATGGATCCGCGCACCGGCGCACCCGCCGTCCGGGCGCGCTCCGTCACCACGGTGGCGCGCGATGGCATGACGGCCATTGCCTGGTCCAACGCGTTCTTCGTCCTGGGATGTGACAGCGCCTTGGCGCTCGCCCCGCAACTCGGCGAGACTCAGGTAGGTGTATTGTGTATCGACGAGCGCGTGCGCTGGAGCGCCGACCTCGACGGTCGGGTGCTTACCGATTCGGCGCGGACGGTTGGGACAGCGCCCGCGCCAGCACCCGAGCCCGCTCCTGCTGGAGCAGTCGAACCGAGCGGCTCCACGATCCGGCAAGGCCCTGATAGCTCGCGGCGAGATCCTCGAACCAGCTGATCCCCCCGTCATACAGGTAGATCGCCACCGCCTGTTGTTTCTGATCGAGCTGAAAGGTGCTCCACGTGGGTGACAGCGGCACGATGCCCTGTGGGCGGAGCTGTCGGCCCCCAGTCTGGATCTGCACGTCGTCGGGGGTGAACCGCGCGCCGGGGACGAGGGCGTAGAACGTCACCAGGACCAGGCTGTAACTCGAGAGACCCGTGCGCTGCGCCGCATCCGCGATATTGCCGCTCTGGCTCTCGATCAACTGGGCGAGCGAGCGATAGGTGTCGGGCGCGAGCAATCGGATGACCTGCTCGTCGAGCGGCAGGATCTGGAGCTGAACCTGGTCGGTGATGAATCGCAGCACGATGTCGTCGCGCCGCAAGGACCCGAACCCCGTGGGCAGGGTGTCCGTCGCGGCCTGGGCGGCGAGGTGAGCGGGTGGACTGCAGGCGATCGTGAGGACGAGCGTCAGCGCGGCTCCGAGCGCCCGTTGTCGCGTTCCGCCGTCCACTATCGTGCGCAAAGTCATCGCCCGCCTCCTTCCGTGGGAAACTCAGCCGGCTCGTGAGGGCGCGCAAGGGCGAGAATGTCGCGATAGAACGCTTCTACACCACGGGCGTGCTGTCGAATATCGAAGGTCTCCCGGGCGCGTCGCATTCCCGCTGCCCGCATCGCCGCCAGGCGTTCCGGCGTCGCGCCCATCAGGTCCAGCACGGCGCGGCCGATCGCCTCAGGCGCTCGCTCGGGGACGAGGATCCCCGACTCGGGACTCAGCGCATCGCGATTGCCGCGGATGTCGGTCGCCACCGCTACCGTGCCACACGCCATCGCCTCGAACAGGACGCGCGACAACCCTTCCGTGTCCTCGTGGGAGCCGCTCACCAACACGTCGGCGGCCTGAAACCACCGGTGAATGCCGGATTGCTGTGGGAGCACCCGGACATCCGACGCGATATTGTGCGCGCGCGTCCGGCGGGTGATCTCATCGACGATCGTCGGGGGAGTCGGCGTGCCGATCACGAGCAACAAGGGCCTGCGTCCCGTCGGGTGGGCGGCGACGATCTGCGGCATCGCGTCCACGATGTCGAACACGCCTTTGCCCTCTTTGACCTGCCCGACGAACAGCAGCACGAAGCGATCGACCGGAAGGTCGAGGGCGCGACGCAGGGCGGCGCGGTCCTCGGCCGGCTGAAACTCCCGCAAATCGACCCCATCGAAGATGGTGCGGTAGCGGGCGGCCACGCGCCGGGAAGTGGAGAACCGTAGCCGGGTGGCAGCGGAGACGCCGATCAGGCCGTCGGCCAGGCGCTCGAGCACTCGGTCCAGGTTGTGGGGGGCGGTGAGTCGCACGAACCAGATCATCTTCACCGACGTGCCGAGCTTGGCGAGCCCGCAGGTGAGCGCGTCGCGCGGCGCATCCGGGGCGATGATGTCGATCGCCCGTTCGCGAAGTACCGCCCGGATTCGGCGGCTCGATTTCCAGACATCGAGCAGGGTGCGCGGCTTGATATGGTGCAGCGGAATGTGTAGGACCGGACACCCAAGTGCCTCGAGGTGATCGGTGAGCTCCCCGGGGCCCGGACAGATCGCGAGCGGCTCGACCACACGTCGATCGAGATGCTCAATCAGCAGCGCCATGCTCCGCTGGCCGCCCATGCGCAGGTGGGGGTGATGGCTGACAAACGCCACGCGCATCGGCGGGAGCGGCATCAGCGGGGGGCCGCCTCGAGCAGCGCTCCGATGGCCTCACGCAGGTCGAGGATGCCTTCGCCCGTGCGGGCGCTCGTGACGATCACCTGGTCGCCATCCAGCCGCAGCGCCGCGGCCAGCGCAGCTTCGCGGCCCTGCCGCTGGCTCCGCGGCACTTTGTCGCTCTTCGTCATGGCAGCCAGGACCGGCGTCGCCGCGGCGGCGAACACATCCTGCATCGCCCGATCCTCCTCGGAGGGATCCCGGCGGATATCCAGCAGCCAGACAACCCCCGCGAGCGCCGGTCGGCCGATGGCATGTCGCACGAGCCGCCCAAACGCCGTACGGTCGGCCTTTGAGGCCCGCGCGTATCCGTATCCCGGCAAGTCCAGCAGGTAGTAGGCGCGGCTGACGGGAGGAGCGGGGCTCGGGATCCAGAACGCGTTCAGCGCGCGGGTCTTCCCGGGCGTAGCCGAGATGCGCGCCAGGCGGCGTCCGACGAGGGCGTTGAGCAGACTCGATTTGCCGACGTTGGAGCGGCCGACGAAAGCGATTTCGGGCAGTGGTGGGTCGAGCGGAGCGTCGGCGCGGGGGAACGAGCCGACAAAACGGGGATCGGTCAGGCTTCTTTCTTGTGACGCGCCCGCTCGGTTACGAGCAGCGGCGGGCGGCCCTCGGTGACGGTCTCGGCGGTGACCGCGACCTCACGCACGTCATCCCGGCTCGGGAGATCGAACATGATGTCCGTCATCATTTCTTCGAGGATGGCGCGCAGTCCGCGCGCTCCCGTGCCGCGCTTCAACGCTTTGCGGGCGATCTCGCGCAGCGCGTCCTTTTCGATGGTGAGTCGCACCGTCTCGAGCTCGAACAGCTTCTGGTACTGTTTGGTCAGCGCGTTCTTCGGCTCGACGAGGATCCGCACCAGGGCGTCCTCGTCCAGCGAGTCGAGTGGGACGGTCACCGGGAGCCGGCCCACCAGCTCCGGAATCAGACCGTAGCGCAGCAGGTCGTCGGGCTCGACATCGGCGAAGGGGTTCTTCTTGCGCTGCTCGACGACACCCTCGTCCGTCTCTTCCTTGGTGAAGCCGATGCGTCGCCGACCGGTGCGGGCCTCGATGATCTTTTCCAGGCCGTCGAACGCCCCACCGCAGATGAACAGGATGTCCTTGGTGTTGACCTGGATGTACTCCTGTTGCGGATGCTTGCGGCCGCCCTGCGGCGGCACGCTGGCGATCGTGCCCTCGAGAATCTTGAGCAGCGCTTGCTGCACGCCTTCCCCGGAGACGTCACGGGTGATGCTCGGGTTCTCGGACTTGCGGGCGATCTTGTCGATTTCGTCGATGTAGACGATGCCGCGCTCACAGTCGCCGACGTTGAAATCACCGGCTTGGAGCAGCCGCACCAGAATGTTCTCCACGTCCTCGCCGACGTACCCCGCCTCGGTGAGGGTGGTCGCATCCGCGATCGTGAAGGGGACGTCGAGGATGCGCGCCAGCGTTTGCGCCAGCAGCGTTTTCCCGACGCCGGTCGGTCCGATTAGCAGGATGTTGCTCTTGTCGAGCTCGACGTCGTTGTCCTTCGCGCTGTGCGAGTTGATGCGTTTGTAGTGATTGTAGACGGCGACGGCGAGGGTCTTCTTGGCTCTCTCCTGACCGATCACGTACTGGTCGAGGACGTCCTTGATCTCAGCGGGCGTCGGGACCTGGGTGATGGCTTCGGAGACTTCGCGCTCTTCGTCCTCGGCCAGAATCTCGTTGCAGAGGGCGATGCATTCATTGCAGATGTAGACCGACGGGCCGGAGATGAATTTCCGGACCGAGTCCTTCGACTTCCCGCAGAAGGAGCAGCGGAGGTGCTTGTCGTGCGACATCGGGCCCCTAGTATGGGAAACGCGGGTACGCGGCGCAAGTCCTCACGCCTTTCTCCCGTCCTTTTCCATCTCCTGGAGGTTGGCGATGACGTGGTCGATCAGCCCATAATCCTTGGCTTCCTCGGCCGACATGAAGCGGTCGCGGTCCATGTCCTTCTCGATCTGGTCGACCGCCTTCCCGGTGTGCTTGGCGTAGAGCTCGTTGAGTTTGGAGCGGAGGTAGAGAATCTCGCGCGCCTGGATCTCGATGTCGGACGCCGTGCCCTGCGTGCCGCCGGACGGCTGATGCATCATGATCCGCGCGTGCGGCAACGCCGAGCGCTTGCCCTTGGTTCCCGCGGTGAGCAGAAACGAGCCCATCGATGCCGCCATCCCCATGCAGATCGTGTTCACCGGCGCCCGCAAGAACTGCATCGTGTCGTAGATCGCCATACCGCTCGAGACGAGTCCGCCGGGTGAATTGATGTACAGGTAGATGTCGCGCTCGGGGTTGTCGGCATCCAGGAACAGCAGCTGGGCGATGATCACGTTCGAGACGTCGTCATTGATCGGCACTCCGAGGAACACGATGCGGTCCATCAGGAGCCGGCTGAAAATGTCGTACGTGCGCTCGCCACGGCTCGAGCGCTCGATGATGTAAGGCGGATAGATCGTGCTCATCGTCATGCAGGCTCCACGGTGGACTGGGACAACAGGAACGTGAACACTTTCTCTTCTGTGAGGTTGCGCTCCAGCTCTCGCAGCCGCTGGTGCTTCTCGAGCGACGCGCGCAGCTCGGCGACCGGCACGCTGCGCCGCGTCGCGAGCTCCTGGAGTTTCTCCTCGAGCTCGGCGGCGGTCGCCCGCAACCCATGGTGCTCCACCACCCAGTCGAGCACGAGATCGCGTTGCACCTGCTGCTCGGCCACCGGACGGAACTCCGTGGCGAACTGCGGCAGCCGGTCTTCCGGGATGCTGTAGGCCTGGGCGTAGAGTAGGGTGGCGCGCTCGACCAGCGGGCGTGGCGCGACCACGTTGTTCGCCGCGACGAGCTGGCTGACTAGATCGGCACGCACGCGGGCATCGGCTTCGCGCGCCGCGTCGTGCTCCAGGTCCTCGCGCGCGGCCCGGCGCAACGCGTCGAGCGAATCGAAGTCGCCGATCTCGCGCGCGAAGGCATCGTCCAACGGCGCGACCTCCTGCCGTTTCACCTCGTGCAACGTCAGCTGGATGTCCCGCGTCTGGCCGCGCTTCGTGGCATCGGCAAAATCGTCGGGAAACCGCACCGTGGCATCCACCGTCTCGCCGGGGAGCATCCCCATGATGCGCTCCTCGACCTCCGGGATGGCGCGCCCCTCGCCCAGCACGAAGTGATACGGTTGCGGGTCCTTCGTCGTCTCACCCTCGCGTTGCGCGATGGTGACGTGCACCAGTTCCTTGGGCTTCGGTTTCTCGCCCGTCACCGGCGTCCAGGGCGCGTGCTGCTCCCGCAACGTCTCGATCTGCGCCTGTACCTGCGCGTCGGTGACCGCGTTGAGGGTCCGCTTCAGCGTGTAGCCGCCGAGGCGCGCCAGCGTGATTTCGGGTCGCAGCTCCACGTGGAACGTGAACGTGACCGGCGCCCCGTCTTCCCACTTGAGATCGTGGATGTGCGGATCGGCGATCGGCTTGAGTTGCTCCTGCTCGAGGGCCGTCTTCCAGCTGTGTTGCACCAGGTCGCGCAACGTCTGTTCGCGGATGTCGGCGGCGAACTGTTTGCGGACGATGGCCGCGGGCGCCTTCCCCTTGCGGAACCCCGGCAACCGGGCCCGCACCTGGTAGCTGCGCGTGGCGCGGTCCTCGGCTTCGCGCACCCGGTCCAACGGGACGGTTACGGCGAGCGAGGCGGCGCCGGGCTCCGAGGCGGTCTTGGTGATCTGGATATCGGGCACGCGCGAAATCTAACCCCCGGGGGGAGTGGGGAGGGGGCGTGGCGTCTGCGCTCGTACGCCCGGGTGCTCGGACCCACCGGGCACCGGATCATGGCCGGAACATCACGATCGTGAACCGGCCGACCCGTTGGCGCCGATCGGGCGTCTCCACGTGGTAGAAGTAGACGCCCGATGCGACCAGGCGGCCCTCGCGACTGCGGAGGTCCCAGGTGGCCTCACCGCCGCCGGTCGGATCGTTGTGGGTCAAGACATGCACCAGAATGCCGCTCGCCGAATAGATCCGTACGATCGCCTGCGCCGGGAGGCGAACGAACTTGAGGACTTTGTTTTTCGGATCGGTTTCGAGCGCGTTGGTGACGTAGTACGGATCCGGCACGGTGTGGATGCGACGGAGCAGCGTGTCGCTCGTCCCGGTCGGGTCAAGCCGCGAGCCGGTGTAGGCCAGCCGGGCGGTGAGACCCGGGACGGCCGGCGGTCGGATGTCCGACTGGAATACGTAGTTGGCGGCCCCCGCGGTGCCGGTGATGGCACCGGCGAAGAATCGGGCGTGCCAGACGGTGCCGGCGGCGGGCAAGGTGGCGAGCTGCATCAAGAAGAAGTGCCCGTTGAGATACAACAGGAACCCACTGCCTGTCACCGGCAGCGTGTCGGTAGCGGTGTACGCGGACGACCGAGCCGATACGGGACTCAACCGTGCGTGATTCTGGAACACGGCTGGGTTCTGGGCCGCCCCGCCACATTGCTGGAGGTACGTTGGCGCCGGTGCGATACACAACACATCGGACCAGGTGAGGACGTCGTTGCGCAGATCGGCGGTGAGCGCGGGGTTCGTCCCGCCCAGCAGGAACGACGAATCGGTGAGAAACCCCCACGAGGGGCCGATGCCCGGCTGGAACCGGACGGGCACGCCATGCGTCACATCGACCACCGAATCGACCCGCCCGTTGGCGTTCCAGTACAGACTGAAATCCGCCGCGCGCGTCACGGTCGCGCCAATGCCCTCGAGCTCGCGCATCGGTGTGTTCGGGACAGTGCTGTAGGCCTGCAAGTGGAACAGGGTCGTCACCCCTGGGAGGCGACCGGCGTTGCGCGTCAGGTCGGGTTGCACGCAGGTCCCGCTGGCCGGGGTGCACATCAACGCATTGGGCGCCGGCGTGTTCTCGTTGGCGCTGCCGGCCCACCAGCGCGGTCCGGCCTGGTCTGAGTTGAACGGATCCTGGTTGACGCTCGCGCGTCCCCACGAGGCGAGCCGCCAGGTCCCCGGGGTGTGGACGGTCGCCTCGGCATAGAGGCTGAAGGTCGAATCGCCCCCGAACCGAGCAGCCTGTCCATTGTTGGTGCCCGCCGCCGCAAACGAAAAAGACGTGACTCTGCTGAACGAAAAGAACTCCATGTCGATGGGAACGACCAGCGTTGATTCGGGGCCGGCGGCCCCCCGCACGCGCAGGTAGTAGACTGCGGGGCGTTGAATCGAGGCAGCACCTGGGACAATCGAGTCGATCGTGAGCCTGACCGCGCTGTCCGCCAAGAGCTCCGGCACGAACGGGAACAGCTGGAAGGTCAGCGCATCGGTCGGGGGCATCGGACCTGAGAAGATTCCCGTAGCGGCGTCGAGCGTCGGAAGCGGCGTCGCACCATCCAGCACCCGCCCTTCTGCTGTCAACAGCTGCAATGTCCCGAGCACGCCCGCCGTCTCCTGGCCGGAGGCCGCTCGCGGCGTGACTCCCTTCACCCCGCGCGGCGACTCGAGCGACGATGGGCCGGAGCTGAGCGAGTTCACGTCGAAGGCGGTGACCGCATAGATGTAGCTGAATGAATTGCGCACGCTGCGATCGACAAACGCGAAACTCACGCCGCCATCGAACAGTGGCGGGAAGCCGCTGCCGCCTCCCACCACGGCCGTGTCGGCACGCTCGATGAACACGTTTCCGTTCAGCACGATCCGCCCGCCAAGCGGAACCTGGATGACCGGACCCGCGAGCCCGTGCTCGGCTCCCGTGGAGAAGTTCGGACAATCGGTCAGGACGCCGAGCTCCGGGGCGCATTCGCCCTCATAGCGGAAGGTCCCGGTGTAATCGATCAGACTCGTCCCGGCATAGTCGAACTGCGCCACGAGCTGCAGCGCGCTCGGGTCCCGTCCCCGGTAGATGCGGTATCCCTCGACGTCGTTCGACCGGAAGTTCGGATCGTACAAGGCGCTCGTCGGATCCGATGCTATGGCGAAATAGGGATCCCCGCTCGCTTCGGACGGGCTCTTCTGCCACACGACGGTCACCTGGTTGTCGCCGGGAACGAGGAAAAAGGGCGGTGCGGTGGGGGCCGTGGGCAGCAGGAACCGGTTGTCGGCCACGGCACGAGCCACGCGCGCTTTGTCGAGGAATGAGCGGGGCAGCGTCGTGACTTCGTGCTCCTCGATCACGCCGTTGCCGTTGGCGTCGGTATGGCTGATCCAGCCGGCGGCGCGCTCGAGAACGCGGACCCTTGCCGAGTCCGCCGCGATCGAGTCGCCGGGAAACGGGATTCCCGGCTGCAGGTTACCACCGATGTAGGGTTCGACAGCCGGTGTGGGCGCGGCGAAGACGAAGGCGAGCACGATCGTTTTGGTCTCGCCGGGGTCGAGCGAGAACGGGCCTGTGGATTGCATGAACTTCGTGTCTGCTGCTACCTGCGATAGGAAGCAGTAATGCCTGTCTTGTTGGCCCGGACCGAACGTGCAGGGATTGTCGCCGTACGCCGGACTCAAGTTGCCCGAGAGATAACGCCACAACTGCAAAACCCCGATGGAGGCGGGGAATCCGGTTGCCGACCCGGTGAAGTTCGAGAACATTGCCAACCCGGAGCTTGGCGATTTGACGAACCGCGCCCCCACGAACCCCGGCGCCTTCGTGAACGGGGGGCCGAAGACCTCTCGCGGGAATACCCAGAACGACTCCTGAAAATCGCGCTTGTAGGCGAGGCTGACGTCGAACGGGAGGATCACATTGGAATAGCCTTGGCCAGCTTCGCCGACGTCCGGGTCCATCGCGAGCCCGACAAACATGCTGTCGATCCGGTAGCCATCATCGGGAATGTTGACGCCGAGCCGCTGCTCGGCCGAGTCCTGGAACTGCACACCGATGGCGGCGATCTCACTGCGCAGCGCTGGATCGAGCGTGGGATTGGCGTACGTCGAGGCGTTGCGCGCCGTCACATTGTAAAGGGTGAAGACGAAGTAGACGATGTCCTCGTTGCCGCGCGGTGCATTGAACGCCATGGCGCGCTGGTCCACTACGATCCCCATGGGGTGGGTGCGCCCGCTCAGGTAATTCGGGTTGCCATCCCAATAGCGCGTCCAGAGGTCCTGGTCGGAGATCGCGTTGCGACCAATGAGGAGAGGATAGAATACGCTCGAGTCGCGCGCGATTGCCGCATTCGGCCACAGGCGGAGGTCGGCCGTGTCGCGCGAGTTGAACAGCCCGCTCAGTCTTTCGACGCCCTGCTGGCTGCCGCGGAAATCGATGAGGTACGCCCCGGTCGTATCGCCCGCCCACGGGAACGAGGCCTCCCCACCGCCCGCGGTCGGCGGGATGATGCCGGCAATCTGGAGGCCGGAGATGAAGATGAATTCGTTAGGCGTCCCCCGAGGCCAAGTCGAACCACCACCGATTTGTGAACGAGCGTTCGCGCACAATTCGGACATGTTGGTGGTCAGGCACGACACGCGGTTCGCGTTCAGGATACCGGCATAGCTGGACGCTTGAAAAAGTCGCGGGGCTCGTGGCTTTGGGGGGGTCTGCGCCGTGAGCGGCCCCGCGCAGATACCGAGGACGAGGAATGCGGACACGAGACGGTTCATAGACGGCCTTCCTGCTGGAGAGAGCGCGAGTCATAGAGTAGAGAATGGCGTCGCCTGACCTCATGTTCAAGCGCTGCCATGACTATTAAGCGGTCCTCAGGCCTCCCTCACATCGGCTTCAGGGACAGGCGACTAGCCTGTGCGGCAACCCGATTTTTCAGGTCCCGCTTGCGACAGGAGGAATCCATGAAGCGTGTCGCGCGTATTGTCGCCTCCGCTCTAGCGTGCCTGATGGTGACCGCGCCGCTCGCCGCCCAGGATCGCACTCTCGTGCTGAGTCTGTACGGTGGTGGAGCGGACCATCTCGCCGATTTGCAGAGCAATCCTCAAGTGTGGTTCATGCCTGGTTACAACCTGGGGGTGAGCCTCGGGGTGCAACTCAATCAGTACTTCGCGGTGCACGGCGACTTCACGTATACGCGGAACCCGTCGCGGGGGGCGACCCTGTTCGCCGGGTCCGACGTCAACCGGTTCTTCTACGGGGCGCATGTGGAAGGCCGTTATCCGTTCAGCAACGGGTTCGCGCCCTTCGCGTTCGCCGGCCTCGGCGCGGTCACGGTCGATCAGCTCGGCGTCGATCGGTTCGAGCCGTTCACCCGGCCGGCCGTGATGTACGGGGGTGGGATGTTCTATGCGATCCCGCGCAGCCGTGTCGAGGTGTTCGGAGAGATTAAGGGGCTGACATACCGGTGGAACACCGCCGGTTTTCACCGGACGATGTTCGACGTCACCTACTCAGCTGGTGTTAGCTACCGGTTGCCGTACAGTTTCTGACGTTCTCGCCTGTGTAGATCGAGACGGCCAGGGAGTCCTCCTGGCCGTCACACGTCAGGGGCACGGGGCGATGCGACCGGAGGGACTCGAACCCCCACGGGTTAC
>DATBLG010000121.1:0-10127 GCA_036555485.1 Gemmatimonadales bacterium | reverse complement strand
ATTGTGGAATGCGGAATTGAAAGGAAAGGTCGGGATGGCGATGCGACCCTCACCCTGACATTCCGCATTCCGCAATCCGCAATCCGCAATCCGCAATCCGCAATCCGCAATTAATCGGGAATCCACGCCACGATCCGCAACGGTCCCCCCGAGCCCCCGCCAATCTTCATCGGCAGCGCAACCACGTATGCCCCGGTGGTGGGCAGCCGGTCCAAATGGGCGACGTTTTCGAACGCCGGGATGTTGGCGGCGAACAGCACCTGGTGACTCTCGAACGTCTGCGATTGGCCGAAATCGATGCTCGGCGTATCGATCC
Organism: Gemmatimonadales bacterium; assembly: GCA_036555485.1. Lineage (GTDB taxonomy): Bacteria > Gemmatimonadota > Gemmatimonadetes > Gemmatimonadales > GWC2-71-9 > DASTHG01. The sequence goes on along the minus strand of DATBLG010000121.1, from coordinate 9,811 downwards.
CGACCGCCTTGACGCCGCGGTCGCGCAGCCAGCGCGCGGCATTGGGATGGATGCCCGGGAAGTGGAGCTGGGGCACCGCGGCCGGACCGGTCAGCGTCGTCCCGAGATAGCGGGCACGGTCGGGCCAGCGGCTGCCCCACCCGGTGCGAAACAGCACGATTTTCCCCGGCAACGAGTCGAGTCCGGCCGCCTCGAGCAGCTGCGAGGTGATCTGGTAGTCCGCACCCCCGGCGGTGACCTGGCTCGTGACGTCCACTACGACGCTTTCGCCGATCAGCTGATCGAGCGGGATTTGGTCAGTGGAATGTTTCCCCTCGGCGAAATGGACGGGGGCATCGAGGTGCGTGCCGCCGTGCTCGGCCGCCGCGATGTTGTTCGCCGCGTAGTAAAAGCCCGCCGCGGTGCGCTGGGCGGAGACCACCTCGAGCCGGAACGGCTGGGCCGTCGGCCAGTAGATGGTCGTCGAATCGAAGGGATAGGAGAGGTCGACCCAGGCGCCGGTGGCCAACAGCGCGGCCAGGCCGCTGGGACCGCCGGCGGGCGACGCGGGAGCACATGCGGCGACCAACCAGCCGAGGAGCAGCAAGCGTCTCATGATCCACTCCGTTTAGAGCCGGTTTCAAGCTGACCGTTGCCAGCGAAGTTGCAAGCAGGCAAGTTGCACGCGATCCCCGGACGAAAGGCGAACCGTGCGTTGCGTGACTCTCATGGCCCTTGGGGTGTTGTGCGCCGCCTGCGGCGGCGGGGGCGATCAAGGCAGCGGTCGACGAGCGGGCAGCGACACGCTTACCCAGCGGCAGCGCGACAGCATGCTGTCGAAGTCGTCGATCCCTGGCGCGTCCGGCGTGGGCCGAGCGATGACGGCGGCGGACTCGACGAGCGCGCGAGTACAGGCGGCGGATACGGTCGGGCAGTAGTCGAAGGTCGGCGTCCTAAGTCCGAAAGCCGAGTCGGCGGGCGACGGCGCGCTGGCGCCGATCGAGGGTGAGGAACGTGACCTCGTGGGGTTCGCTCATGTGCAATGCGCACGCTACGTGCCAGGCAACGGCTCCCCGCAGGCACCCGGCGGCCAGCACCCGCGAGATTTCCTGGGACAACGGTCGGTCGGGGAACACCCAGTCCAGCCACGTGAGGACGTCGGGATCGAGCGCGACACGTTCGCGCATCAGTGTCGCACGCAACTCGGCCTCGAGCAGGTTGCTCGCGAAAAGCTCCTCGAACCGCTTGAGCCGGGTGGCCACTGCGCCGGCCCCGCGTTCTCCCAGGGCGATCGCGACGACGCAAGACGAATCGACGAACGCCCGAGCCAAGCCTCAGTCGCGCTCCGCCAGGAACCGCTTGAGCGCCCCGGGGCGTCGAGCAATCGGCTTGAGCTTCCCACGGCGCGTGGCGGCGCGCACGATGACGCCGCGCTCCTCGAGCTCCCGGATCCGCTCGTCGAGCGTCTGTTTGCCTTTCGGGATCGGCCGGATCTCGGCCACCGGCTTGCCGCGGTAGGAGATGGTGACGATGTCGCCCTCGCGCACGCGGCGGACGATTTCCGAGAGCTTGGCCTTTGCGGCGTAGAGGGAGTAGGTGCGGGGCATGGGCGGAACGTAGGCCATCTGGTCAGACTGGTCAAGTTCAGCGCAGCTGCGCGAACCCCGAGTCCCCACCCAGCATCTGCTCGTCGAGCCAGCGATCCAGGATGCTGCGGCGGAACCGCCATTCCTTCCCGAGCTTCACGGCCGGAATGCGGCGCTCCTGCGCCCACTTGTAGATCGTTTGTGGCGTGAGCCGCAGGTACGCCGCGACTTCCTCCAGCGTGAGAATCTCGTTCCCCGATTCGGGGAGGGGACGTCGCTGCTCCGTCATGGCCGCCGGGACGCCGCCGAATCGCGGGCGGACTCGGCCGGCTGAGGAAAGACGTCTTGCAGCCTGGGTGGCACAGGCGCAGCGGCGGGCGGCTTTCCGTCCCCGGTCATCAGCTTGTTCACGGCGTAGACGACGGCCGCGTAGAAATTCCCTTCGTACCGGCCGAACACGCGAAACGGCTCGCTGCGGTCGCTCAGGAACGGCCGCAGGTTCCACGCCATCTGGATTCCCACGAACGCGAACAGCAACGCCCAGATCCGCATCATCGTGAGCGCGCGGCGCGGATACACCCCGCGCTTCTCGCAGATCACCGCCAGCCCGTCGTGGAGCGCCAGCATCCCGAACAAGCCGGCGACGGCGGCGATCGTGATATGGAGCAGGTGCTGGAAGTAGTAGTTCGCGCCCGTGATGAGAAAAAAGGCCGTGACCGGCACGAACGCCGCGAGCAGGATCGTCATCAAGGCCAGCGACGACACGACGAGGACCAGCACCTGCGACAGACGGAGCCGCGACCCCATCAACACCTGGACGACGAAGAACACTGGAAAACACACCACCAGCGTGGCCAGCAACAGCACCGGCAGCTTCACCGCCGCCGAGAGTGCCTGGGCCCAGCCCGAGTATGCGCCGGCCAGAAGTCCGTAGAACGCGCCCAGGCCCACCATGGTGGCGAAGGCGTAGCGGAGCTTCGTGCCGAGCTCCCGATCCTCGACCACCTCCTCGAAGTACCGTTCTCGCTCGCTCAACAGGGCGAGCAGGAATGCTTCGTACCCGTTCTTGGCCATAGGGGCCTCGGTGAGATTATGTTTAATGATGTTTGACACTGTTTCTTAGTGCAAGGCCGGGAACCAGACCCATGGGATTGCCAATGCAGTACAATGCATTACAATGCACTGCATATGGACGACCAAGTGACGTTTCGGATTCCTACGGAGCTTGCCCGGGCGTTGAGCCGCTCGGCGCGGATGCGCGGCGTGCCGAAGTCCCAGCTCGTGCGGGAAGCCCTGCGTGCGTACCTCGGACAGGGATCCGCGACGCCCGACCGGGCCACGATTCTCAAGCGGCTCGACGCATACCGCGGCATTGCGTCCCTCGACCATGCCGCGATCGAAGCCGACCCGATCGCGCGGCAGATCTACGAACACAACTGGCGCGAATAACTCCTGGCACCGCGTCGTGACGTTATCCTCGATACCGGTCCGCTCGTCGGATACCTGAACGCCCGCGATCAGTGGCACGCTCGGTCCGCTGCCGCCTGGCCCACGCTGGTGGACCGCCTGATCACCACAGAGGCCGTCGTCACCGAGGCGTGTCACCTCTTGCTCCGCACCGGAGGACCGGCGTCGGTCCCGATCGAGTTGCTGCTCAGCGTCGAGGTGCCTGTCCTGCCGCTCGAAACCTCGTTGCACCATCGCGCCGCTCGACTCATGCGTGACTACGCCAGTTTTCCAATGGATTACGCAGACGCGAGTCTCGTGAGCCTCGCGGAGGTACTGGGCATTTCACGAGTCTTTACGACCGACCGACGGGGGTTCGAAACCTACCAGCTCAGGGGAAGCAAGCCGTTCGAGGTGGTGTCGTGAAACGCCGTCTGATCGTGCCGCAGCTCGCGGTTCTGGCCGCCGTCGCCTGCGGCCCCTCGAGTCCCTGTCGCTCGGGGGACACCGTTCGCAGGCTGGAGCGCTTTTCCGCACCCTACGCCGGTCATTGGGTCGTGGCCCGCGGCGACACGCTGACACTGCCCGATCCCGATATCGCCGACCGGTTCAAGCTCACCGATATCGTCCTCGGAACCGACACCGTGTCGGTGGCACGGACCTGCCTGTACCGCGGCCAGCTGGTGTTCGCGGTCCCCCGCGCCGAGACGCTCGCCGTCCACTGGTTCGGGGTGCCGGAGCACGTGACGGTGTTCGGCTGGCCCGCCGACGTGGGGCCGTTCGCGGGCCTCAACGCATCGTGGTGGGGGCGCGATTCGTTGCGCGGCGCGATTCTGTTCGACGAGCGCATGGGGGTGCAGGTACGGCCCGGCGTCACCGCCCAGTTCTGGGCGGGCCGCCCGACCGATCGGTGAGGCGGTCGCCTCACCCCGCGGTTATCTTCCCCCGCCATGCAACCGGCGCCCGATCGGCGGATCAGTTTCCTCGGCGGTCTGGCCGGGGTGATCCTCGGCGGCGTGAGCTGGCTCGTCATCTCGGGGATCGTGATCGGCGCGCCGCTCGTGTGGGGATTGTCGCTCGGCGCCGGGCTCGCACTCTGGCTCGCGGCGCGCTATGCCTTCGGGGCGCGCCCCGAGCGCTGGAGCACGATTCTCGGCGTCACCATGCTGTGCATTCTCCTCGTCAACGCGCTGCTGCTCGATCCGGTGTGGGATCGCATCCCCGAGCGCCTGCTGGGTGTGCCCACCGGTCAGGCCACGGTGCCGCTCCTGCAAATCCGTCTCACCCTGGGCCTGCTCGCCGCGCTCGCCCTCACCCTCATCGCCCGCGACTTCCAGAAGGAGCCCTGACGTGCCGCTGTCTCCCGCCGAACGCGCCGGCCTGATCGAACGCTACGCCAATGGCCCTGCCGTGCTGCAGGCCGCGCTAAACAAGATCCCCAAGGAAGCGATGCAGTGGCGTCCGGAGCCCGGGAAATGGTCCGCGCACGAGGTGATCGTGCATTGCGCCGACTCCGAGACCAACGCCCACGGCCGGATCCGCTACCTCGTCGCCGAAGCCCAACCCGTGATCCAGGGCTACGACCAGGACCGGTGGGCCGTGACGCTCGACTACCACTCGCTGCCGCTCGCGCCCGCGCTCGCGACCGTGACCGCGGTGCGGGCGAACACGACCGCGCTGCTGCGCCGCCTGACCGACGCCGACTGGGCCCGCGTCGGCACCCATACGGAATCGGGACGCTTCGGCGCCGAGGACTGGCTCAAGAGCTACGCCGAACACCTCGAGATTCATGCACGCCAGCTGGAGCGGAACCTCGCGGCCTGGAACAAACGCTGATGTACCGCGTCTTCGCGCTGGCAGGGAGTCTTTCCGCCCTGATCGCCGTAGCCGCCGGCGCGTTCGGCGCGCACGCGCTGCGCGCGCGCCTGGCGGAAGAGCTGCTCGTCGTCTTCGAGACGGCGGCGCGCTACCAGATGTACCATGCCTTCGCCCTGCTGTTCGTGGCCTGGGCGACGACGCAGTGGCCTTCCACGACCCTGGTCGTCGCGGGAATCCTGTTCCTCGGCGGCACGGTGCTGTTCTCAGGCAGCCTCTACCTGCTCGCCCTCACCGGCGCCCGGTGGTTGGGTGCGGTGACGCCGGTTGGCGGGCTGTGCCTGCTCGGCGGCTGGCTCGCCCTCGCCGTCGGGCTATGGCGGCGCTGACCCGCCGCCAACAGGTGGCGTTCGTCGCCGCCTTCGTCGCCTACGCTCTGATCGTCGTCCCGCTCGGCGTCCGCAAGGGCGACGACATCACCACCGAAATCGCACAGGCGCACCGCATCCTGGACGGGCTGGAGCTGTATCACACGCCGCAAACCCAGGGCATCTGGTGGCCGCCGTTCGCGCTGCTCATCGTCGTGCCGTTCGCGGCCCTGGCCGACGTGAGCCTGGTGCTCGCCAAGGCTTCCTGGGGCGTGCTCGGCATGGTGGCGCTCGCCTGGAGCGTGTACGAAAGCGGCCGGCGCTGGGGGTGGCGCCCCGCCCTGGTCGCGCTCGCCGTCGTGCTGTTCCCCGTTCACAACAACTTCCATCACCTGAACTTCGAAACGCTGCTCCTGGCCCTGCTCGTGGCCGCCGCCGCCGATCTGGCCGATGGGCGGCAGGCACGCGCCGGCATGTGGGTCGGGTTCGCGACCGCGCTGAAGATCTTCCCGGGATTGTTGCTGCCGTACTTCGCCTGGCGCCGCCAATGGAAAGCGCTCGGCGTCGCTACGGCCGTCACCGTGGGTGTCACGGTGCTGGCGCTGCTGCCCTACGGACCGGGCGGGGCGATCGAGGCCCTGGAAAACTTCGTGTCGCTCACGATCCACGGGCAGAATTTCCAGGGCGGGACGATCGTCGGGCTCCACATGCAGAAGCTCGGCCGAGTGGGCTACGCGATCGGCGGCGCGCCGGCGTCGATCGTCATCCTGCACGTCCTTGCCGTGGGTCTCGTGCTCGCCATTCTCGCGCGCCGCCCCGTCGAGGACGATCCGCCGCTCGAGGTCGGGATCGTGATCCTGCTGGCGGTGTTGGTCACGCCGATCGCCTGGCTGCACACCTTCACCCTCGGCTACCTCGCCTGGGTGGCCGCCGTCGCCTATCCGCCGCCGCTCACCGGTGGCGCCCGCACGGCATGGCGGACGTGCCTCTGGATCATCGCGATTCATGCTTCGACGGCGGCCAGCTCCCTGCCGCTCCCCGCCGTGCTGCGGTTCTTCATCACGCACAACGACACCGTGGGCGCGTTGCTGGTGCTGGGTCTCCTGCTGTGGCAACGCACCGCCCGCACCCGCGCCCCGCACACCGCCCTTCAACCTGGGAGCCCGCTTCCCGCATGACCACTCCGGCATTCGCATTTGTCGCCCTGTTGCTCCAGACCACGGCCTCCACCCCCGCTCCCACGCTCAGTGCCTCGCCGCGCCGACCGCTCGGGACGCTGCGCGAGCAGGCGGCGGTGCAGCAGCAGTGGCTGCGCTACCGGCTCGACTCGGTGCTGCCGCGACTGATGCGACAGTACGGCGTCACGATGTGGGTGATTCCGATGCGGGAGTACAACGAGGACCCGGTGTTCTGGTCGCTCGTGGCGCCGACCACGTTCTTCGCCCGGCGCCGCACGATTTACGTGTTCACCGACCGCGGTCCCGAGCGCGGCATCGAGCGCCTGGCGCTGGGCGGCACGTCGCAGGGCGGGCTGTACCGGGCGGTGTTCGCGCGCGACAGCATCGATCCCACCATCGGCCGGCGGCCGGAGCTCCTGGGTCAGGCGCAATGGGATTTGCTGCGGCGCGTCGTCGAGGAGCGCGATCCCCAGACGATCGCGCTGAACATCTCGCGCACCCACGCCTTCTCCGACGGCCTGTCCGCCGGGGAATGGGAGCAGCTGCAAGTCATCCTGCCGCCCGTGTACCTGGGACGCGTGGTGCGCGCCGAAAACCTGCCGCTCGACTACCAGTCGATCCGGGCACCCGCGATGCTGCCGGTGTACCGGAGGATGCAGGAGCTGGTGTGGGCGATGATCGACACGGCCTTCTCGAGCGCGGTGATCACCCCCGGCACGACCACGACCGATGACGTGCAATGGTGGATGCGGCAGCGGGCGAACGACCTCGGGCTGTCAACCTGGTTCCATGCCCACGTGGACGTACAGCGGCGCGGCGTGGATCTGTCCGATTCGGGCGACGTGGTGATCCAGCACGGCGACGTGCTGCACTGCGACGTGGGCATCACGGCGCTGGGGCTGAACACCGACACGCAACACATGGGATACGTGCTGCGTCGGGGCGAGAGGGAGGTGCCGGCGGGTCTCGTGCGCGCGCTCGCCAACTCGAACCGGCTCCAGGACATCCTGATGGCCGAAATGCAGCCGGGCCGGAGCGGCAACGAGGTGCTCGGCACCGCACGCGCGGCGATGCAGACGGCGGGGATCGACGGCACGATCTACACCCATCCGATCGGCGACCGCGGGCACGGCGCCGGCCCCTTGATCGGGCTGTGGGATCACCAGGAGGGGGTCCCCGGACGCGGTGACGTGAAACTCACCCCCAGCACCTGGTTCGCGATCGAGCTGCAGGCGACGACGCCGGTCCCGGAGTGGGACGGTCAGCCGGTCCGTTCTGCTCAGGAGGAAGACGCCGAGCTGGGCGCCGATGGGCAGATGCGCTGGATCCTGCGACGCCAGACCGCATGGCACGTCGTGCGCTAACGGTCTCGTCGTGAGAGACACGGTCGCGCAAGCGTCCTTGAGGACGCTCATTCAGGCCGAGCCGGCGACCAAAAGGGAGTCCTTTAGGGCCCTTCAGGGCACGGATCAGGACCGCGGCCCACGCCCGGTTCCGTGGCCTGAAGGCCCGGCTCGGCGAAACCGCGCGTCCTGAAGGACGCCGATCATTCATGGCACGATCCGCTCGCACAAAACGGCTTTCGGCCGCGGCCGACCTGGAGACGCCGGCGCTCTTGCTCCACCTGGACGTGGTGGAGCGCAATCTCGAGCGCATGGCCGAGCGTGCGCGGCGACTCGGCGTCGTGCTGCGGCCGCACGCCAAGACGCACAAATGCGTGGAGCTGGCGCGCCGGCAGCTGGCGCACGGTGCGGTGGGCATCACCGTCGCGACGCTCGCCGAAGCGGAGGCGTTCGTCAAAGCCGGGATCGCGGACCTCACCTGGGCGTTTCCGATCGATGCGACGCACATCCCGCACGCGCGACGCATCGCGCGGCGCGCCACGCTGCGCGTCGTCACGGACGACCTCGAGACGGCGCGGGCGCTGGCGGGGTCGGGGTTGCACGTCTGGCTCAAGGTCGATTGCGGGTATCATCGCGCCGGCGTGGATCCGGAATCGGCGTACGCGCTCGAGGTGGCGCGCGAGCTGGCCCGCGCCGACGAGTTGACGTTCGACGGCATCCTGTCCCACTCCGGCCACGCGTACAAGACCACGAGCAAGGCCGAAGCGGCAGAGGTGGCGGAATCGGAACGGTTCGTGATGGTCCGGTTCGCCCAACGGCTGCGGCTTGCGGGGATCACGGTGGCGGGGATCAGCGTCGGCTCGACCCCCGCGATGGCCGCCGTGGAAGACCTCTCGGGCGTGAGCGAAGCGCGCCCGGGGAACTATGTCTTTTACGACCGCACGATGGTGCTGATCGGCTGCTGCGACGCTGATGACGTCGGCGTCACGGTGCTCGCGACGGTCGTGTCACACCAGCCGGGCGCGGCGCAGCTCGTGGTGGATGCCGGCGCGCTCGCGCTCTCGAAGGACACCGGTCCCGCGCACCTCGCGCTGCCGGCGTCGTTCGGCGCGGTGCGCGGGCATCCGGAATTGACCATCGCCTCGCTGTCGCAGGAGCACGGCGTGGTGCGCGGGCCGGTCGATGCCCTGGAGGAGAAATTCCCCGTGGGCGAGCGGATCGAGATCGTTCCGAATCACTCGTGTCTCACGGTCGCCCACTACGACTACTATCACGTGATGCGCGAGGGCCGGGAAATCGACCGCTGGCGCATCGAGCGCGGGAGGTGATGCATGACGCGCATGGTGACGCGCCACCTGGTGCTTTCATTCTTGCCGCTCGCGCTCGGATTCGCCGCGGGCTGGTGGTTCGGGACGCAGCAGCAGGGCTGCGCCGGCCTCGTCGGGCCGCTGTTCGCCGCCAAGTGCACGCGGGTCCAGATGCAGTATCAGCTGTGGTTTCAGATCGCCGGCACCGCGCTGGGCGGGTTCCTGGCCGCGGGGATCGGGATCTGGCTCGAACGGCGCCGGACCAGGCGGTCCGCGACGCCGGCAGCGAACGCCGAACCGGCACCCTGACGGTCGCGAATCGGCTGAACTGTCACTGATCGTGACGGCAGACCGTCGCTATACGCGACAGCTTGCCGAGTCGGGGCTTCAGCCGCGAGAACCGAGCGCAACCCGACGCGAGCCGTGCGGACGATGCGGCATATATTTGACCCGCCATGGACCTGGCCCAGCACGTCGCGGCAAACCTCGAAATCCCGACCGCCACCGCCGAGCGCGGCGTGGGGGCCGTGCTCAACGCGGTGCGGATGGTGGTGCCGCGCGAAGCGTTCGAGCGAGTGAAGGGCGCCGTGCCCGACGCGGAGAGCTACATGGGGCGGGCGCTGATGAGCGCGGCGCGCACCGGCGAGATGCCCGGCCCGACCGGGCCCTCGGGCCTGATGCGCTCGCTCCTGACCGCGGGCATCCGGCCTGACGACATGCCGCGGCTGGGCCGGATCGTGCTGGAGCATCTGCGTCCTATCCTGGGCGAGCAGGCGGTGAAGCACTTCC
>DATBLG010000108.1:0-35952 GCA_036555485.1 Gemmatimonadales bacterium | reverse complement strand
GCGGCTGCACCAGCGCGGCGGTGGCCGGCGGGCGGTTCAGGAGCATCAGCGCCGCCGCTCCGACCGCGACCACCACGGTACCGACGAGGGCGCCGCGCATCCACCTGGGCATACCACGCGGCCCCGCCATGGCGTCGATCGGCAGGGTATGCGTCGGCGTCATCCCGCCACTCGGCGTGGCCAGCGGCTCCAGCACCGCCACCAGCTCATCCGCCGACTGGAAACGATCTGCCGGCCGCTTGGCCAGGCACTTCATGACGACGGCGTCCAGCGCCGGCGACAGTCCCGCACGCTGCCGCCCCACCGCTGTCGGCGTCTGGGTGACGTGCGCGGCCAGCGTCTGCTGCGGATTGAGCCCGTGGAAGGGCGTATGCCCGGTGAGCATCTCGTAGCCCAGCACGCCCAGGGCGTAGATGTCGACCCGTCCGTCCATCTGCGGGTCGGCAGACGCCTGTTCCGGCGCCATGTACGCTGGCGTCCCGAGCGCGACCCCGGCCGTGGTGAGCTGCTGGCGGCCCGAGGCTTCGCTCACCGCCTTGGCGACGCCGAAATCCATGACCAGGGCATGGCGGCCGGAGAGCAGGATGTTCTCCGGTTTGATGTCCCGGTGCACCACCCCGGCCTTGTGCGCCACCGCCAGCGCCTCGGCGATCTCGCTCAGGAGCCGCACCGCGTCGGGCACCGGCAGCTCGCCGCCCCGTGTCAGGCGATCGCGCAGCGTCTCGCCTTCCACGTACGGCATCACGTAGTAGAAGAAGCCGTCGGCGTCGCCGGAATCGAGCAGGCCGAGGATGTGGGGATGCTGGAGACGCGCCGCGACGGCGATCTCCCGGGCAAACCGTTCGGGACCCATCGTCGCCGCGAGCTCGGACTTCAAGACCTTGATGGCCACCTTGCGGTCGTGCTTCAGGTCGTGGGCGAGATAGACGGTCGCCATACCACCCTGGCCCAGCTCCCGCTCGATGCGGTAGCGGTCGGCGAGGCTTGCCCTGAGGCGCTCGATCGTCATGAAGCGAACTCCGAGCTTGAGGGCGCCGAAGGGGCGGCGGACAGGCGAGGGACGGCGCTCGAGGAATCGGTCACGAGCGAATTAAGATGCGCCCGGGGACCGAGATTGGCGAGGCTACTTGGTGATCAGCCCCGCCACGAACACGTCGCTCTGCCGATCCTCGATCGCGAAGTAGAACCGCTCCCCGTCCACCGCGAAGTCCCGGCGCGAAGACGGTCGATTCAGATCGTTGAACCGGACCAGCAGGCGTGGACTTCCACCCGCGGCGTTCACGACCCAGAACGACGCCCGCCCCTGGGAATCGTGCGCCTTGTAGTACAGCGTCCGGCCGTCGGAACTCCACTCCACCCATTCGGCCGGTGGCGCCGTTGGTGAGGGATCGTACAGGCGACGAGCGCTACTACGGTCGATCGGTACGACCATGACCGGACCGGTGAGTCGAGGTGATTCGGCCTCGATAGCAGCGATGGAGCGCCCATCCGCGGACCAGGCGTTGCCAACGGCACTCGATTTGATCAGCGTAGGAGTGGACCAACCTCCACTGCCCTCTCTCCGCGTCGTGAACAGGCTAATCGGCCCTGCGAAATTGGAGAACTCGATCACCTGACCGTCGGGTGACCAGCGCGGGTTACTCTCCTGCCCCGCCGTGGCGGTGACGCGCTCTACGGGTCCGCCATCGAGCGGCTTGACCTCGATGTCGCGGGTTCCGGTACGCCAGGAGTGATAGGTGATCGTGCGGCCGTCGGGCGACAGATCCCCCGCAAACTCATCGGCGGGGTCATCAGTGAGCTGCTCTGCCGCACCGCCGGTCACCGGAATGCGGTAAATGTCCGAGTTCCCGCGCAGGTCCGAGTCGTACAACAGCCAACGGCCGTCGCGCGACACATGCATCGCTTCGATCACCTGGTTGCCGCTGGTTACTGGTACCGCCCGGTCAGCCGTGATCGGAGCGCCCGAAGGGATGGGGAGCGACCAGATGTTGGCCCGCGCCAAATACACCGCGTACGCCAGCCGCCGACCGTCCGCCGACAGCGAAATCGAAATCGCGCCGAGCCCGGTCGTGAGGCGAGTCAGCGCGCCGCGCGGCTGGCCAGACGACGAGAGTGACTGGGCATACACATCGCGTGGCCCATCACGATTAGAGAGAAAGAGCAGCTGCCCGCCGTCGGGCGTCCAGACGGGACTCTGATTGAATGCTTGTGGCTCGACAAGCCGGACGGGTGCGCCGCCGGCAGCCGGGAAAAGCAAAATGGCGCTCGGTGCGAGATTGCCGAACGTGTGCCCTGGCAGCACCGACCAGGCGTTCAGGGCCACGCACGCGATCCATCGCCCGGCCGGCGACCAGGCGCAGGAATGCAGGTCGAAGCTCGTCGCGAGGAAGCGAGCCGGGCCGCCTTCGACCGGAGCCACAAGCAGGGACTCGCCGCGGACGAACGCGATCTCGCGCCCATCCGGGGACCAGGTCGCGGTCGACACGGAGCCGGTGGCCGACGCCGGTACGACGGGTCGCGACGCGCCGCCCAGTGCGGACGCGACGGAGACGCCGCCGCGAGCCAGAAATAGCACACTGTTGCCATCCGTTGACCAGCGTGGCTGTGCTTCGATGGCCGTAGAATCGTCCGTCAAGGGAAGCGTGCGGCCCCCGCCCACCGGCCGAATGAAGATCCGCATCCGCGCGTTGTTTCCGGCGGCGTACGCGACGACTCTCCCGTCGGGTGAGATGGCGGGTTGAATCTCGAGGCCCGGGTCGGCGGTGAGCTGCTCCGAGCGGCCGAGGGCGAAGCTCGGTTGTCCACCGCGTAGCACGCGATAGGCGCCGAAGGCCAGGACGGCAACGGCAATCGCGGCTGTTGCCCCGAACAGGACGTTGCGCCGACGCCAGGTCATCGTGGGCGGGGGGGCCGCGGCCATCGGCTGCTTGAGCGCGGTCACGAAGTCGCCCGCGCTGGGAAAGCGGTCTGCGGGTGTCTTGGCCAGCGCTCTCGATACCGCCAGATCGACGCCCTCCGGCACGCTGTCCCGGACGACGCAGAGCCTGGTCGGTCGCTCGGTCAACAACTTGGCGATCATCGCCTGCGCCGTCGGGCCCGTCACCGGCGGCTCCCCCGCCAGCATCTCGTACAGCACCGCGCCCAGCGAATAGACATCCGAACGCGCGTCGAGCTGACGATCTCCTGTTGCCTGCTCGGGGCTCATGTACTGCGGCGTCCCCAGCGACAGGCCAGTCTCCGTCAGCCGGTTGCCGCCGGCCTCCTTCACCGCGAGCGCGATGCCGAAGTCCGCCAGCATCGCCTCGCCCTCGTGCAGGAGAATGTTCTCGGGCTTGATGTCGCGGTGGATGACGCCGTGCTGATGCGCGAAGTCGAGCGCATTGGCGATCTGGCGCGTGATCGCGAGCGCCTCCTCGAGGCCCAGCTGCCGCTCGCGGTCGAGCTTGGCGCGCAACGACACGCCGCGGATGTACGGCAGGACGTACCACAGGAAGCCGTCCGATTCCCCGGAATCGATGAGCGTGAGGATGTGGGGATGATCGAGACGCGCCGTGATGCGCACTTCGTTGAGGAACCGATCGGCTCCGAGCACGGCCGCGAGCTCGGGCCGGAGCACCTTGAGCGCGACCTCGCGGTCGTGCTTCACGTCGCGCGCGAGGTAGACGGTGGCCATCCCGCCTGCGCCGAGCTGGTGCTCGATCTGGTAGCGGCCGGCGAGGCTTGCGCTGAGGCGCTCCACCGTCATCAGTAGATCACCGGAGCGTGGTGCGCCGAAGGGGCAGCCGAGAGGCCAGAAACCGCGCTCGAAGGATCGGTCATGGACGGTCTACGAAATTAGCGCCGCAGCAGCTGCTGGGCACACATGTAGCCCGGCGTCCCGGCGATCGAACCACAGGGGTACGACCCCGCGCCACAGTAGGCCAGGTTCGGCCAGGAGCCGAACCGATAGAAGTCTCGTTCGGGGTCCGCGGCATACTGCCGATCGAAGAAGGTCTGTCCCCCGACCAGCATGGTGTGGTCGAGGTTGCCACCGGGAAACAGAAAGAGCTGTTGCAGGTCTCGCGGGGTCAACAAGCGGCTCCAGACGCAGTCCTCCGGGTTCACCACGTGAGCGAACAGCTGGGCTTTCACGGCCGCGGCCACCTCCGGCAGCACCGCTCCCTCCCGGTCGAGCGCCAGGTTCTTGAAGAAGAGCGTCAGCCGATCGAATGCCTCGGTGAGGCCAAGCTGCCGCATCGCCGCCCCTTCGGGATAGACCTGGATGTATCCAGGCTCGTAGTCGACTGTTCCCGACACCGGGCGCAAGGTCGCCCGCTCGAACGCCTCCAGGGAGTCCATCGCAAAGATGAACCGAAACGCGGCGTCGCCGTCCGCCCCGGTCGTCCCCTCCTTCCACACGACCGGTCGCTGGAACAGGAGGGTCAACTTCCCACTGCTGCCAAGGAACCGTTTGGCCTCGACCGTCGCGATGAGCGAGCTGTCGCCCACCAACCGGGCGGCACTGAGCGGATCGGTGGCGAGGACCAGTTGGTCGAATGATAGGGGCCGCGTCGCACCTGCCTGTGCATACCGCAGCGTGCCGGCGCCCGGGTCCACTTGCTCCACCCTGGCGCCCAGCAGAACATCGACCCCGATCTCGCGGTTGATCCGGTCCAGCTCCTCGGTCACCTTCCATATTCCGTCCTTCACGAAGCCGTAGTAGCCGTCGAACACCGAGCCCGAGTCCATCACGGGCAGGGTGAAGGCCGAATAGGCCTCACGTAACGAGACCGGTCCGCTCTCGGTCACGGTCATCGCCATGTAGATCCGGGTGCGATCAGCAGTGAAATAGTGGTGCACTAGATCCCAGGCGTTGCCTGATATCCAGAGCCGCACCAAGTCATCACCCAGGCGGTCGCGCGCGGCAGCAAGGGTCGGCGGCTTCGCCTGTCGGTACCCTTCCTGAAGGAAGGCCACCACCCGGCCTTCGTCGCGGCGGAATCCGGCGACGTCGCCGCGTTCTCCCCACTTGTCGCCGAGCTCTCGTTCCAACTGCTTGGGGTCGCGATAAATCCAGGCGCTGGCCTCGGGCTCCGGGAAATAGACCCGCTTGGCGTGATTCGGGACGAAGGTCTCGAGCCGCTCGGCCAATCCCGTTTCCCGAAAAATGAAATCCGGCATGAGGCCAAGCACGGAAGCCCCGACCGCGTAGCGTTGGGTGCGCCCGTTCACCGTCGCCACGTCCGAGATGCACGCGCCGCCTACCCACTCGGCGCGTTCGAGCAGCGTGACGGTGCAACCGGCCCGCCGGAGATAGTGCGCCGCGACCAACCCGTTGATCCCGGCCCCAATGACCGCGACCCGCAGCGGGCCTGGCGAGGCGATCACGCGCGCAGGGTCTCGACGTCGTACAGCGCAAAACTCGGGTCGGCGGTCAGGATCGGTAGCTTTTCGATTTGTGCCTGGGCGATCAGCAGCCGGTCGAATGGATCATGATGCCGCGGCGGCAGGGTCGCGACGTGCAACGCGTGGCGGTGGTGGACGGCGAGCGGCGTGATGCCGGTGCGCGTCATCAGGCGGGGAATGAGATCGCTCGGTGCTTCGGGCAATGTGAGCTTGCCGAGGGCGTACTTGATCGCGATTTCCCAGGCACTCGCCGCGGAGAGCAGCAGCTCGTTGTCCGTCGAAACGACGAGCGCCCGACTCGACTTGGACAGCCGCTCGGGCGCCGCCAGCATCCACAGCCAGACCTGCGTGTCGAGCAGGACCCTCACGCTTCGAAACGGTCCAGCACGTCCGCCGGGAGCGGGGCGTCGAAGTCGTCGGCGATGAAGACGCGACCCTGCTCGGTGCCCAAGGGACGTTGATCCACCGGCAACACGACTGGTACCAGGCGCGCCACCGGGACGCCGGCCTTGGCGATGATAACCTCATCTCCGGCCACCACTTGCTCGAGCAGGCGGGAAAGATGTGTTTTCGCCTCGTGAACGTTGTACGACTTCGGGGCACGCTGTTTCATGGATGCATGTTAGCTAAGTTACATGACTTAGTCAACAAGCCTGGTGGCGCCGGTATCGGGTCAGGCCGACGTGAGTGCCAGTCTCACCGCAGCGGGCCGATCGGGAGTCGCCGGATCCGCTTTCCGGTGGCGGCGTAGATCGCGTTGCAGACGGCCGGCGCGATGGCCGGAAGCGCCGCTTCGCCCACACCGCCCGGTGGCGCGTCGCTCCGCACGAGGTACACGTCCACTTCCGGCATTTGCGCGAGTCGGAGCATCTGATAGTCGTGGAAATTGCTCTGCACGACGCGGCCCCGATCGATCGCGATCTCGCCGTACAGCGCGGCGGTCAAGCCGTAGACGATGTTGCTCTGGGTCTGCGCTTCGACCGTGTCGGGGTTGATCACGATGCCGCAGTCGATGGCGCAGACCACGCGGTGCACCCGGAGCGATCCGTCCCCCGCCACTGAGACCTCCGCCACTTCTGCTACGACGGTGTCCCCGAACTGCCACAATGCGATCCCGCGGTGACGGCCGGCCGGCGGCCGCGAGCCCCATCCAGCACCCTCCGCGGCGCGGTCCAGGACGGCGAGCAACCTCGGCTGCCCGATCACCAACTCCCGCCGGAAGGCGTACGGATCCTTCCCCGCCGCGTGCGCCAGCTCGTCCACGAAGCTCTCGACGATGAACCCATTCTGCGATGGCCCCACGCCGCGCCACGGGGCAATGGGAATCCCGGGATCCTCCTTCACCCGTTCCAGACGGAAGTTGGGAATGGCGTAGATCAGCTCGTCCGCGCCACGGGTCAGCATGAACGGCGCGCCGTCGGGGCCGACCAGTTTGTGACTCCACGCCACCGGCCGACCCGCTTGGTCGAGCCCGGCACGCAGGACATTGTACGTCGCGGGGCGGAAGAAGCCGTTCTGGATATCGTCCTCACGCGTCCATACCACCTGCACGGGCCGCCCAAGCTTCCCGGCCAGCTCGACCGCTTCGGTCGCATAGTCCATTGGCCCGCCACGCCGGCCGAAGCCGCCGCCCATGTAGGTCACGTGGACCGTGACAGCCTCGCTCGCCAGACCGAGGACCCGCGCCGCCTCGCGCTGGATGCCTTGCGGGTTCTGCGTTGGCGCCCAGATCTCCGCGCGGCCGCCGGTCACCTGGGCGGTGCAGTTCATCGGCTCCATGCAGGCGTGCGCCAGGTACGGCGCTTCATACACGGCGTCCATGGTGCGCGCCGCAGTGCGGAGCCCGGAGTCCACGTCGCCCGTTGCCCGGACCGACTCGCCCGGACGCGTGGCCGCGGCGGCGAACGCGCGCCGGATCCCCTCACTCGACCATCGCGCGGTCGCGCCTTCATCCCACTCGACGCGAAGAGCCCGCTTGCCCTGGAACGCCGCCCACGTGTTCTCCGCGACGACGGCAACACCGCGCGAGATCTGTTCCACGCCCGTCACGCCGGGCACCGCAAGCGCCGCCGCCGGGTCGAATCGGCTGACGCGTCCGCCGAACACCGGGCAGCGCGCAACGGCGGCGAACACCATGCCGGAAACGCGGACGTCGATCCCGTACGTCGCGCGGCCGGTGACTTTGGCAAACGCGTCGACGCGCGGCACGCGGGTGCCCACGATGCGGAACTCGGAGGGCGGCTTGAGCGGCGGGTTTTCCGGAACCGGGAGCGTCGCCGCGCGGTCCGTCAGCTGCCCGTAGGTGAGGCGCCGTCCGGTCGATGCGTGCAGCACCGCGCCCCGTTCGGCGCGGCAGTCTTCACGTGGCACGCCCCAGGTGAGCGCCGCGGCCGAGATCAACATCTCCCGCCCGGCGGCGCCGGCCCGGCGGAGCGGCTCCCATCCGGTCCGCACACTCTGGCTTCCCACCGTCATCTGATTCCCGTACGCGGGATCGGCATCCGCCTGGATCACCCGTACGGTTTGCCAGTCCGCCTCAAGCTCCTCGGCCACGATCATCGGCATCGCCGTTTTCACTCCCTGGCCCATCTCGGAGCGGCCGGTCCAGATACTCACCGCCCCGTCAGGGTGGACCTCGAGCCAGGCGTTGGGCTTGAAGGAGGCCGCGCTCCGTGCGGGCACAGAGCGGCGGCCGATCCCGGGCAGGTAGAACCCGATAATCAACGACGTGCCTACTGCGGCTCCGGTCTCGAGAAACTCACGGCGTGTTTGCGTCGCGCGTGGCATGCTACACCTCCCCGGCCGCGAGGTGGATGGCCCGGCGAATGCGCTGATAGGTGCCACAGCGGCAGATATTCGTCATCGATTGGTCGATCTCGGCGTCGGTGGGACGTGGGTGCCTGGCGAGCAGCGCGGCCGCGGCCATCACCTGCCCCGCCTGGCAGAACCCGCATTGCGGCACGTCTTCCGCGACCCATGCGCGCTGGACCGGGTGACTGCCGTCCGGCGACAGCCCTTCGATAGTGGTGATCGGTCGGTCGCCCACGGTAGAGACCGGGGTCATGCACGTGCGCGTCGGCGCGCCGTCCAGGAGCGCGGTGCACGCACCGCACTGCGCGATGCCGCAGCCGAACTTGGTTCCCGTCAAGCCGAGCGTGTCACGCAACACCCAGAGCAGCGGCATGTCGGCCGGGACGTTGACGGTGTGGGCCTGGCCATTGACGGAGAGTTTGAAGGTTGGCATCGCAGTAGCTCCTCGAGATGACTACCGTGGCGCAGCGGTGATCGCCGGCGTCAGCACGATGTTGCGGTATTCGATCGGCCCGTGATCCCCTTGGAGCAGGATGGGACCGGGGGCCTGCTCATCGCCGTCCAGGGCTCCTCCGGTGATACCGGGAATGGCTTGCTCGCAAATGATGCGCCGACCATTGAGCACGACCGTCACGAGCCTGCCCACCAGCGTAATGTCGTACGATTGCCATTGCCCCGGCTGTCTGGCGGCGTTCTCGCTGGGCGTGAGAAAGCCGTAGATCCCGCCCAGGCCGCCGTTCGAGGGCTCACCGTCGGGAGAATCCTCGATCTGGACTTCGTACCGGCCCCGCAAGTAAACGCCGCTGTTGCCACCTGACGGGTACCGAAACTCTACGTGCAGCTTGAAGTCGGTGAAGGTCTCACGGGTCCGGAGATTGCCCCCGGCCTTGGTGTTGGTGAGCACGCGATTGACCACTGTCCATTCACTGGACCCGATGGGCTCCCACCCCGTCAGATCCACTCCATTGAAGAGCCTGATGGGACGGGCCCAGCGCGGCATCGCGCTCCGCCGAAGGGCCGGAGCCCGACGCGCGCTCCACGCGAAACGGTTGCCGGTGGGGTCCGTCATCCAGCCTGCGAGTCGGTCCTGCGCCAGTACGCCTTCGAACTGGAGATCGCTGTCGCCGGTCTCCCACTGCGGAGGCACGGAGAATCGGAGCGTATCTCGGGCGAATGCGATTCTCGAGACTGGCCGGGCGCTGCCGAATTGCCCAACGAACCGGCCGACGAGCGTGCGGTTGCCGGACCACCCCACTTCCAGCCAGGACGGGTGCTCGCCGGCCGCCGTGGTGACGGAGATGTCCCACCGTCCGGTGAGGGGCGGCGCGACCGGCTGCTGGGCTGCCAGGGCTCGACTCCCAACGCCAAGCCCCAATAACGCAGAGACGATGATGTTGGCGTGCGAGTTCACGGGAAGACCCTCCTTCTTAGTACCGCCAGCTGAGCGTATCGGCGCCCGCCGGATGGTTGCGGCGAATCTGATCCATGATGCGCGGGATGAACATCTGGGCGTAGCGCAGCCGGCTGTATGCGTTGGGCCGGGTGTGGTCGCCGTTCCAGCAGTGCTCCGCCCGCGGCTCGTAATCCACCTCGGCATCCGCCGGCGGATCGGCCTGCTTCAAGAAGTCCTCGACCAGGTACACGGCGTTATTGAGGAAGTAATTGTCCGCTTCGCCTACGTAGATGTGCAGTTTGCCGCGGAGCTTTGGGCCCAGCGTCGACCAGTCGCGCCGCAGGATCGCCCCCAGGTCGTAGTGCTCGCGCCAATAGGCAGCGACCGCACGATCGATCGTGCCGGTGCGCTTGTCCCAAATCGGTTTGGGATATCCGTCCGCTCCGACCGGGCCGTACACCGCCTGCCAGATATCCCATTGACCGCCCGAGGCCCCGTGTGAGCTGAGCACCCGCTCGAGCTGGTTCGCCTGGCCCACCGTGACGCTGATTTGTCCCAGCCAATCGCGATGTCCCGCGCGCGGCACGCGCTTCCAGCGGCTCGAGAACCAGTATGCGTTCGTGTCCTCGTAGATATTGACGACGGTGTACTGGCGGAAGTCGATCGGGTCCGGACAGGCAATGAACGCGCCGTTGAACTCGTCCGGATAGAACATCTGCACCGCCATCGCTTCCCAGCCGCCGGTCGAGCCGCCGTAGGTGATCCGCGCCCACCCCTGCCCGATCCCCCGGAAGCGGCGCTCGATCTCGGGGAGGAGTTCCCGCATGATCGCGTCGCCGTAAGGACCGTTGTTGGCCGAGTTCACCGCATAGGAATCGTCGTAGTATGGAGTCGGGTGCTGGATCTCCACCAGCAGGACGCGTGGGAATCCGGGCCCGGTCCAGTCCTGATAGAACTGCCACGCCGCCCGCTGCTGGATCCGGTTGTACCCGCCGAGGTGAAACCGGACCGAGGAATCCGGCGCGAGCCCCGTATCCGGCGGCGTCTCGCGCCACCCGCCGATGTTTTCAGGGAAGTGCCCGTGGTCGATGACGAGCGGATAGCGCGCGTCGGGACGCTCGTCGAATCCTTGCGGCAACAGGATGTGCGCCCCAAGGAACATCGGGCGACCCCAAAAGTCGCTCAACAGCTTCGACTGAATCCGGATATGGCGCACGTATCTCGTGTCCGGCGGGTCGGGGATCGGTGGAATCTCCTGATCGAGCACGAGCCGGAACATGGTACTGCGCTTGGGATCGAAGCTGATCCACCGCGCTGTGCTATACAGGTTCCCCGGCTTGCGATTCCATTGCTGACCCTCGCCCCGGTCCGGCGGCAGCTTGATCACGTGCCCGTCGGCACGGCGGAAGGTTTCATACCGGTTGAGCAGCGCCTGCACCCAATAGCGGCCGGCCGGCACATCCCGCAGGCTCTCGATCGGGTACCCTTCAGCGCGCGTGTCCACGGTGGCGATGCGACCACCGGCCCACCCTTCCGCGTCGCGGCCGAAGATCAGCTGGGTCTCGTAAATATCCGAGATCTGCATCCGAGGTTCGGCGGTCGAGTCGGTGGAGAGCAGCAGCAAGAGGCGTCCGTCGAGCGGCGCGGTACTCTTGCTCACTGGGTACGTGACCGAAAACCGGGGCCCCTGAGCGGGCAGCGACGCGGCAACGAAGCACAGGACGCAAACCAAGCAGGATCGACGCAAATCAGGGCACCCGCTGTGCGGTGAACACACCGTTCGGTTGACGAGACTCCAGTCCGGTGATCTTACCCTGCGGATCCGCCGTGAATACCAGCGTGAAGCCCTGCAACCCCTTGATGTCGAACGCGGTGCGCCGGTACGGCGCCAGCTCGAACGGCGGCTGCCCGGGCACGTTCAGCACCAGCACACTGCCCTGGCGCACCACCGTGAAGGTGTCGGTCGCGAGCGCGTACCGGCCCGCGAACCGCGTGAGGTAGGTCGAATCGCGCAGCTGCGCGTCGGGTTGGCGGCGGAATTGGATCGGGTCGACCTGCAGCTCGAACGGTGCCGCCAACAGCGCGATGTCGCCTTTCACGTTCCCGCTGAAGCTGTACTTCATGTCTTCGAACGTCGGATCGGACGGATTGCGCACTCCGTTGAACACGTCGTAGTGCCAATGCCCGAGCGCCGTGCGAATACCGTTGAACGTGGCCACCAGGTGCCCCGAGTCCAGCCCCACGGTCACCGTCCCGTACCCGGGGTCGAAGTAGTCGCCCACGTAGTCGGCGAGTGGGTGCGACGGCTTCGTGCTGGGCACGCGCACCGACTGCTTCTTCTGCTCCGCCTGGCGCTGCTGGACCTCCCCCGCGGCACGTCGCGCCAGCGCCTCCGCATTCCAGTCACGTTGGGGCGGGCCGAAGATACGATCGGCCGCGTGCAGCGAGACGAGACCGGGCAGCGCCGAGCCGTTCTGATTGGCCAATACCACGATGCCGACGCCGTCCTTGGGGTACAGCGTCACGAGCGCCGAGAAGCCGTCGATGTTTCCGCCGTGTGAGACCCGGTAATGACCGCGATAGCTGTCGAGGAACCATCCCATCCCGTAGTCCTGGGCCCCGAATTCCTTCTCGTCCGAAAGGCCCATCGGCATGTGGGGACTGTGCATGTCCCGCAGCGTGGCGGCCTGAATCACACGCCGGCCGTCCACCGTCCCATCCGACAGCTGCATGCGCACCCACTTCAGCATGTCGTCGACACTCGAGTTGATCGATCCCGCCGGCCCCACCGTGTTGATGTCCCGGAACGGCATCTGACGAATCGTGTCGCGCCGCACCTCGTAGGGGAGCGAGTAGTCCGGCGCCCGTTGCGACTCGGCCACCGAGAAATTGCTGCCGGCCATGCCGAGCGGCTGGAACACGAGCGAACGGATCGCATCCTCCCACGACGCTCCCTGGAGCACCCCGACGAGATAGCCCGCGGTGACGAACATGAGGTTGTTGTACTGGAAGGTCTCGCGCAGGTCCTTGTTCGGCGGCAAGTAACGCAGTCGCCGCACTAATTCCTCGCGGCTGACGGTCCGGTTGTTGTACCAGACGAGATCGTGGCGCGGGAGCCCCGAGCGATGCGTGACCAGATCGCGCACCGAAAGACGCCGCGTCACTTCGGGGTCGTACATCCGGAACCAGGGAAGGTAGTCCGCGACCGGCTTGTCCCACGCGATTCGCCCCTGATCCACGAGCGTGCCGAGCGCGAATGCGGTGAACGCCTTGGAAGACGACCCGATCGCGAACAGCGTCTGGGTGGTCGCGGGCAGCTGCTTGTCGCGATCCCGGAGGCCGTGTCCCGCGACGTGGACGATCTGGCCGTCCACGATAATGCCGACGCCGGCCCCCACGACGTGCCACGCGGTGAGCGCCGAATCGACCCACCGGTCGAAGCCGGCGAGTGCCTGGCGCGCGGCGACGGCGGGGCCGGCCCCGGCCTGCATCGAGAACGGAAACGCCTGGCCGCCCTGGGTGAACTGGCCAACGATCGCTTTGCCATCGGCGGACCCTTTCCCACGGAACGTGGGATCTCCTGGGACGCCCGGCATGGCGAAGCTGATGGAATCACCGAGCACCGCAATGCGCGCCAGCGGGAGGTCTTTCGCGTTCTGGGCGGGAATGGAAATGTCGCCCCGATAGACGCCGGCGGAATCGACCAGGTCGACGTCGAACGCCAACTCCTGGCCGGGGAGCGTGATCGTGCCGTTCCAGTGACCGGCGAAGCTGCGCACCGGCTGCTGCGCCGCGAGCGCCGCCCCCGAGAACATGACCGCAAGCAGCGCCCACGCGTACCGAACCAGCATCGATCCTCCCTTGGTCACAGGCTCCAGCCCGGCCGATAGGTCGGCTGGATATACTCGGGCGGGACGGTCACGTTCTTCACGGCCCCCGTGGCCGGATCGATCTCGAGCGTCCGCCCCATTCGCACCGCGAGGCAGCCCAGCAAGGCCATTTCCGTGAACGCTCCCGCGTGGCGGTCGAACGCCGACCCCGCGGGCGCGCCGCCCTTGGCGGCCGCGACCCACTCGGCGTACACGCCCGGCGAGCGCGGATACTTCTGTGCGACAGGGCGTGCCGTGATCTCGGCCATCTTGGTCGCATCGAGCAGGGTCGGATCGTCGGCGTAGGTGCCCGCGACGAGCTTGCCGGCGGACCCGATCCACAGCTGCCCGCCGCCCGTGTCAGGGGGCCAAGGCGCCTCGTCCGCCAGCTCGGCGGGCCGTGGCGGATACACCCCGCCGTCGCGCCACACGACCTTCACCTCCGGCCGGCTGCCTTTTGCGGGGAACCAGTAGGTGATACGCGATGTCGCCGGCGCCGTTTCTTTGAACAGCGGCGTCGACTCGGGCTCGATACGCGTCGGGTAGCCGAGGTCGAGGGTCCAGAACGCGGCGTCCATGATATGGCACGCCATGTCTCCCAAGGATCCGGTGCCGAAGTCCCACCACCCGCGCCACTTGAACGGCGCATAGCCGGGATGGTACGGCCGTTCCGCCGCCGGACCGAGCCACAGGTTCCAGTCGAGCGTCTGGGGCACGTGGTACTCTTCCAGCGGCCGATCGATTCCCTGCGGCCACCACGGGCGATTGGTCCAGCAATGCACCTCGCGCACCGTCCCGATGGCGCCCGCTTCCACCCATTCGCGGATCAGGCGCGTCGACTCGTTCGCGTGCCCCTGGTTCCCCATCTGCGTCGCGACCTTGTATTGCGTCGCGGCCTGTTTCAGCGCGCGCACCTCTCCGACTGTCCTGGCCAACGGTTTCTGGATGAACGCGTGCTTGCCCTGCTTCATCGCCAGCAGGCCGGCGGCGGCGTGCGTGTGATCGGGCGTCGATACCGTGACGGCGTCGATGCTCCGGCCCTCTTTGTCGAGCATCTCGCGGAAGTCCCGATAGCGTTTGGCCTTCGGATAGTGTTGGAAAGCGTCCAGCGCCATGTTCCAATCCACGTCGCACAGGGCGTAGACGTTCTCCGTCGCGATCCCGTCGATGTCGCTGCGGCCTTTTCCGCCGCAGCCGATGCACGCGATGTTGAGTTTGTCGCTGGGCGCCCTGAACCCACGCCCCAACACGTGTCGCGGCACGATCGTGAAGGCAGCGACCGCCGCCACGTCATTTACAAACGTCCGTCGGGAAATGCGCTTCCGGGCCATACGGTTTCTCCTTACGTCGTTCTCTCTACACGTCGTTCTCTCTACGCCGTTTCCCTACGCCTTTGTGCTCGACGTCCCCTGCTTGAACAACACCGCGAAAAAGAGCAACACCACCGCCGCGAACCCGGCAGGCAACATCCAGAAGTTGGACCACTGGTCGAGGGTGAGGCTGGCCGCGCCGCCGAGGAACCGGTTGAACACGTTGCCGGCCACCTGCGCGCCGATGAGCATGCCGATGCCGTAGGTGACGAGCACGAGGAATCCCTGCGCCTGGCCGCGCACCGCCGGCGTCGACTTCTTGTCCACGTAGATCTGACCGGTCACGAAGAAGAAGTCGTAGCACACGCCATGGAGCAGGATCCCGATCACGATGATCCAGAAGACCGCGCCGGGAGCCGCGATCGCAAACAGCACATACCGCAGAATCCAGGCTCCCATACCCACCATCAGCATGCGCTTCACGCCGAGCCGGACAAACATGAGCGGCATGAGCAGCATGAAGCCGACCTCGGACATCTGGCCCAGGGTCTGCGTCGCCGCGATTCTGGTCACGCCGGCATTGCCTAGGAAGAGCTGCGTGAAGTTGTAATAGGCCGCGAGCGGGATGCACAGTAGCAGCGAGGCGGCGATGAACACGTAGAACGGGCGGTCACCGAGCTGCGTCAGCGCGTCGAGACCGGCGATGCTGCGCAGCGAAACCCGCTGCCCCGCACCTGGCGGGGGCGTATGTGGAAGCGAGAAGCTGAACAGGCCGAGCAGCACGCTGGCCCCAGCGGCGGTGTAGATCGGCAGCGCCGTTTGTTCCGGGACCCCCGCCACGAGGGCGCCCAGCACGAGACTGATGAACAGCCCGGCCACGATCCACCCGATGGTGCCGAACACGCGGATGAGCGGGAATTGCTTCTCCTGGGATTGGATGTGGTGGAACGCCAGGCTGTTCGCGAGACCGAGGGTCGGCATGTAACACAGATTGTAGAGCAGCAGCAGCAGGATGAACGCCGTGGGCGTGCCCGCGGCTTGTGGGACGGCGAACATCGTCACGCCGCCCAGGAGGTGGAGCGTGCCAAGCACCTTCTCGGTCGCGAAGTAGCGGTCGGCGACGAGCCCCAGGAAGAACGGCGCGACGATGGCCGCTATCGGGTTCACCGTATAGGGCCAGTGCGTCAGCGTCTCCATACCGTGGTTGGTCATGTACACGGCGATCGTCGTGTACCAGGCGCCCCAGATGAAGAATTGGAGGAACATCATCGTCGACAGCTTGACGCGAGTACTCATGTCGATCTCACCTTGGGGTCAGGGTCCCTTGATGGCTGACGACTGATAACTGATGACTGATTATGGCAACACCCGAATCTTGATACTGCGGTACGCCACGCGATCGCCATGATCCTGCAGGCCGATCAAGCCCTGGAGGTTGCGCCCGTATTTGGGATGCGGGGCGAACTTGCTCCCATGCACCCGCATCTCCCAGTCGGGACTCCACAGCTCGTATTGCAGCATCCGCACCCCGTTGAGCCAGTGCTCCACGTGCCGGCCGTTCACGATGAGGCGCGCCTGATTCCACTGTCCCGCCGGCTTCACGATGCCCGCCGGCGCCGGATGGAGGCCGTAGTTGGCGCCCGCCGCGGTGAGGCGCGACTTGCCGTCCTGGTGGCGGGCGTCGTCCAGCACCTGCATCTCGGGCGCGGTCCAGTAGATCCCGTCCTCGTCCTCGCTCGCCCGATAGAAGATGCCGCTGTTGCCGCCCTGGGAGACATTCCACTCGAGCGACAGCTCGAAGTTGCGGAACTGTTCGGTGGTGACGATGTCGCCCCCGCCGCCAATCCGTGCGAGCGTCCCGCCCACGACGCGCCACCCCGACGGCATCGTGGTCTTCTTGTAGCCGCGCCACCCGGCGGTGGTCCGGCCATCGAACAACAGGCGCCACCCCGCGGCCCGCTCGGCGGCACTGAGGGTGTTTGGCGGCGGGTCGGAGGCGGGGATTTGTGCCGCCGGCGCGGCCGCCGTCAGGGACAGCAGGGTGAGTGCGAGATAGCTGGAGCGGTGAGCCATACCCCGTTTCGTCTCCCGTTCAGGTCGCCGAATCGACACGGCCGCGCCAAGTTACGGCGTGACCGTCAGGCTCGCTACGCCTCTGGCATGGACCCGCAGCGTTTCGTAGGCTTCGCTCCATGCTGTATCGCGTCCTGGCCGACCTCGTCATGCTGACCCACTTCGCCTACATCGTCTTCGTGGTGGGCGGGGCGCTGCTCGTGCTGCACCACCGTGCCTGGATGTGGCTGCACCTGCCCGCGGTGGCGTGGGGAATCTGGGTCGAGTTCGTCGCGAAACGCTGCCCCCTGACCCCCATCGAGAACACGCTCCGGGCGAAGGCGGGGCAGGCCGGATACAGCGGAGGCTTCATCGATCATTACATCACGCGGGCGGTCTACCCCGAGGGCCTGACGCTCCAGGGGCAGGTGTTCCTCGGCGTGTGCGTGCTGGTCGTGAACGTCGCGCTGTACTGGTGGGTGTTGCGGCGCGTGCGGGTGGGCGCATGAGCGAGGCCGTCGGTACGATCCGGCGGATGGACGGTGTAGCGGAGCTCGCCATCTGCGCCAAGATGATGGCGGAGTCGGAGCCGTGGCTCACGCTGCGGCGCTCGCTCGAGGCGTCGATTCGCACCCTCCAGGACCCCGACAAGGAAGTGTACGTCCTGGAAGACGACGACGAGATCCTCGGGTTCGTGGTGGTGGATCTCCGTGGACCCTTCCCAGGCTACCTTCAGACGGTCTGCGTGCGGTCTGGCGACCGGGGGGAGGGCCACGGCGAGCGGCTCATCGCGTTCGCCGAGGAGCGGATCTTCCGAGACAGTCCGAACGTGTTCATGTGCGTGTCCACGTTCAATCCCGACGCCAGGAGATTGTACGAGCGATTGGGCTACACCGTCGTGGGCGAAATGCCGGATTACATCGTGCAAGGCCATGGAGAGATCCTGTTGCGCAAGACGCAGGGACCGTGGTCCGCCTTCGGGCGGCGCTGACGGAAGACGCTGATGGATCTCGCCGAAATCGTCTCCTACGCCATGGGGAACATCGAGCCGACGCCCGACCTCGCGGGCGTCCCCGCGTACCGCTGCGCCGCGCACCTCAAGGACGGGTTGTACCTGCCCTGCGTGCTGCTGCGGGCGACGAATCCACAGATCGATCTCGCGCTGCGCCGCTTCGCCGAAACGGCGACCGACGAGGAACGCAGAGAACAGGAGCGGAAAACCCTCCTGCGCCGGTTGTTCGCGACCGCCGTGCCGTTCGGCCTCACGGATATCGTGAAGACCTTCGTCGCCACCGGGAACCGCGTCAACAGCTGGCATCTCGATCGCATCGAGCCGAGCCCGTTCGCGCTGCCGCCGGCGCGGCTGCAGGAAATCCAGGGGGAGACGCGCATGGGGTGGACGCAGTTCGTCGGTGTGATGATGGACGGCAAGGAGTTCCATTTCGGGACCACGTATCACACCCACTTCTTCGAGATGCCGGCCGGCTACGCGGCGACGGACGTGGTGCAGATCAGACCGGGCGAGACGGGAACCGGACGCACGTATCGTGAGCGGCCGTTTTTCGAGTGCTTCATTGACGGAGCCTGATGGTTTGGCCAGTTTTCCTTCTGGTTCGAGTCGGCCTTTGCGAGGAGCGCGCACGATGGATTGGGGAATGCAGAACCGGCTGAGTCGCATTTTCAAAGCCTCGGACGGTCACACCGTGATGCTTGCCGTGGATCACGGGTACTTCCTCGGGCCGACCCATCGCCTGGAAGAGCCGGGCAAGACGATCGCGCCGCTGTTGCCGTTCGCCGATGCCCTGATGCTGACCCGGGGCGTGTTGCGCACCTCGGTGGAGGCGACGCGCGACATCCCCATCGTGCTGCGCGTCTCGGGCGGCTCGACCATCGTCGGCGCCGATCTCGCCAACGAAACCATCACCACCTCCATTCGCGATGCCGTGCGGCTGAATGCCAGCGCGCTCGCGCTGTCGGTGTTCATCGGCAGCGACTACGAGCACCAGACCCTCGCCAACCTCGCCCGGCTCGTCGATCGGGGCGAGGCCGCCGGCATCCCGGTGCTCGCCGTCACCGCCGTCGGCAAGGAGCTGGAGAAACGCGACGCCCGCTACCTGGCGCTCTGCTGCCGCGTCGCCGCCGAGCTGGGAGCCCATTTCGTCAAGACGTATCACTGCGATGGCTTCGAAGACGTCGTGGCCGCCTGCCCCGTGCCGGTCGTCATCGCGGGGGGACCCAAGCTCGAAACGGAGCTCGACGCGCTGCGGCTCGCCTACCGGGCCATTCAGGAGGGCGCGTCCGGCGTCGACATGGGCCGCAACGTGTGGCAGGGAGACCATCCGGTGCCGATGATGCGCGCGCTGCGCGCCGTCGTCCACGAATCCGCGAAACCCCAGGAAGCGCACGAGCTGTTCCTCGAGCTGCAGCACAGGCCCCAGTCGCAGCCCGCCTGACCCGCATGGGGCTGCCCGCCCACAATCGCGTCGCCGTGTACCACTCGAACCGCGATCTGCGGATCGAGTCGCGCGACGTCCCGGAGATCAGCGCCGGCGAACTGCTGCTCGAGATCACGGCGAGCGGGATCTGCGGCAGCGACATCATGGAGTGGTACCGCCAGCCCAAGGCGCCAACCGTCCTCGGCCATGAGGTGGCGGGGCGCGTGGTCGGCGCCGGAGCGGGCGTGACGCGGTTCCACGTGGGCGACCGCGTCATCGCCACCCATCACGTTCCCTGCCTCGAATGCCGCTACTGCCGCTCCGGCCGCGAGACCGCCTGCGAGCTGCTGCATCGCACCGCGTTCGACCCCGGCGGATTCGCGGCCTTCGTCCGCGTCCCGGCGGCGAACGTCGACAAGGGGGGCGTGCTCCTCCTCCCCGATCACGTCTCCGACGACGCCGCGAGCATGGTGGAGCCGCTTGGCTGCGTGCTGCGCGGACAGCGCCGGGCAGGCGTCGGCCCGGGCGACACGGTCCTGATCGTTGGCGCGGGGGTGTCCGGCTGCCTCCACCTGCTCGCCGCGCGGGCACTCGGCGCGGCACAGGTGTTCGTGTCCGATCCGCTGCCCGGACGATGCAGCATCGCCCTGCGACTCGGCGCCGACGCCGCGTTCGACACGACCCAGCCCGTTGGCGACGCGGTGCGCGCGGCCACGGGGGGGGGCCACGGCGCCGATCGCGTCATCGTGTGCGCCGGGGCGCTGCCGGCCGTGACCCAGGCACTGGCGGCGGTGGACCGCGGCGGCAGCGTGCTGTATTTCGCCCCGATGCAACCCGGTGCGATGCTGCCGCTGCCGTTCAATGACGTGTTCTGGCGTCACGAAGCGACGCTCGCGAGCTCCTACGGCGCCGCCCCGGCCGATCTCGCCGCCGCCCTGGCGCTAATGGCGGCACGCCGTGTTGATGTCGCCCCGCTGGTGACGCACCGGCTGCCGCTGGCGGAGATCCAGCACGGATTCGACCTCATGCTCGACCCGCAGGAATCACTCAAGATCATCATTGACCCGCGACTGGACGGATAGCCGAATGCTGCGGACAGTGGCAGTGGCCGAGTGGAGCGGGCGCCGGACGCGTTGGACGCGGGGGCGCTCGGACGGGGACAAACCACATGAGTATGGTCGGATGCCGATGTCATTGTCCCGCCGTGCGCCCCCGCTTCCCGGCGTCCCGGCGCCCGCGCCACTCGGCCACTGCAATAGATGGCGGTCATTCCATGCCCTGCTCTTGTGCGCACTGGGGCTCGTCACGCGCGCCACTGCCGTTCAGGACTCCGTCCCGCCCCGACTAGACTACGCGCCGGTCGCCCGGTTGCTCGAGCGCTTTATCGCGCACGAAATGGCCGACAAGGACCTCCCGGCCATTTCTATCGCACTGGTCGACGATCAGCAGATCGTCTGGGCTCGCGGTTTCGGGTTCGAACGCCCACGCGAGAGCGTCCCCGCGACGGCGGAGACGGTGTACCGGGTGGGCTCCGTGTCCAAACTGTTCACCGACATCGCGGTGATGCAGCTCGTCGAGCGCGGCGCGCTCGACCTCGACGCCCCGCTCACCCGCTACCTGCCGGGCTTCCGGCCGGGCAATCGCTTCGACACGCCAATCACGCTGCGGCAGCTCATGACGCATCGGTCCGGGCTCGTGCGGGAGCCACCTGTCGGGAGCTACTTCGATCCGACTCCACCGTCGCTCGACTCGGTTGTCGCGAGCCTCAACCGCACCACGCTCGTGTACGCTCCCACAACGCGCGTGAAGTACTCGAACGCCGCGATCACCGTCGTCGGCTCCGTGCTCGAGCATACCCAGAAGGAGCCGTTCGCGAGCTACGTGCAACGCGCCGTCCTCGCCCCACTCGGCCTCACGCACAGCGCGTTCGCCCCGACACCCGATATCACCCGTCATCTCGCCACGGCGTACATGTGGGCGCCGGACGGCCGCCGGTTCGAGGCGCCCACCTTCGCGCTCGGGATCGGGCCCGCCGGCTCGCTCTACGCGACCGTCGGCGACCTCGGCAAATTTCTTGCGGCGCTCTTCGCGGGAGGGCAAGGCAGGAACGGCCGCATCCTGACGCGTGCCTCGCTCGAGGAGATGTGGCGTCCGCAGTTTGCGGATTCGGGCGCCACGACGGGGTTCGGTCTCGGGTTTTTCGTTTCGCGACTGGACGGCCACCGACGCGTCGGCCATGACGGCGCCGTGTACGGCTTCGCGACCGACGTCCAGGCGCTCCCTGAGGACAAGCTCGGCGTCGCGATCGTCACGACGCTGGACATCGCCAACACGGTCATCTCGCGCATCGCCGACGCCGCGTTGCGCGCGATGCTCGCGGTCAAGGCCGGACAACCCATCCCGGACCCGGTGATCACGAGCCCGCTGCCACCGGGACGGGCGCGCCAGGTCGCCGGCCGCTACGTTCGCGGGGAACGCCAGATCGAGCTGCAGCACCGCGCCGGCAACCTGCAGCTCGCCCCCGGCAGAGGGGGCGCGCCACTGATGATGCGACAGCTCGACGACAGTCTGGCCCTCGACGATCCGCGGGACTTTGGCCTGTACCTCCGTCCCATCGCCGGCGGGATGTTGGTGCGCGGCGACAGCTTCACGCTCCGGCCACTCCCCAAGCCGGACACCCTGCCCGCTCGATGGGCCGGGCTCGTCGGCGAATACGGCTGGGACCACGACATCCTGTTCATCTACGAGCGTCAAGGGACGCTGTTCGCCCTGATCGAGTGGTTCTTCGCCTATCCATTGAAACAGGAGTCGGACAGCGTGTTCGCATTTCCGGGTGACGGGCTGTACGACGGTGAGCGGCTCGTGTTCCGTCGGGACCGGCGGGGCCGTGTCGTTGAGGTCGAGGCGGCCGGTGTGCGCTTTGCGCGCCGTGCGATCGGCCCCGAAGCTGGCGGACAGCTCCGCGTGACGGCGATGCGACCCGTGCCCGACGTCCTAGTCGAGGCGCGAGCGGCCGTGCCACCGGCCGAGAGCGGATCGTTCCGGGCGCCAGACCTGGTAGACCTCGCCGCCCTCGACTCCACCATCCGCTTCGACATCCGGTACGCCACGACCAACAATTTCCTGGGCACTGTGTTCTATCCAAGCGCCCGCGCACTGCTGCAGCGTCCCGCGGCGGAGGCGCTGCGGCGCGCCCACGACCACTTGCGGGCGCTCGGGTACGGTCTCTTGATCCACGATGCCTATCGCCCGTGGTACGTCACCCGGACCTTCTGGGACGCCACGCCCCCGGCGCAACGCTGGATGGTGGCGAATCCGGCGCGCGGCTCGCGCCACAATCGTGGCTGTGCCGTGGATCTGACCCTCTACGATCTGCGCACCGGACGACCGATCGACATGGGCGGCACCTACGACGAAACCACGGAGCGGTCGTTCCCAGACTATCCCGTCACGACTACGCTGCAGCGCTGGCACCGCGAGTTGCTGCGTCAGGTGTTGGAGGACGAAGGGTTCACGCGGATCGTGGACGAGTGGTGGCACTTCGACTACCGCGACTGGCGCGAGTACCCGATTCTCAATCGCTCGTTTGAGGAGCTCGGAACCCCGTGAGGACCGCCCTCGTCGCCGGCGCCACCGGACTCGTCGGCGGTCACTGCCTCACCCAGCTGCTCGACGACCCGGTGTTCGATCAGGTGATCGCGATCGGACGGCGCGAGCTCCCTCGTCAACACCCGAAGCTGGTGCAACGCGTCATCGATTTCGACCGCCTCGGCGCAGTTGGCGCGGAGTTTCCCAGCGCCGACGATGTGTTTTGCTGTCTCGGCACGACCATGAAGCGGGCAGGCAGCCGGGAAGCCTTTCGCCAGGTGGATTTCGTCTACGTGGTGGGACTCGCCAGTCAGGCGTTGCAGCACGGTGCCAAACAGTTTCTACTCGTTTCGGCGCTGGGGGCGAGCCCGAAGTCGCCGCTGTTCTATAATCAGGTGAAAGGTGAAACCGAGGAAGCGGTGATCGCCTTGCCGTTCGTGGGCCGCTACGTGGTCCGACCGTCGCTGCTCACCGGCGATCGTCCCGAGCACCGGCCCGCGGAACGCTTCGGGCTCGCCGTCGCGAGCGGCGTGTCGCTGGCGCTCGTCGGGCCATTGCGGAAGTATCGGCCGATTCAGGCGGCGACAGTCGCGAAGGCGATGGTACGGCTCGCGATCCAGGCACCGGGCGGCGTCCGGATCTACGAGTCGGACGAGCTGGAGCGGCTGGCCGGCGACTGACTCCCGTTCCTGCCGTGGTATATTGCTCCCCGATTCCCTGATTCCAGGAAACGATCATGGCGAACCCGCTGCTGAACGAAAAAGCCTTCCGGCGCGTGGACCAGCTGGTGCAGACGGCCGGCGAGTCGATGACGATCGAAGGGACGATCAACAAGACGGCGTTCCTGTTGCTCCTGGTCGCGGCGACGGCGGCGTGGGTGTGGACCCGCTATTTCCAGACGCTCGACCCGGCGACGGTCATGCCGTACATGTGGGCTGGACTGATTATCGGGCTGGTGGCGGCGCTGGTGACCATCTTTCTGCCCAAGTGGGCCCGGATCAGCGCTCCGGTGTACGCCGCCGCGCAGGGGCTCGCG
Source organism: Gemmatimonadales bacterium (assembly GCA_036555485.1). GTDB lineage: Bacteria > Gemmatimonadota > Gemmatimonadetes > Gemmatimonadales > GWC2-71-9 > DASTHG01. Next base: position 12,073 of record DATBLG010000108.1, on the reverse strand, counting down.
CTGGGTGCGATCTCGGCGTTCTACGAGCAACAGCTGCACGGCATCGTGTTCCAGGCCGTCGGGCTGACGTTCGGGGTGCTGGCCGTGATGCTGATCGCGTACCGCACGGGCATCATCAAGGTCACCGATCGGTTCCGGATGATCGTCGTGGCGGCGACCGGCGCGATCGCACTGCTCTACCTCGTGTCGATGGTACTCTCGTTCTTCAACATCTCGATTCCCTTCATTCACCAGGGCGGCACCTTCGGCATCATTTTCAGCCTGGTCGTGGTGGGGATCGCCGCGATGAACCTGGCGCTCGACTTCGACTACATCCAGCGGGGAGTGGAGCACGGGGCGCCGAAAGTCCTGGAATGGTACGCCGCGTTCGGGGTGATGGTGACGCTGATCTGGCTGTACCTCGAGATCCTGCGGCTGCTCGCCAAAATCCGGCGGCGCTAGAACGCAATCATTCCGGCGGCAGCCGAGCCGGCGCCACCTCTTCGCCGAACCGCCTGCCCAGCGCCCGCAGGTAGCTCTCCTGGGTTCCGTAGTACCCGAAGATGAACCGCGACATGAACCGGAACAACGGGTTCCCGATCCAGCCGCGCTCGGTGACGGTGAATTTGGTGCCGCTGTCCACCGGCGTGAGGTCGTAGGTCCACGTTCCACCGAAAGGCCCGTCCGGCGGCGAGTCGATCCGCGTCACCAGGCGACGCGGCGGTTCTTCCGTCTCAATGAGCAGCGCCATCTTGAAGCCGCCCACCTCCTGCTGCCACCGCTCGATCCCGGCACCGTCCGGGCCCCGCTCGGACTTTTTCATCTCGCTCCACCACTGTGGCACGCCGCCCAGGTCGCGCACCACTTTCCAGATGCTGTCGGGGGGTTGCCGCACCGTGATGGTGACGCCGGCGACGTGGTCGCGCGGCACGAGCATGCCGATGACCGCCACGAGGGCCACAAGTGCGACGAGCGTCGCCACAACGATGAGAACCCCCTTCATATCGCTCCCTTCTCCTTACCGGGACCTCGCAACGACTTCACTGGATTCAATCTAGCCTGCGGAATGCTCAGTCGCCGTCGTCGTCCCGGAGCCGATCGAGCTCGCGCCGGTCGCGTTTGGTGGGCCGCCCCCGTCCCTCGAAGGTGGGCGTCGGGGCGATCCGCAGCTGGTGGGCCAGTTTCTCGCGGATCGCTTTCCCGGCGGGGTCTTCTTGGTACAGCGCGACGGCGGTCGCCGGCGGCCCGCGGCGATCGCTCAACAGTCGCACGGTCACCAGGAACTCATACGGGCCCTTGCGCACCCGCAGGCGGTCGCCGACGGTGAGGGACTTGGCGGGCTTCGCCCGGACGCCGTTGACCTCGACCTTGCCGGCGCTGATCGCCTGAGCGGCGATGGCGCGCGTCTTGAAGAAGCGGGCGGCGGTGAGGAACTTATCAACGCGAACAGCGCGATCGGCCATCGGCTATCGGCTGTCGGCTATTGGCTGTCGGCCATCGGACTCCAGCCGTTTCAGTAGACCAACGATCATTCGTTTCACGCCGGTGACTTCCGTGTCCATTTGGGCGTAAGCTGAGCGCGACAGATTCCCTAGGTCGGCCGCCAGCAGGAGATGATACTCCAATTCACTGGCCGAGCCCAGAGCGATCAGAAGGAATCGCCGAAACTCCCTATCCCCGCTCCGGCCGCATCCCTCTGCGATGTTGGCACAGACTGAGGCTGCTGAGCGGCGAATCTGGGACGTAAGGCCGGATCTCCGGCATGAAGGTGTCCTAGAGCATTGGGTCGCTCTGCCGGAAATCGGTATCAATTCATTGCACAAGGGATCGAAAGATCGCGGCCGCCGGCCCCAACGTGGATGGGCCGACGGCCGATAGCCGATAGCTGAGAGCGCTGCTTATGCTTTTCTCAGCCTCACACCCCCCGACCCTGTCTCAATCTGCAGCCGGCCGCGGCCATCCCCGATGCGTCCCTCGACATGATTCTCTTCGATTCTCCGCACGGTGACCGGGATGCTGCCCAGATCGATGTCGCCCGAGCCGGTGTCGAGCAGCACGTCGGCGCCGTAGTCGGCCGGGAGCGTGGCGATGACTTCGCCGGAGCCGGTGTCGATGTTGATCGTGCCACCGCCCGCGAGCAGCACGAGCGTCACGTTGCCCGAACCGGTGCTGATCGTGAGGTTGTCGGCCTTGACCGCGGTGGCGTCCGCGTTGCCGGAGCCGGTGTCGATATTGAGTGACCGGACTTCCGCGCGATCCAGCGTCACATCCCCCGAGCCGGTGTCGAGCAGAATCTCGTCGCCCTGGATGCCGCTCACGGTGACGTTCCCCGAGCCGGTGTCGAGGTTCAGGCTCCCGGTCACATCGCTCACGCGCACGTCACCCGAGCCCGCATCCACGATGAGCGCACCACGGATCCCGTTTGCCGTGACGTCGGCGGCGCTGACGTCCAGCGTCAGGTCGCCGCTCACGTTGGTCGCCGTCATCCTGCCGACCGCGAGATACACGGCGACTTGTTTGCCGGGCGGCACCACGATGCGAAGGTCGGCGTGGGCCTCGGTGCCGGACCCGCCGCCCCGGATGCGCACGCGGTGGCCGCGACCGGACTCTCGGGTGTTGCCATTGAAGGTGCCGTCGTCGCGCACGTCGAGCGAGGAGCTCGAGTGCCCGCCGAGGTCACGATAGATGATGTCGTGGTCGGGATAGATCACGCGCAGGGTCTGCCGACCGCCGATCGGGCCGGTCGCGACTTCGAGCGTTCCGGCATCGGCGCCGCCACGGGTGACTTCAACGACCACCGCGCTCCCGGAACCGCCTTCGACCCGAACGGTGCCCGCGAGGTTGTAGATGGCGACGTTGTCGCCGGCAATGGGGTAGCGTTGGGCGGTCTGCGCCAACGCGGCGGGCGCTACGCCGCACAGCACGGCGCCGAGGACGATCATGGTACGCATCGAGTACTCCGGTGAGGGAATGGAGTCGTCTGGCCGTACGCAGCCGACGGACCGGGGTTTCGTAGAGTGGATAGTCTCGGCTGACAAAGGGTTGCAACGATCGCGGCCGGCGGTCGCGGACCGCACCTCCGGACGGTAACTTCCAGCCGCTCATCGCGCTCGCACTGGAGGAAGCCCCGTGGCCGACTGGCAGATCTGGATTGTTGCGGCGGCGCTGTTGCTCGCGGCGGAGATGTTCGCGCCGGGGTTCTGGCTGGCGAGCATCGCCATCGGGTGTCTCGCGGCCGCGGTCGCCGGCCTTCTACCCATTGGGCTCCTCGGCCAGACCCTGGTGTTCGCGGTGACCTCGGTCGCCAGCCTGTTCGGCCTGCGGCCGGTGCTGGTGCGACGCTTTCTCCACGGCCGCGGTATGCAGATCCGCACCAACATGGACGCCCTCGCCGGCAAGGCCGGGGTCGTGACCAGGGGGTTCGACCCGGTGACGCACATCGGGCGGGTGACGATAGACGGCGAAGACTGGCGCGGGATGCTCGCGGAGGGCACCCCGGCGCTCGAGCCGGGGACGCGCGTCGTGGTGGTCCAGGTAGACGGGAGCACCCTCGTGGTCGAGAAGGAGGCCTGACCCATGGATTTCGGGCTGATCGTTGTCGGCGCGCTGGCGCTGCTCGCGATCTTCATCGTGAAGAGCACCATCATCGTGGTGCGCCAGGCGCAGACGATGGTCGTCGAACGCCTCGGCAAGTACAACCGCACACTCTCGTCGGGGCTCAACCTCATCATGCCGTTTTTCGATCAGCCGCGGCCGATCGACTGGCACCAGATCATCAGCACCCCCGCGGGGGAAACGTTCACGCGGCGCTATCGCTCCTCGACCATCGACCTGCGCGAGACGGTGTACGTCTTCCCGCGCCAGAACGTGATCACCAAGGACAACGTGGTGGTCGAGATCGACGCGTTGATCTACTTCCAGGTCACCGACCCGGTGCGCGCCGCCTACGAGATCGCCAATCTTCCGGACGCGATCGAGAAGCTGACCCAGACGACGCTGCGCAATGTGATCGGCGAGCTGGACCTGGACCAGGTGCTCAGCTCGCGCGAACACATCAACACCAAGCTGCGGGAGATCCTCGACGACGCGACCCACAAGTGGGGCGCCAAGGTGGGTCGCGTCGAGCTGAAGGACATCAACCCCCCGCAGGACATCCGCGAAGCGATGGAGAAGCAGATGCGCGCCGAGCGGGACCGGCGCGCCGCGATCCTCACCGCCGAGGGCAGCAAGCAGTCGGCGATCCTCCAGGCCGAGGGCATCCGGCAGTCGGAGATCAACAAGGCCGAAGGCGACAAGCAGGCCCAGATCCTCCACGCCGAGGCGGAAGCGACGGCGCGGCTCAAGGTGGCCGAAGCCGAGGCCACCGCGATCGAGCGCATCACCCAGGCCATCAAGGGCAGCGGCGGCGACCCCGCACGGTATCTCATCGCGATCCGCTACATCGAGGCGTTGAAGGAGATGGTGTCGGGGCAGAACAACAAGGTCGTCTACATGCCCTACGAGGCCACCGGCGTGCTGTCGTCGCTCGGCGGCATCCGCGAGATGCTGATGGGACCGGAGCGCAAGGGTTGAGCTCCGATTCATGACGGCGTCGGCCTTTCTCCCGCCGCTCACGACGCTCTCGGAAGAGGAGCAGATGTTCCGCGACGCCGTGCGGGACTTCGCCGAGCAGGAAGTCCGTCCGCGCGTCGCGGCGATGGAGCAGGCGGCGGCGATCGATCCCGCGCTCGTCCCCAAGCTGTTCGAGCTGGGACTGATGGGCATCGAGATCCCCGAGCAATTCGGGGGCGCCGGCGGCGGATTGTTCATGACGGCGATCGCAGTGGAGGAGCTGTCGGCCGTGGACGCCTCGGCGGCGATCTTCGTCGACGTGCAGAACACCCTCGTCATCGAGCCGCTGCTCCAGTGGGCCAACGACGACCAAAAATCCCGCTACCTCCCCAAGCTCGCGGCCGGCACCGTCGGCGCGTACGCCCTGTCGGAGCCCGAATCGGGGTCGGATGCCTTCGGCCTCCAGACCAAGGCGACGCGGCAGGGAGCCGCGTGGCAGCTCGAGGGCCGCAAACTGTGGATCACCAACGGCGCCGAGGCCGGCGTCTACATCATCTTCGCGAACAGTGACTTCGCCAAGGGCTACAAGGGGATCACCGCGTTCATCGTGGAGCGCGACTGCAAGGGATTCAGCGTCGGCAAAAAGGAAGACAAGCTCGGCATCCGCGCCTCGTCCACCACGGAGCTGATCCTCGACGGCTGCGAGGTGCCGGCGGAGAACGTCCTGGGTGAAGTCGGCAAAGGATACAAGGTTGCGATCGAGACGCTGAACACGGGTCGCATCGGTATCGGCGCGCAGATGATCGGCGTGGCGCGCGGCGCGCTCGGCGCGGCCCTCAAGTACGTGAAAGAGCGCAAACAGTTCGGCAAGCCGATCGCCGACTTTCAGGCGGTGCAGTTCCAGCTGGCCCAGGCCGCGACCGAGCTCGAGGCGGCGCGCCTCATGGTGTACAACGCGGCCCGACTGAAGGACGCCGGGCAGGAGTACACCCAGAACGCCGCGATGGCGAAGTTGTTCTCCTCGCAGGTCGCAGAGCGGGTCACGTCGGTGTGCGTGGAGCTGTTCGGCGGGTACGGCTACACCAAGGAGTATCCGGTCGAGAAGTTCTACCGCGACGCCAAGATCGGGACGATCTACGAGGGAACGAGCAACATGCAGCTCAACACGATCGCGAAGCTGCTGCTAAAATAGGTTGTCAGTCGTCAGCCGTCAGCCGTAAAATCCCCGCCTCACGCGCAGGTGAGTAGGAACTGATTCCCGAACGTACCCGTGGGGGACACGACATCACAGATGCCTGAGACGATATTGATCAGGCCGAAGCCATTCCCAAAGAACGACCTGCCCGCAGGGAGTTGGATGATCACGTAGGTCTTCCCCTGCACGTTCGCGCCCGCTGCAATGTTCAGGATGCCACCCTGAAGAGTTGCGTTCCCCAGGGCAGCGCCGGCGTCCACGACATTGAGCTGATCGTAGTCCACGCCTGGATTCGCTGGATCACCGCCAATCTTGACGTTCAAGGCGCTCGGCTGCGGACCCTGCAGATACGGTCCGGTGATGGTCAACTTGCCCGCCGAGAGCGGGCCGCCGGCGTTGCCGATCGTGACCGTGGCGTTGGTAATGAAGCTCGTGCCGGCCACGTCGAACGTGCCTGAACCCCGCATCACGCCGGTGCCCTGGTTCGAGAACGTCGTGGACGGCCCTGCGACTTTGAAGGTCTTGGTCCCCACGTCGATGAGTCCGGTGTTACTCATCCCGGGACGTCCGGCGGAGAAGAGCACGTTCAGGTCGGCGCCGACCAGCCGGATCTGACCCGAATTCGTGTACGAGCCGCTGTCACCGTTCATGGTGAGCAGCCCGCCAACCAACACGACACCCTGATTGGCGAGATGGCCATTGAAAACGCTGCCGACTCCCGCCACGCTCTGCAGCGTTCCCGTCAGGCCGTTCACCAGCGTCGCCGTGGTCGGCGAGCCGACCGTCAGTCGCCCGGCCCAACTCGTCCCGGTCAGCTCGATCGTGCCCTCGTTCGTGAATCCGCTGGCCACGGTCACGTCGGCAAATCCGTTGTTGCCGTTCAAACGCAGCATCGCACCAGCATGATTCGCAAACAACCCGTTCAAGAAATTCGTCCCCGGCGTTGCCTGCACCGTCCCGAAGTTGTCGAGCGTCGTATTCACCGTGGAGCCCGTCAGCGTCAGCGTCCGGCCCACCGCCACTGTGAGGGTCCCCGCTCCGTTGATGACCGTGCTCGTGGGAACGATCGTCAGTGTGTCCTGGGTGAAATTGGGGTTGAGCCCGAGCGTGACACCGCTGAAGTTGACCGCGCCGAGTCCGGCCAGGCCCCCGGGAACGGCGTTGGCGTAGTTGAACGCGCCGCCGTTCACCTGCAGCACCCGGGACGACCCAATGATCACACTGCCCGTCGTGGTGAAGCTCGGCGTCGTGCCCGACAGGCTCAGTGTCAGGTCACCGGATCCCAGCGTGATGGTGCCACTGTTCTGGTGATCGGCGGAGGCACCGGTCAAGGTCATGGGACCGTTCACCACGAAGGAGCCCTGATTGTTCAGTTGAGCCGTGAGCACGTTCCCCACTCCGGCCGTCGCCTTGATCGTCGCACCCGCCGCGTTGAGGAGCGTCGCGAGGGTCGGCGAGCCGACGGTGAGGCGCCCCGCCCAGCTCGTCCCCGTCAGCTCGATGGTCCCGCCATTCGTGAATCCGCTGGTCACGGTGACGTCAGCAAAACCGTTGTTCCCGTTGAGCTGGAACAGCGCCCCGCTCGGGTTCGCGATCCCCGCGTGGAAGGTATTCACGCCCGGAGCCGCCACCGTCGTCCCCTGATTGGTGAACGCCGTATTGAACGTCGTGCTCGTCAACGTCAGGCTCGCTCCACTTGCCACGGTGAGGGTGCCCGGACCATTCACCGTCACGGTGTTGAGCGCGACCTGCAGCGTGTCGTGGACGAGGCTCAGCCCGAGTCCCAGCGTCACGCCGTTCAACGCCACCGTCCCATTGCCCTCGATCTTGCCGGCAGTGTGGTTCACGGCGCCGCCATTCACCGTCCAGGTCCGGCCCGTGGTCACGACCACATTCCCACTGGTGGTGAAGCTCGGCGTGGTCCCTGACTGACTGACGGTCAGGTTCCCGGTGCCCAGCGTGATCGTTCCGCTGTTCGCGTGGTCTGCGGACATGGCATTCAATGTGAGCGGCCCATCGACGAGTACCGCCCCCAGGTTGTCGAGCGGCGCCGTGAGCACGTTGCCGACACTGGCGCTCGACTGCAGCGTGCCGGTTGCGCCGTTGACCAAGGGCCCACTGGTGATCGTCAGCCGCCCCGCCCAGCTCGTCCCGGTCAGTTGAATGGTTCCGGCGTTGGTGAACCCGCTCGCCACGGTCACATCGGCGAAACCATTGTTGCCATTGAGGCGGAGCAACGCGCCGCCCGCATTCGTCACGGTCCCATTGAGCACATTCGTGCCGGGCGTCGCCTGGACGGTCCCCAGGTTGTCGAGGCCGGTATTCATCGTCGTCCCGGTCAGTGTCAGCGTGCGCAGGGCCGCTACACGCAGGATGCCGGGCCCGTTCACGATCGTGTTGGTGAGGACGAGCGAGAGCGTGTCCTGGGTGAAATCGGGAGTCATGCCCAGCGTGACGCCGCTGAGATTCACGGTGCCCAGTCCCGCCAGGCCACCCGGACTCGCATTGGAATAGTTGAAGGCCCCGCTGTTCACCTGGAGGGTGTGCCCCGCCCCGACGATCACGTTTCCGGTGGTCGTAAAGCTCGGGGTCGTGCCCGATTGGCTGATCGTCAGGTTCCCCAGGCCCAGCGTGATCGTGCCACTGTTCAGGTGATCAGCCGAAGCAGCGCTCAAAGTCAGCGGGCCATCCACCTGGACCGTGCCCTGGTTGTTCAGCACGCCGGTGAAGACGTTGCCCACGCTGGCCAGCGCGCGCAGCGTCGCACCCGGTGCGTTGACGAGCGTCGCGGGCGTTGGCGAGCCGACGGTCAGCCGGCCGGCCCAGCTCGTCCCCGTCAGCTCGACCGTCCCGGCGTTCGTGAACCCGCTCGCCACGGTCACGTCGGCGAACCCGTTGTTGCCGTTCAAACGCAGCAGGGCACCGCTTCGATTGGCGACGCTGCCATTGAGGACATTCGTGCCCGGCGTCGCCTGCACCGTCCCCAGGTTGTCGAGCGGCACGTTGAGGGTGGTGCCGGTCAGCGTCAGGGTGCGTGTCGCGGCCACATGCAGCGTGCCCGACCCATTTACGATCGTGTTGGTCAGTCCGAGCGACAGTGTATCCTGCGTGAAATCGGGCGTCAGCCCGAAGACGACGCTGCTGAGATTCACGGTGCCGAGTCCGGCGAGGCCGCCGGGACTGGCGTTGGCGTAGTTGAATGCGCCGCCGTTTACCTGGAGATTCCGCCCCGAACCGACGACCACATTCCCGCTCGTCGTGAAGCTCGGCGTGGTTCCCGACTGGCTCAGGGTCAGGTTTCCTGCACCGAGAGTGATGGTGCCGCTGTTCTGATGGTCCGCCGACACGCCGTTGAACGTCAGCGCCCCATCCACCTGCACGGCGCCCTGATTATCGAGGACGCCCGTGAACACGTTGCCCACGCTGGCAACGGACTGCAGCGTCCCTGGAACTGCGTTCACGAAACTTCCACCCGCCACCGTGAGCCGGCCCGCCCAGCTCGTCCCGGTCAGCTCGACCGTCCCGGCGTTGATCAACCCACCCGTTACGCTGAGGTCCGCGAATCCGTTGTTGCCATTCTGGCGCAGCAGACCGCCCGCGCCGACGCTCACACCAGCGTTGATGACACTCGTGCCGGGCGACACCGTGAGAGTCCCGGCGATGGAGAGCGTGCCGTTCCCGTTGATCGTCGTGCTGGTGAGATTGATGGCGCCGTTCGCCAGGACCGATGCCGCGGTGTCGATGCCGAACGTGCGACCCGTGGCGGTGAGGGTCTGCGTGCCGGTCGCGCCGCCGACCGTCAGGAACGCCACCGTGTCGTTGACGTCGAGCGTGACAGTGTAGGTCCCTGGCAGGTTGATGAACACTGTATCGGTCTTGCCCGGCACGCGCGCGGGCGACCAGTTGCCCGGCACGCTCCAGTTGCCACCCGCCGGGTTATTCCAGGCGATCCCCGCCGCGGCCGACAGGACGTCGAACGTCGTGCTCCCGACGCTCCCCAGGCTGGTCGCGCTGGCATCGAGGGTGTAGCCGGCCCCCGGCGCGCTCACGGTCAAGTCGTTGAACGTGGCGATCCCGGCGCTGGCCGCCTGGCTCGTCGTCCCACCGAGCGTGGCACCCCCCGGGTTGGTGCCGACGGTCATCGACACGACATCGGTTCGCGTCGTGACCGTGTTGCCGAACTGGTCCTGGATCGCGACCTCGACCGGTGGAGCGATGCTCGCCCCCTGCACCACGGTCGACGGCTGGACCAGGAAAGCGAGCTGCGTCCCTGTCCCGGCCGCCACATTGAACGGGGCACTGGTCGCCGATGAAAGCCCCGTGGCCGACGCGGTCAACGTGTACCCGCCACCGACCTTGTCGACGGACACATTCGCGAACGAAGCGACGCCGGCCGCGGCGCTGACAGCGGTCGTGCCGAGCAGGGATGCTTGGCCTGGATTGTTCGCGAAGCCCAGGGAAACGGTTCCGGCGAAACTCGCCGCTGTGTTCCCGAACGCGTCGCGGGCCGTCACGAGCACCGGCGGCGCGAAGTTCGCCCCGGCGATGATCGAGCCCGGCTGAACCGTGAACATCAGTACGGTGGCGCTCGCCGCGCTCACGGTCACCGGGGCACTACCGGTGATCGAGGGCGTCACGACATCCGTCGCGGTGACCGATTGACTGCCCTGAGTCTTGAGCGTTGCGCCGTTCGTGAACGTGTGCGTCCCGTTGTCTCCGGAGACGAACGCGTAGTTGGCCGGGAGCGTCGCCTGGCCATCGGTCGATGTGAACGCGACGGTTCCGACGTAGCCCGTGACCGTGTTGTTCGATGCGTCCTGGGCGGTCACCGTGATCGTCACCGGCGATCCCGCCGTCACCGAAGGCGGTGTGACAGCGACCGCGAGATGGGTGACGGCGCCGCCCGTGACGTCAAACGGCACGCTGGTCGCCTGCGCGAGACTGCCGGACGTCGCGATCAGTGTGTAGCCGGTGCCGGCCTTATCGAGTGTCAGATCGGTGAAGAGGGCCACGCCCGCGGTCGCGGCCTTGGTGGTCGTCCCTCCGAGCACGGCGTTGCCTGGGTTGGCACCGATCGCGAGCGTCACGTTATCAGTCGCGGTCGGCACGGTGTTGCCGAGGGCGTCCTGGATCTCGACGCGCACGATCGGCGAGATGACGGCTCCGGCCGCGACGGTTGACGGTTGCACGGTAAACGCGAGCTGCGCCGCAGCGCCCGCCGTCACGGTGAAATTCGCGCTGACGACGCTCTGCAGGCCGGACGAGGAGGCGACGAGAATGCACCCGCCGGCCCGGTCGATGCTCAGGTCCGCAAACGTGGCGCTGCCGGAAACGGCGGCGATGGTGTTCGTTCCCGACAGGATCGCCCCAACGGCACAACTGCCGAACCCGAGCGTCACGTCGCCGGTGAAGGACGGCACCGGGTTGTTCTGCGCGTCCTGCGCGGTTACGACCACCGGTGGGGACATGACGCTCCCCGCCGTCACATTGCTGGGCTGCGTAGTGAACACCAGGTGCAGCCCGGTCACGGCCACCACGTTGAACGGCGCGCTCGTCGCCGGAGTGAGGGTCCCCGACGTCGCGATCAGCGTGTACCCGATGCCCACCTCATTGAGGGTCAGGCCGGGGAAAATCGCTACGCCCGCGATCGCCGCTTGCGTCGGCGTGCCGCCGAGGACGGACCCACCGGGATTGGCACCGATGTCGATCGTCACGTTGTCGGTCGCCGTCGTGACCGCGTTGCCGAAAGCATCCCGAATGACGACTTGCGGCGGCGGCACAATCGGCACGCCCTGCGTCACGGTAAAGCCCGAGGGCTGGACGGTGAACGCGAGCTGGGCGGGCGCCCCGGGAACCACGTCGAACGACGCGCTCGTGGCCGGGGTCAGACTCCCGGAGCTCGCGAGGAAGCTGTAGCCCGAGGCGGCCCTGGTGATGGTGAAACCCGTGAACGTGGCAACCCCGGCCACGGCGGCCACCGCCGGTGTGCCGAAGGTGATCGCCCCAGGATTCGCCGCCAATCCGAGATTCACGGCGCCCGTGAACGAGGTGACGGGATTGTCGAGTGCGTCCATCGCGGTGACCGCGACGGTGATGGGGCCGCCGGCGACGATATTGGACGGTTGGACGCTGAACACCAGGTGGGTGGCGCCGAGCACCGTCTGGGTACAAGTCACCGTCGTGAGTCCCGTGGCGCCGATCGAGAACGCGGCCGGTGCCTGTGGCGGCAGCGTCGCAAGCGTCTGCGCCAGACCGTTGTCGTCCGTGACGACGAGGGGAGTCGCCACCGATCCACCGGTCGGCGCCGTGAACTGCACCGGAACGCCCTGCACGCCGAGGCCATCGCCG
>DATBLG010000094.1:0-3333 GCA_036555485.1 Gemmatimonadales bacterium | reverse complement strand
CAAGCGGCTCCGTTGAAAACGCGCACGGCGGGGTGAAACTCCTCCCACCAATACCCATGGGTCGTATCTGGGAGGAGCGTGCCGCCATCGTCCCAAAGTGTCATGAACGAGCCCAGAACCTCCGCCCCCCGCTGCATCCAGACAACGTCATGCGAACGCCGAAAGCACTCTCCGAAGAGCATCAGGGCATGCGCCTGACCGAGTCCCGAGATCCACGGTGCCCTGACCTGTACGCCGCCTGAGTTCCAGGTGAACTGGTACTCCCACACGGGGAACCGGGTGGGACCGTGATGACGCCACAACGCGTATTGGTAGATCTGCTCGGCGATGGAGAGGACACTGTCGTCGGGCACGCTCGGCTGCGGGATTGGGTACACGACGGCATGCACCGTGTTCACGACGTGGAAAAAGATGCCCACGTCGAAGTAGTACGCCCACGACAGCCACGGTGTCGCAATCGGCCAAGCGCGTCCGCCCACCCACAGCACCTTACCTCGTACATACTCACCGGTAACGGCCACGTGATCGAGCATCCGGTGGAAACGTGCTGTGTCCGCGAATAGATCGCGCGCGTAGTACTGACTGAGGTGGCTCAATGCGCGTGTCAATTCGGCGGCTTTCCCACTGCTCGAGGCCGCTGGATCACCGAGCAGTGAGTCTCGGAGCTGTATGGTGGCTGAAACGAGGGCGACCGCGGTGCTTTCGTCGACCGCGTCGATGAGGTGAGCTTGCCCGAGGCAACCGGGCACTTCTACCGGGTCAATCCAGTCCGTCTTGATGCACAACTCGTGTGGACCGGGTGACCCTGGCGCGGGAATCTCGAGACACCCTGCCAGCGACAAGGCTGTGGCCGCCATGTGCAGCGTCAATCTCGGCGTGCGCATTCGGACTGCTTCGTTGCTGGGAGTGCGACCGAAGCTACCACTCCACCAGAATGCGGGCAAACCCGAGGGCCAAGCCGATGATGCAACCGGCCAGTACGGCAGTCCGCCGCTTCGGCCAGCTTCGCTTGACCGGCACGAGGGGCGGATCGAAAACACTGATCGTTGGCGTGTTGCGCACTTCCTGGACGGCCGCTTGCTCCTCTTGCAGTCGCAGCTGCGTATAGACTTGCTGCGCCATATCCACGGTGCGTTTCAACTTGGCTTCTACCATCTGGAGGGAAGGGGATCCGGCGACCAGTCGGTTACGCTGGTAGAACCCCGTCAGGGCACGCTCCGCCGAGTCGAGCTCCTGCCGCGCGTGCTCCGCCCGGTCGTTGGTGAACTGCCGTTCGGCGGCCGCGCGGGTTCGGCGCAGCTCGATGTTGGCGGCGTTGAGGGTGACGAGCACGGTCTCGGCTATCGCCTCCGCCAGCTCGGGTGCGCGCGCTTCGATGGCGAAGCGGACGACCCCGGTCCGAACGTTGACGTCGACGGTCATCGCGGACCTGAGTTTTTTGGCCGCGGTGAATTCACGCAACCCATCGGGCTTTTCCGCCAAACCGTAGACCGTCGTCAGCGGAACCGAGCTACCGCGCCACGGCACGTTTGCTTGGACGACTCGACCCAATACGGCGTCGGTCCGAAGCAGATCGCCGAAGAACTGCGCGGTGTTCTGGGGGCCGATTTGGATATTGCCGAACTGTGCCGCGAGTCCTGCCAACGCCCCGCCCATCTGGCTGGGCGGGTTCGCTTCGGCCTGAAAGGCGGCACCGGATTCGTAATAGGAGGGGAGCAGGACGGCTGTCACACCACCAGCGGCCCCACCCACGAGCATGAAGAGCACGAGCTGCCGCCAATGCTTTAGCGCCCGGCTTCCGAGGTCCCGGAGAGCCACGTACCACGCGGGGGGTGGCAGGAGCCCGGTCATGGCCAGCTTACCTCGTCACCACCACGATGATCGCCACCGTGCTCGCGAGAATCTGCGCGATCGCTCCGACCAGCGCCACATAATCGGTGCGCCGAGCCGCGGGGTCCTCGACCGGCACGAACACCTCCGAGCCAGGTCCTGGCTTGGGATCGCCACCGAATAGGCCGCCCCGCCGTGTGCGCACCTCGCCGTTGGCAAACCGCACGCTGACCGCCCCCTTGTCCGCGTGCTGCGAAAAGCCGCCTGCGGCGCTGAGGTAGTAGGTCAAGCCGGCGCCGCTGCGCCACAGCACGCTTCCCGGCGAGTTCACGGCACCGCTCACCTTCACGCTCGGCTGGTACTCAGGGACCCGGATCGAATCGCCTGGTTGCAGGATCACGTTGGCCGACGACAGCGGATCGCGCAGCGCCCGTCCCAGGTCGACGTTGATCCGGCCCACGTCGTTCTGTGCACGGACGAACCGGATTCCCTCGGCGTACGCCTCGTTCGTCAGTCCCCCGGCGCGCCCGATCACGTCGGACAGGCGGTCGCTCTTGGTGCGCAGCGAGTACAACCCGGGATATCGCACTTCCCCGGTGACGGTCACCGTTCGCTGGTAGTCGAAGTCCGGCTGGGGCAAGATCAGGACGTTGTCGTACGGCTCGAGCCGCACGTCGGGCGCGCCGCTCGCCGCGAACGGCAAGCCCGGCGGGCCGACGTATCGACCCAACGAGTCCCGGTCCAGCAAATAGGTCGAATCGAGCGGGACGCGCATGGTGGTCGCCAGCTGGCCCGCAGAGCGGTCGGTCGGCAACCGCGCGACTTCCGCTTCATCGAGGGAGGCGCCGATGCGGGGGCCGCGCGCCAGCAGCATGAGCTCCCGCAGCGTCATGCCCTCCCGCCACGGGAAAATTCCCGGTTTGTTGACCATCCCCGCGATGGCGACGGTGTATTGAGCGGCGAGCGGCGGGAGCGAGTCTACGACCACGGAATCGCCGTCCTCGAGGCTCACGAGCGGGACGGCCACGCCTCCCACGCCTCCTGTGTCGACGGGTGTCAGCGCGACGTCGATCACGGCGCGCGCGGGGGCCGGCGGATGACGATCGGAGGCCGGGAGGAACCGATGAATCGTGACGCGCTTCAGAGCGGCATCAGGGCGGAATCCCCCCGCCGCCTGGAGCAGCGCCGCCAGTGCTTCCCCAGGTTTGATGGCGTAGATCGCCGGCCGGGTCACGGCACCGGTGACCTGCGCCCGCATGCCGTGCACGGGCACGAACAGCACGTCTCCCGTCTCCAACCGCACGTCGTGCTTCGTATCGCCCCGTAGCAGGTAATCGTACAGATCGAAAGTGGCCACCGCTTGTCCGTGACGGCGCACCGAGACCTGCCGCATGTCCGCTCGATCGGTGACGCCGCCCGCGGCGTACAGACCGGTGAGCACGGTCCCGAGCGAGCTGATCTGGTAGGCGCCCGGCTGGTTCACTTCGCCGGTGACGTAGACCT
>DATBLG010000074.1:0-18656 GCA_036555485.1 Gemmatimonadales bacterium | reverse complement strand
CTGATCATTCATGAAGTTCAGTGACGCCCGATAGCGCGTGATGTCGCTACCACCGGTGAACGCCAGATTGTGATTGTGCGTCACGGCGGAGCGGTTCACCGCGTTGGCCCAATCCGTGTTGGCCGACCCGAGTGCGGCCAGGTACGTGGGGTTCAGGCCCTTGGTCGAGTCGGTATTGTAGAGGGCCACCTGGCCCTGCACGAACTGGCGGTATTCGTCGCCGGAAAGCACGTCCAACGACCGAGCAGGCGACGCGGTCGCCACATAAGTGTCGTACGTCATGGACGCCCCGCCCGCAGCGCCCTTTTTCG
Organism: Gemmatimonadales bacterium; assembly: GCA_036555485.1. GTDB lineage: Bacteria > Gemmatimonadota > Gemmatimonadetes > Gemmatimonadales > GWC2-71-9 > DASTHG01. The sequence continues at coordinate 18,345 of DATBLG010000074.1, read as the reverse complement.
TCTCGATCAGGATGACGCCGTTGGCGCCGCGGCTGCCGTAGATGGCCGTCGCCGAGGCGTCCTTGAGAATCGTGATTGAGCCGATGTCAGAGGGGTTGAGCAGGTTCAGCGGGCTGCGGGGCAGCGGGGGGCTGCCGCCGATGCCGAAGCCAGCCGCTTCGGATTCCACATTTGCGATGGGCACGCCGTCGATGACGTAGAGCGGTTCGTTGCTGGCATTGATGGAGGTCGCGCCGCGGATGCGGATCTGCACACCGGAGCCGGGCTCGCCGTTATTCGTCGTGATGTTCACCCCAGCGACCCTGCCCTGCAGCATCCCGTTGACGTTCGTCATCACACCGACGTCGGCGGTCGCGGGGTCGACCGTGGCGACCGATCCGGTGATCGCCTCGCGGCGCTGGGAGCCGTAGCCGGTCACCACCACCGGTTCGAGAATCGCCGCTTGAGGGCTCAACGCGAGGTTCACCGGGGTCACCGACCCGGCGGCCACCGTCACTTCCTGCTCGAGCGGGGTGTACCCGATCCGGGTCACCCGCAATCTGCGGACACCAGCGGGTACGGTCAGGGTGAAGCCGCCGTTAGTTCGGCTCTGCGTTCCGAAAGGCGTTCCGACGACCCTGATGATGACGCCGGCGAGACCCTGTTGCGTGCCGACGTCGGTCACCTCTCCCGTAATCGTGCCCGTGGTGTCTTGGGCACGAAGCGGAACCGCCCACAACAGGCCACCGACGAGTGCCGGAACGACATAACGAGCCAGTACCATCGAACCACCTCCGCAGCACGGTAATGCCCGAAAATGCAGAATTGTCCCCCATCTCTTATGGCCTCGGTTGGGGCAATTGTCAAGGACGGCAGGGGATGCAGCGTCGGGAACCCTGCCGGGGGCGCTGGCCGTGCGGGTCGAGATCGCGTACGATATCCGCCCGATGAGCCTTCTTGCCCTGCTGCTCGCCGCCCAGTCCGCCCTGCCCCTTGACACGGTGCCGCCGTATGTCGCGTTCCCCGAGGCTGGTCTCGACGATCCAGCGTCCTACGAGGGCTATCAGACGCGATTCTATCGGGACGGGCGCGGCAACGCTGTCCAGATCTATCTGGAAGCGAAAAGCGGGCGCGTCGTCCACCTCTGGGCCGATGCACTCAACGAAAGCCTCGGATTTACCGCACGCGATACCACTGGCCGGCCCGCGCTGATCGGCTGGGCCGGAGCCGAGGCAACGACTCGGGTCGCCCAGGACCGACGCGCCCTCGCCTACCGGCTCACGGCGCCGGGTGCCCTGCGTCTCGGCCTCTTCTTGCTCGGCTCGATGCGCGTCGAGCGAGACTTCCAATACTCCGGCCGGCAGCACGATTCGCTCGGCGCCACGTTCGTCGTGCCCGAACTGACGACCTTGGTGGACGATATCGCGCGGCTTCCGGCAGCGGAGCGCCGTCGCGCCCTGGGGCAGCTCGCCGCCCGCGACCTGGCGGCACTGCGTGCCCGGCTCCGGCCGGTCGTGACGATGGTGCGCTCGCCCACCCGGTGGACCGCGAGCGTCGCCCAGGCGAGTCTCGACGGGAAGCACCACCTCTGGCTCACCCTGAGCGGCGATGCGCAACGCTCATCGGCGCAGCTCGTGGGCGGCGTCGTGACGGTCCGGCCGACGGCCGTTGGCCCGCTCGAGCTCGCCGTCGAGATCGCGACCGATGGCCCTGCCCTCACGCCGCTTACCCGGGAACAGATTTTCAACGAGCCGTTTCGGAGCTTTTACGCCTCGGTGCGGGCGGACACCGCCCATCCGCTGCGGCTGCGGCGCCTGGAACGCGAGGTTCGAGGCTTCGAGCTGCTCAGCTCACGTGAGAAACTGATGGCGGGATTGCCGAACTTCGCCACGTACTTCGGCCGCGACATGCTGATGACCGCCCTGCTGATGGACCCCATTTGGTCCGACACGATGGCGGAGTACGTGATCGCGGCGGCACTGGCGAAGCTCGCGCCTTCGGGAGAGGTGAGCCACGAGGAGGCCCTCGGCGGCCAGGCGATCCGGGAGAACGCCACCGAATATCACCGCCGCCCCGACCCGGCGCTGCTCGCGAATCTTCAGGCGGTGCGCGAGAACTACTACATGGTGGACGATGACTTCCAGCTCCCCGTGGTCGCGGCGCGCTATGCCGCCAATCCTTCGATCCCGGACGCGCGCAAGCGCCGCTTCCTCGAGAGCCAGCAGCGGGCGCTCGTGCAGAACCTCGCATTCGTCGCCCGGCAGGCCGCGCCGTATGCACGCGCGCCGGTGGCGACAAACCTGGTGGGGTTCCACCGCGACGACGACGGGTGGTGGCACGCCGGCAGCTGGCGCGACAGCCGCGTCGGCTACGCCGGCGGACGGTTCGCGTTCGACGTGAACGTGGTGTGGGTGCCGGCGGCGCTCCGGGCGGTCATAACCATCGATAGCACGCTGCGCGCCCTGGGACTGGAGGGAGTGCCCGAGGCCCAGGGGCTCGACGCGGCGGCCCAAACGTGGCGCGCGACGGCACGACATTTTGAAGTGGCGCTCGCACCCGCCGACGTCGAGGCGCGGGTGCGATCCCGGCTTGAGGCGCTCCCCGCCACCGAGCGTGCGTACTGGCAGCAGGTGCTGACCCGGACCGGTATTCCGTCCGACACGTTGCGGTTCTTCGCCGTCTCGCTCGACAGCCTCGGTCAACCGATCCCGGTGATGAGCACCGACCCGGCGACATGGCTCTTGCTCGAGTCCTTGGGCGCGGCGCGCGAGGCTGAGCTGTTGCGCCCGTTTCTGCTGCACTACCCCGTGGGCCTGCTGATCGACGGTGTCGGGCCCGCCGCCGCCAACGACGCCTACGCCGCACCCGCGGTGTGGGAGATGTTCGCGCGAGACTTGTACCATTCCCCCCGCGTGGTGTGGGGCCGGGAAGTGAACGTGCTGGTCGCCGCGCTCGCACGCCGCGCACACAGCGGCCCCGACTCGGTCGCCGGCGCCGTACTCGCCCGGACGCTCGACGCGGTGGCCCGCTCGGGGCTCAAGCACGCCGAGCTGTGGAGCTATCGGCTCGACAACGGCGCGCTGCGGGCCGTCCGCTACGGCTCCAGCTCCGACGTGCAGTTGTGGAACCTCACCGACCTCGCCGTGCAGTTCCTGCTGGCGCGAGTCTCACCTCAAGGGAACTAACATGCCCAGCTTCGGCTCGCTTGATCTCGTCGTCGTCGTCTTGTACTTCGCGATCCTGTTCGGCATCAGCTGGTGGGCGGCGCGGTACAAGAAGCAGGAGAGCGCGGACTACTTTCTCGCAAGCCGCGACGTGGGTTGGCTGGCAATCGGCGCCAGTCTCTTCGCGTCCAACATCGGGAGCGAGCACCTGGTCGGCCTCGCGGGCACGGGGGCGGCGAGCGGGCTGGCGGTGGGGCACTTCGAGTGGCTCGCCAGTTTTATCCTGCTGCTGCTCGGCTGGGTGTTCGTGCCGTTCTACCTGCGCAGCGGCGTGTACACCATGCCCGAGTTCCTCGAGCGGCGCTACAACCCCGCATCACGCTGGTACCTCACCACCGTGTCTATCGTCGCGTACGTGTTGACCAAGATCAGCGTCACTCTCTACGCCGGCGCCATCGTCGTGCGCGCGGTGACGGGGCTCGGCATGTGGACCAGCGCCACGGTCATCGTCGTCGCGACGGGGGTGTACACCATCGCCGGCGGACTGCGCGCGGTCATCTATACCGAGGTGATGCAGACCCTCGTGCTGATCGTGGGCTCGCTGTTCCTCACTGTCCTCGGCCTTCAGGCCGTGGGCGGCTTTAGCGGCCTCCAGGCTAGCGTCCCGGTAGACTTCTTCTCGATGTGGAAGCCCAGCGACCATCCCGCCTTCCCCTGGACGGGCATCGTGTTCGGCGCGCCCATCCTGGGCGTGTGGTATTGGTGCACCGATCAGGTCATCGTGCAGCGCGTCCTCGCCGCGCGCAACGTGACGGAGGCGCGGCGCGGGACCATCTTGGCCGGGTTCCTGAAAATCCTCCCGGTGTTCATCTTCGTGCTGCCGGGCGTCATCGCCGCCGCCCTCTACACTGACGTCCGGGGCGCCGCCACCGATCTGGCGTTCCCCACATTGGTGACACGCCTCCTCCCGGTCGGATTGAAGGGCCTCGTGATCGCCGGGATGCTCGCGGCGCTGATGAGCTCGCTCGCGTCGGTGTTCAACTCCTGCTCGACGCTCCTCACCTGGGACGTGTACCGCAAGCTCAAGCCAGGCGCGAGCGAAACGCAACTCATCACGGTGGGACGCATCGCGACGGGCGTGCTCGTCGTGCTGGGCCTCGCCTGGATCCCGTTCATGAAGTACATCTCGTCGCAGCTCTACATCTATCTGCAAAGCGTCCAGGCCTACATCGCGCCGCCCATCGCCGCCTGCTTCCTGCTCGGCCTCTTCTTCCGCCGGCTGAACGGCGCGGGGGCGATCAGCTCACTGGTGACCGGGTTCGTACTGGGCGCCCTGCGCCTCGTCCTCGAGCTCACGAATGGCCTCTCGAAGACCGGGCTGCCCGAGGGCAGCGTGTGGGCGTGGATCGCCGAAATCAACTTCCTCCATTTCGCGGTACTGCTGTTCGCGGTCAGCACCGCGGTGCTCGTCGGCGTGAGCGTGCTCACTCCCGCGCCCCCGCCCGCTCAGATTGCCGGCCTCACCTACGGAACGACGCAACCCGGAACGCCCGCCGGCGCTGCACCAGCGGACCGGAAGGGGCAGCGGTTGAACGTGGGGTTGTCGATCTTGCTCGCGGCGCTGATCGGGGTCCTGTGGATCGTCTTCGCCTAACCGCGCTCCTCGCGCTGCTCGGCTGCGTGGGGCCGAGCCAGCGCCCCCACCGCTACGACCCGGCGCGCGACCTGGGGACGCTGTTCCACGACGTCCAGCTGTCGGGGATGTTCGAGGATTCGAAGACGTTCGCCGATGCCCGCCCGCTCGGCGCACCGGCGGAGATCGTCGCGCGCTACGACTCCGCGCGCCGTACGGTGGGGTTCGATTTCCGGGCGTTCGTCGAGCGGAACTTCGAGATCCCCCGGCCGGTTGGAGAGGGTTTTCGCACCGATGCCTCGCGGACCATGCAGCAGCACATCGAGGCGCTCTGGCCGGCACTCATCCGCGCGCCCGACACGGCCGACGCACGCTCGTCGCTGGTTCCCCTCCCCAAGGCGTACGTCGTCCCAGGCGGCCGGTTCCGAGAGGTCTACTACTGGGACTCCTATTTCACGATGCTCGGGCTCGTCCAGAGCGGCCGGACGGACCTCGTGGAGAACATGCTGGACAATTTCGCTCACTTGATCGATACGGTCGGGCACATCCCGAACGGCAACCGGACCTATTACCTAGGCCGCAGCCAGCCGCCGTTTTTCGCGGCCATGGTCGGGCTCTATGCCCGCGCGACGGATACCACGCACGCGCTCCGATTCCTCGAAGCGCTGGAGGCGGAGCACGCATTCTGGATGGAGGGAGCAGAGGGCCTGCAGCCCGGGCAGACTCGCCGTCGCGCGGTTCGGATGCCCGACGGAGTGGTGCTGAACCGGTACTGGGACGATCTGCCCGAGCCCAGGCCGGAGTCCTACCGTCAGGATTACGAGTTGGCGCAAACGCTCCCGGCGGCAAGCCGGGAGGCGTTCTATCGAAACGTGCGGGCCACGGCAGAGAGTGGTTGGGATTTTTCGAGCCGCTGGCTGCGGGACCCGAAGGATTTGCGGACGTTGGAAACGACGGAACTCATCCCGATCGACCTCAATAGTCTCCTCTATAACGCCGAGCGCACGATCGCCGCGCTGCGGACGGTACGGGGGCGCACCGGCGATACGGAAGTCGCCGAGCGCTTTTCGCGAGCGGCCGAGCAGCGCCGCCAGGCCCTGCTGAACCTCGCGTATGACCCGATCGAGGGGTTCTTCTACGACGTCCGCTGGCGCAGCGGCGAGCGGGTGATGGACCGCCCGACGCTGGCCGCCGCTGCCCCGCTCTATTTCGGGCTCGCGACCGCCGAACAAGGCCTGCGAGTCGCCGCCCGTCTCGAGCAGGACTTCTTGAAGCCGGGCGGGTTCGTCACCACCCTGATCGCCTCAGGGCAGCAGTGGGACGCTCCCAACGGGTGGCCACCCCTCGAATGGCTGACGATCGAGGGAGTGCGCCGCTACGGCCGAGCGGACCTGGCCGATGTCGCCCGCGACCGCTGGCTCGCCCTGAACCTCCGCACCTACCGATCGGCCGGGAAGATGACGGAGAAATACGACGTCGTGGACGTGAACCGTCGAGCCGGCGGCGGAGAATACCCGACCCAGGATGGGTTTGGGTGGTCCAACGGGGTCGCGGAGGCGTTCGCGGCGCAGCCGCGGACGAGTCCGCCGGCGCGCACGCGCACGCGGGGCCGTGCGCCGGTGCTCCGGAACTAGTCCAGCCCAACCCGCATAGAAAGTCGAAGCCCCCGAAACGGCTCGAAAGCCGCTCGGGGGCCCCGCACATCGGTTACCCGGAGCCGGGGGATTGCTCCCTCCGTTCTTCATCCTGATGCCGCCGGTTGACTGTTGCGTCGCTCGGTAGGGCGATCAGGAGCTCCGGCTTCCATCCCCAAGCAGCCTGGCCGGGCTGCAAGGTTCACCGTTGCGAGTGCTGCGGGTCAGATCGGGTCGCGGACCGACCTTCCGCACTGCACGTCGAGGCACCACTTCGACGTGGCCAAGGCACGCGACTGGCCTCGGCTATCCGAGTCGGAGAGATCCTCCCGGATCGACAGACGCCTGAGCCCTTATTGCGTTGGCGCCTTCCCCGGAATTTCCGCTCGAACTCATCGTGCAGGCGTGACTGGGACACGAGGCCCCAACCCTTCCCCGCGCGACGCAGGAGATAATCTAGGGGTCGGCCACAACCGCGCAAGTGCCGATGTTTCTTCGGGTTAGCTCACTTGGATGTGCATCGCATGTGGAACCTAACCGTCACGCTGCAACGCCGTTGCGGCGTCCGTCCACACGATGTGGAGTTGTGAATCCACACTTCCACGTTCCCACATCAGCTGACAGCGGGCTTCCTGAGCGCGGCTTTCTTCATGAACCCGCGCAACGAGTGGAGATAGCGCTGCAGCGCGCCGTCGAGCTGGGCGGTGCGATACGGTCCCCATGCTCGCAGCGAGTCCACAGCGGCTGCCGAGGGGTATTGCGACACCGTCCAATCTCGTTGGCAGCGCTCCAACACACGCCGGAGCTCGGCGGTCGCGCGCCGCAGCTGCGCCTGTTCGGACACGGCGGCAGGAGAATACACACCTGCGGCGAGCAGCGTGTCTACGGTCAGCAGCGCGACACCCGCGCCGCGGCACCCGGTGTGAACGCGCTCGGCGCGCGCGAGCACGAGCTGCGAAGACGCGCTGGGGAGGTCGGTCCGGAAACCCGCTGACGCTCCGCGCACCCCATCGAGAGACTCGGTGGCCTGCTTCAGCACATGTTCGTATCGCGCCTGGCGGACGCTGTCGGGCGCCTGCGCGGCCACGACTACCGTGAGCAACATCATGATCATGTCAGGAATCGATCCCTACTTCGCAGTAGCAGAAGGGTTCCCCTGTCTGAGCGGGGAGGAAGAGGCATCCGGCACCGGCGGTGGCGAACCAGCCGGCCACGAGCAGCGTAGAACGGGTCGCCCCACCGGGTGGGGCGTTGAACAACTCCTGCAACCAGCGACGCACGTGACGCAACTCCGGTGCGCGCCGGCCAAGCAGCGCGAGCATCGCGCCCGTGCCCTGTGTCGCTCGCAGGAAGTGGGCGATGGCGTGCGCGCGCTCGGCGAACGCGTAGGCGCGAACGCCGGGGCCATCGTAGATCAGCTCGCACTCGCCCTGGTCGGCGTACGGCTGATCCATGCGAGGACCGAAATAGGCGAAGATGCGCCGGTCGCCATCGTGGCGTTCCACCACGACCGCTGCGGAATCAGGACGAATCCATGCTGCGTGCACCAGGTCTCCGTCGCGCAAGATCCCCGCCGCCTGGGTCCATTCGAGCAAGGCGAGCGCCTGGTCGAGCGGGCAGCCCACGGCGTCGTCAAAGGCGAGGAAACGCGGAGCCTCCGCCGCGCGCGCGAAGAAATGGCTCAGCGCTTCGGCGCGATCCTCGAACGTCCGTGACAGTCGAGAGGTTGCGGGAACGGTCATGTCTGGATTATAACCTAGGCCATCTGGAATTGTGGTTTTGGCACCTTAACGAGGGTTCAATGACTCCCCTGGCCGCGCTTCCGTTGCTGCTCGGCGCGCTCGGCGCCACGCCCGCTGCCACTCAGCAATACCCGCCGACCGGCGACTCGGTTCAAGTCGCCCCGCCGCCCGTCCTTGCTACTCCGGCACAGGACCGGTACGTGCAGGGACTGCGGACGGCCGGGCGCGGGGTTGCCCAGCTCAAGGACGGGCTCAGCCGCTTGGCGCGTATGCAGAGCGCTCGCGATACCCTGCAGGCACGCACGGCTGGGAAACGCCTCGGCGGCCTGTGTGGCGCGGCACGCGGCTTCATCGTGAACGGCCGGGCGCAAATGGAGCCCAGTGCCTACGACCCACCCAACCGCAAACCCGCCTATGTCCTTGCGATCCGGCTCGACTCACTGGCAGCATACGCGCCGACGTGCCAACGCTCCGCCGGAAAGACTCCGGAACCAGTCGCCACAGAGTTGTTGGGACGGATTCGGGCGTATGAATCAGCGTTGACGGCGTTCAGGAATGCGATCGGGTTACCGAACAGATAGAAGACGTATGGAAAAGGCGTAGGGGGCAGTGGCGTAAGGAAGAACCGTACGGAATCTCCTTACGCCGTCGCCCCCTACGCCTTTTCCGTACGCCTTTCTACGGCTACGGCGTGACTTCCCGCTTCGGCTCGAGCCGTAGAATCCACAGTCCCGAGTTGATGTCGGGCACGAAGATATTCCCGTCACGCACCACCGCGCCCCACGCAAACGGCGTATGTGCCTGGGCGCCGGTCGAATCCGCCGTCAGGATCCAGCTGATCTCCCGCCCTTGCCGCAGCAGGTCGCCCTTCAGCTCGCCCGATACGTCGAGCACCCGAGCGCCGCCCTGGTAGTTGCCGAGGTACAGTGTGTCGCCCACGACCCAGACGTTGTGGACGCCGCCGTCGGTGGGCTCGTACCACGCGACCGCCCTGGGATGGGCGATGTCAGACACGTCGATCACGTGCAACCGCCCGAACGTGAGGCTGTTGCCCTCGGTGAGACCCTTATACGGTCGGGCGGCGTACACCTCGTCTCCCACAAACACGTATCGTCCCTGCCGCCACGCCGTGTGCGTGCCACGCACGAACCCCGGTCCCCACAGCTGCTCGACTCGCGCGTAGGTCGCGTTGAGGTCGTACTTGAACTGCGACACGAACTGCGGGTTCGCGGGGCTCCCGCCCTTCATCCCATTGCCTACATCCAGGATCACCAACCCGTCGTTCCAGTAGGCCAGGTAGGCGAGCCCGTCCACGACCATGACGTCGTGCACGTATCGGCCGGCTTCCGTCTGCTCCGTCTGCCAGCGGGCGACTTCCTTGGGGTGGAACGGGTCACGGATGTCGATCACGCGCATCGAGCCGGTCGCGTCATCGGTGAGGTACACATGCCCCTGGTACACGTAGGAGCTGTGCACCCCGCCAGTCACCGTCTCGGTGTACTCGGCGATGACTTTGGGATGACACGGATCGCTCGCGTCGAAGATCACGATGCCGTTCTTGCGATTTGAGGCCCCCTCTCGCGAGAACACGCCGTACTTGCCGTCCTCCGTGGTCATCACGTCGTTGTTGAGCCGGGCGTCGTTCACCATCGAATCGACGATTCTCGGCCGGGTGGCGTCGGAAACGTCGATCGCGTAGACCCGATCCGCGATCGTCGAGAGGTACGCGCACGTTCCGTTCGGGTGCACCCACACCTCCGCCGCGCGCTCCCGAATCGGCAGGTGCGACCGGACCTCGATGCCGCGAGTCACGCGACGCTGTTCCACCCGAATCACGGCCTCCGCCGTGCGGGTGCCGATCGTTGCCCGGACCGTATACACCCCGGGCAGCTCCGCCACGAAGGTCCCGCTGTTGTCGATCAGCGCCGATCCACTTCCGGCGCCGAGACTCCAGGACGCGGCGAGGTCCCTGGGCGTCGTCGTGAGCCGCACCACGTCGCCCGTCCGCACGGATGCGGCCGCCGGTTCGATGGTGACCCGGCCAATGGGGCCGCGCACGACCTGGAGCGCGAGCGTCTCCCGGGCCGGGCCGGCGGCCACGGTCACCGTGGCCCGTCCCGCCGCCACGGCGCGCAGGACGCCATCGGCGCTGACGCTCGCCACATTCGGATTGCTCGAGGTGAAGGTGGCCTGGTCCGGCCGCCGGTCGCCGTGCTTGGAGAACGCCGTAGCCACGAGCGTCAGCTGCGTGCCCGCCGCCAGTCTGGTCGGCATCGGATCCACTTCGATGCGTGTCGGCGACTCCGGCATGGCCCGAAACACCGCCTCGCCCATCGTCGAGCCCTGCTGCCCCGGGACAAACGCCATCGCGACCACGCGCAGCGGACCGGCGTATCCGGCGGTGACCACGCCGGTCGAATCGACGTCGCCGTTGTCGCTGCCGACGAAGTAACGGAACTGGGCGTTCGCGACGGGCTGCCCGTTCGCGTCGAGTGCCCGAGCGGAGAGCTTGAGGGTGTGACCGATTTCCAGCTCACCCGCGGCCGGGGTGACTTCGACTTTCGCGATGACCGGCGCGGGCGCTGGGGCCTGCTGCAGCAGGACGAGCAACAATCCGAGATGCATCGGAACTCCTTACGGGATAGCGGATTGACGGGGCTCCATACGCACGACCCAGAGCCCGCTATTGATATCGGGGACGTACACGAGGCCATCGCGGTAGATCGCTCCCCATGCGTTGGCCATGTTCGGCGTTTTCCCATCCTTGTCGCCCGTATGGACATGGGCGTATTCCCGACCCTGGGCCTGCAAGTCGCCTTTCAGCTCGCCGGAGATGTCGAGAATCCTCAGTCCCCCCTGGTAGTCGCCCAGGAACAGCGTGTCGCCCGCGACCCACACGTTGTGGGCGCCGCCGTCCTCGGGCTCGAACCAGGCAACCTCCCTCGGGTTGGCGTGGTCGGAGATGTCGATGACGTGTAGCCGGCCGTAGGCGCGGCCGAGGCCGATCACGCCGGGGCCGCCGCCCTGCTGGCGGGCGGGGAACACCTCGTCCCCGACAAAGACGTAGCGCTGGCCGACGCGCCAGGACGTGTGCGTACCGCGGATGAAACCTGGCCCGCCGGCCAGCTCCACGCGTTTGTAGAGGGCGTTTAGGTCGTACTTGGCCTGCAGCACGAGCTGCGGGTTCTCGGGCGAACCGCCCTTGATGCCGTTGCCGACGTCGAGGATCACAAGCCCGTCGTTCCAGTACGACAGCGTCGCCAGTCCATCCTGGATGTCGATGTCGTGGAGCGTGCGGCCGGCTTCGGGGCGCTCGACCTGCCAGCGCGCCACCTGCCTCGGATGGTACGGATCGCGGATTTCGATGACGCGCATCGAGCCGGTGGCGTCGTCTGTGAGGTAGACGTAGCCGCGATAGATGAAGGTGCTGTGGACCCCACCCGTCACCGTCTCGGTGAATTCGGCGATCGGCTTGGGGTGAGCCGGGTCCTCGAACGACAGGATCACGATACCGTTCTTGCGGCTCGAGGCCCCCTCCCGGGTCATGACGCCGAACTTGCCGTCCTCGGTCGTCATCACGTCGTTGACGACCCGCGCGTCCACCACGACGGAATCGGTGATGCGCGGCTGCGCCGGATCCGAAATGTCGATGGCGTAAATCCGGTCGCCGATGGTCGACAGATAGGCATGTTTGCCGTCGGGGTGCAGCCACAGCTCAGCGGCATCCAGCCCTTTCAGGGGCAGGCGTCCGACGATCGACACTTGCCGGGTGATGTTGCGGGCCTCGACGCGGACGATCGCCTCGACCGATCTCGCGCCCAGGCTGGCGACGACCCGATAGGTGCCGGCGTCGTTCGCAACGAACACGCCGTTGCCGTCAATCGTTGCCGTGCCGTATCCTTCGCCCACCGGCGCGACGGCCCATTCCGGTCGCGCATCGGCGACGGCGCGACGGGCGGCATCCATGGCGCTGAACCGGAACCGCATCACATCGCCGGTGCGGCCGGCGGTATCCGCCGGCGCCACTCCGACCCGCACGACCGTATTCGGCACCACGGTGACCCGCCAACTTTGCCTGGCGCCGCCGGCCGTGGCGGTCACGGTCGCCTGGCCGGCGGCCCGCGCCGTGAGCCGCCCGAATGCGCTGACGTCGAGCACCGTGGGTCGGCTGGACGACCACGTGACCGGGTCGTAGCGCCGGTCTCCGCTGGCGGCCATCGGCGCGGCGTCGAGCACCAGGGACGTCCCCGAGAGCATCCGGGACGGCTGCGGCGATACGGCAACGCGCGCCGCCGGCAGGGGCAGCACGGTGACTTGCGAGAACCCGAGCGCCGGGCGCCCGGTCCGCCCCGGCACTACCACCGCCGCGGTGACGGTGAGAGTCCCCGTCGCGCCGGCGGACACCAGGCCCGTCGAGTCGACCTGGCCCTCGAAGCGGCCGCCGCTCATGAACCAGAACACCCGGGTGCTGTCGAGCCGAACGCCTGCGGAATCGAATGCCACGACGGACAGGCGCACGGTGTCGCCCACTTTGAGGGCATACGCCGCCGGCCTCACTTCGACGCGCGCCACAGGCTGAGCCAACGTGGTCGGCTGCTGAGCGGGCTGCTGCACCGCCAACAGCGCGAGCAGGAGAGACGTCATGAATCCTCGCGATGTGGGTGTGACAGATAATCCGGAGGTAGGCGACGGCGGCCCTACTCGGAACGACCGGAGGTTACGGTGGGTGAGTCGGTGAGGGAAGTGGCCCGAAACCCATTGACGGCGATGAAGTGTCGTGATAATGGCGTTATGGTGGCTGATCGCCAAACTTGCCGGCGCGACGGTCGTTTTGTCATTGACAGCCCGGGAACCGGCCCGTACTTTTGGCCCCGGTTCAAGCAATACGTGGCACCGTCACCGGCTGTCTGCGCTCCGCGAGGACCACACGTCTCGCGGTTTTTGTTTGAGCCCGCCCAGGTCGCGGTGGCCTGGGTCGCACCAGTCCGGGGCGGATGCCCCATTAGTGTAGAGGTTTAACAGTATGGCTAAGGGTAAGGTGAAGTGGTTCAACGACGCGAAAGGCTTCGGCTTTATCGCGCAGGAGTCGGGTCCGGACGTGTTCGTCCACTTCACGGCGATCCAGGCCGATGGCTTCCGGAGCCTCGCCGAGGGTGACAGTGTCGAATTCGACGTCGCCCAGGGTCCCAAGGGCCTGCAGGCGCAGAACGTTCGCAAGGTCACCTGACCGCGGTAGCAGCGCGTCAGTAGCGCGGGCCCGGGAGCAATCCCGGGCCCGCGTGTTTTTGAGAAGCGGAGCGCTTCTATATTGAAGCATGCGCCTCTCCCTACTGCTGATTCTCCCGTCCCTCGTCGCCGCCCAGGTTCCGCCCTCTTCCTCGGCGACTCCGCCGGTATCAGACACGACGCGGGCCGCAGCCACTGATTCAGCGTTCGCCTACCGCGGGTTCGCCTTGGCGGCGCCCTATGCCGACTTCACGCTGCGGGCGCGCGCGCTCGCCGTACCTGGTACAGCGCCACTCGTCTGCAACACATCGCGTCGCACCGCCCAACTGATGGAGTGCGGCGAGTTGATCCGTGACCCGGCCGACAGCGCGGTGTTCTATCTCGCCGCCTACATTCTCGAAGGCCAGGTGGCGTTTCTCTCCTTCGGAGACTCGGGCGGCGCGCCATTGGTGGAGCGCGTACAGCGTGACCTGAGCGGACGGTTCGGCCGCCCTCACGCCTCGCGGACCGGAATGTGGGAGTGGCGTGCGGGGCGGGAATTCGTCCGGCTCACCTGGCGCGGACGCGGATCGGCGCGCTGGGTCTACATTTCGCTGTGGGACGATGGTCTCATGGAGCGCATCTCGAGCTACGTCCAGCGCCGCCCCAGCTGATCGACCCACTCCCGCCTACCGCCTGAGCGTGCTGTTCGCCCGACTACTCATCGGGGTGCTGGCTGTCTACGGCGTCTTGATGGTACTCGCGTGGCTGTTCCAGGAGCGGCTCGCATTCCCCGCGCCGCAGGGGTCGCTGCCCGACCCCATGCGCGCCGGGCTACCCGATGTCGAGCCGGTGCGCCTCACAATGAAGGACGGCACCCCGCTTGCCGGCTGGTACCTCCCGGCCGCACCGAGCCGCGGACCCGGCGAAACGACAGCGGTCCTCCTCTGGTTCTACGGCAACGGCGAGAACATCGGCGCGATCTGGCCCGTGCTACGGGATTTCCGTCCGCCGGGTGTAGCCCTGCTGGTCGTCGACTACCCGGGCTATGGGGCGAGTGGCGGGCGGGCTTCGGAGGACGGTCTCTACGAGGCGGCGGACCTGGCGTACCTGTCGCTCGTTGATCGTCCGGAGGTGGACGGCTCGCGCATCTTCGTGTACGGCCGTTCGCTCGGCAGCGCGGTGGCGACGCACCTCGCGTCCACGCGTTCCGTCGCCGGGCTCGTGCTCGAATCTCCCTTTACGAACGCCCGCGACATGAGTCGGCGGCACTACGCCCTATTCCCAACCTTCATCCTGCGGCTGCGTCTCGACAATGTGGCCGCCCTCGGGCAGGCGCGCTGCCCCGTGCTCGTGTTCCACGGGACCGCCGACCGGCTGGTGCCGCTCGACATGGGTCGGCGAGTGGCCGCCGCAGCCCCGGGTCCGTCCGAGCTGGTACTGATCGAGGGTGCCGGGCACAACGACACCTATGAGCTCGGGGGTCGCGCCTACCGGGAGAAGCTGTGGAAGTTCGTCAAATGACCTTCACCGGCTCGAGCCGATCTCGGGCTTCCTCAAAACGGCGCTCCGCGTCGTCCAACACACGGCTAACCTCGGGGCGACCGGGGTCGGGGAACTTGGAATTCGGGGCGAGCCGACCCGTCAGCTTGCGCACGGCGACGAGGGCGCGGGTCACCTCGCAGTGATCCAGGTCGGGGTCGGTATGCCCGGCGACCAGCAGCTCCTCGAACAGCGGCAACGCACTCGCATCGCCCAACACGTACAGCGACTCGAGCAAGCGGGGCGCGAGGAAGCGGCGCAGCAGCTGGTCGCCGCGAATCCGTTCGAACAGCTCGAGGAGCACCGGGGCACGCCCGGGATAGTACCGCGCCGCCTCAACCGCCACCGCCACGAACGCGTGGTGGGCTTCCGGAGCACGGAGATACTTCTCGAACAGCGGCCACGCTTCTGGTGGATGTCGTAAGCCGAGGGCCAGGAATGCGAAGTAGCGACGCGCGAGGGGAGCCCGGATATCGTCGATCACGGTTCGCAGCCCCGCCACGCCCCAACGGGCGGCGACCAGCGCGGCAGCCGCAGCGTGCTGCCAGCGCTCCATCTCTGGGACGCGAAACGTGATGAGATGTTGGTCGGGGAACGCCCGACTGCGCTCCAGCACCGCAAGCAAGCGCCGGTCCAGCGCGGCAAGCGCCGGCTCGAGCGCCGCCGTGTCCGCCCGACGCGCGCGGCCCAGCGCCTCCCACCCGACCTCGGCCAGCCGCTCGCGCTCCCAGACCGTTTCGAACGCGTTCGCATCCCGCGCGGCGAGCAGCTGCTCCAGTGCCGCGGCGAACGCATACAGCCGGTCGCGCACTTCCATGGCTTGAACATACGCCCGCCTCCTGAGCCGGGCGAGCCGTGGCATTGCGTTCCTTTTCCGCGAGGCCTAACCTTGTCCCCCGTCCCCCAATGACCATTCGCCCGTTGCTCCGTCGCTTCCGGCCGGCGTGGCGCTTCCTGCTCGTTGCCGCGTTATGCCTCGCATGCGCCCGCGAAACCGGTACCATCGTGATCGGCCTGGCCGGGCCGATGACCGACCCGCTCGGCGTGGCCCAGCTGCGGGCCGCACGCTTGGCCGTGGATCAGATCAACCAGCGCGGCGGGCTGCGCGGGGGCCGCCTGCTGCGCCTGAAGGTGGTGGACGATAGCGGTAGCGCGAACGGTGCGGTGCTGGCGGCGCGGGCGTTGTATGAGGACCCCACGGTCGTCGCCGTAGTGGGACACGTAACCTCCGGGGCGACGATCGCGGCGGCGCGCGTGTACGGCAGTGGGCTCCGGCCGCTGCCGATGATCTCCCCCACCGCGTCAAGCTCCGAGCTGTCGGGCATCAGCCCGTACGCCTTCCGTGTGTGCCCCAGCGACCTCTCGCACGGACCGGCGCTCGCCCGCTTCGCGCGGGGGCGGCTCGGCGCCCGGCGCGCCGGGATCCTGTATATGAACGACGACTATGGGCGTGGCGTTCGCGCGGCGTTCTCCGCCGAGTTCACGCGGCTCGGTGGGACCGTGGTCGAGGAAGATCCGTACCTGGCGACGACCGAATCGCTCGAGCCCTATGTGACGCGCATGCGGGGCGCCGTGGACGTGCTGCTGCTCGCGGCGGACGTGCAAGGCGCGGCGCTGGCGCTGCGCGAAGTGCGTCGCCAGGGCATCCGCTGGCCGGTGGTCGGCAGCGACGGCATGGTAGGAATCGAATCGGACGCCCCGCTCGCCGAGGGACTCCACCTGTCGTCCGCCTACCTCTCGGACCGTCCGGGGGAGCGGAATGCCGCCTTCGTGGTCGATTTCTTCCGCTCGACCCAGGGCGAGCGTCCCAACGACGTCGCGGGTCTCACGTTCGACATCGTGCAGCTCCTGGCCGAGGGAATCATCGCGGTAGGCTCCGACCGGCGTGCCATCCGCGACTACCTGGCCTCGGTTGGGGGCGGGCGGCCGGCGTACGAGGGCGTCAGCGGCCGGATTGCATTCGACGAGAACGGCGACGTCCCCGGCAAGCCGCTCACGATCGCCGTCGTACGCAACGGGCGACTGGTGGCGGAGGCGAGCGAGTGAAGCTGCGACCCCGACTGAACACCGTTCGGGCCCGCATTCTGCTTGGTCTCGCCGCTTTGGCGATCGGCCTCGTGATCACCGCCGCGACCGGCATCACGGCCCTCAGCACCATCCGCCGTCGCATCACGTCGGAGATGAACTCGGTCCGCACGGCCACCAACGTCAGTACCTCCCTGCTCACGACGGTGTTCGCCGAGTTGCGCGCGGCTGAGCAGTACCTCTTCGCTTCCAACGCAGTGGCGCGCTCCGAGTTCCAGGACGCCGCCGACAGCTCGTTTCAGCTCGAGAAGCGGCTGGCCCAGATTGGTGACCTGACTGACGAGGACCGGTTGGTCGTCAACCGGATCAACCTGCTGCAGTCAGCCATTCAGGTGGACTACGCGCTCGCACACGCCCTGCGAGACCTGGGACGCGGACGCGAGGCCCAGGCGCGGATCGCGGCCGTGCGCACGCCCGTGGATGAGCTGATTCAGATGGTGCGCGGCCTGTCCGCGCGTCAGTCGGAGAAGGCGGCCCAGGTCGCCGATCGGCTCGCCCAGCTCGCCGCCCGCCGGGAGCTGTTCCTCTGGTTCGTCTTGACGGTGTTCGTCGGACTCGGTGTGGTGGCCTCCGTCCTCACCGTGCGGTCCGTGGAAGGACCGCTGGCCCGATTGGTGACCGCGGCCGAGCGCTTCGGCGCGGGCGATCTGCGGCCGGTGACGAGCGGTGCGATGCCGCGAGAGTTCCAAGTGCTCGCCCATGCGTTGCGTGACATGGCGGATCGGTTGCGCGGCATCGTGCGTGAGGTGGTCGGTGAGTCCGACCGCATCACCACCTCGGCGGGGGACCTGTCGGCGGTGAGCGAGCAGCTGGCGGCATCGTCGAGCGAAGTATCGACGGCGATGGTCGATATCTCGAGCGGTGCCGACATGCAGCGCAACGAGCTGGCGTCGATCGAGACGGGCCTCGGCAAGCTGCGTCACGCCGCTGGCGACATGGCCGAATCGGCCGGGCGCGCCGCACGGCTGGGCGAGGAAATCCGCGTCGTGGCCACGCGCCACCGCGGCGACATCCGCACCGCAGGCGAGTCGCTGCTCGGAGTGCGGGAGGTGGTGCTGACGACCGCCCAGCAGGTGACGCGGTTGGTGGAGCAAAGCGCGGCGATCGACGACTTCGTCGATCTGATTCGCCGCATCTCGTCCCAGACCAACCTGCTCGCGCTCAATGCCGCAATCGAGGCGGCCCGCGCCGGTGAGCACGGACGTGGCTTCGCAGTCGTCGCCGAAGAAGTACGCCAGCTCGCCGACGAATCGGCCCGAGCCGCCGAGGAGGTGGCCCGCGCCACGGCCGCGATCCGCACGCAGATGGACGGGATGACCACCGTCATGAGCGACGGCCAGACCAAGGTGCGCGGCATCGAG